>DATEJX010000392.1:0-3043 GCA_035277785.1 Candidatus Angelobacter sp. | reverse complement strand
CCGCTCGGTCCCTGGTTGCCGGCTGAGCCAGAAGGAGCGGAAGCGCCGCTCGTGGGCACCGCGCCGTTTTTCTGGTTCTGCTGCGCCCAAGTACCCTGTTTTGCCCCGGCATCAATCTGCTGTGCCGAGTAAGTTTTCATGCCGGTGGCTTCTTTCTTGGCGCTGGCAAATTCATTGCTGCTACCCAGATAGTTCTTGGAAGGCCAGTTCTGGATTTCCTTCTGTATTGCGACTTCGCGGTTCCCTGGATTCGGGTGATCGCTGAGGATCTGCGGCCCGCCGTTGCCGTACTTCTTCTCGAGTGTGGTGAAGAAGTCCGCCATGTTTTTCGGGTTATATCCCGCTTTATACATAATGATGGCGCCCACGGAGTCAGCCTGCGCTTCATCGCTACGCGAATACTTCATCAGCATGCTGCCCGCGCCGAATTGAATGCCCACCTTGGCCAGATTGCCCGCTGCGCTTCCACCCAGAACAGCACCCGCCAGACCTGCAATGATCTGCGCGGCCGCCTGTTTGGGGGCTTGTTTGGCAGAGTGCTGCATGTAGACGTGGGACATCTCATGCGCCATCACACCGGCCAACTGGCCTTCATTTTCGGCCGCCTGAATGGTGGCAACGTTGATGAAAATTGGTCCGCCGGGCAGGGCAAACGCGTTGATGTCTGCTGCCGGGATCACGTGAAACTGGTAAGGCCAGGACCTGTCTTGCGGGATCACGCGCTCCAGTTTTTTGCCCAGTTGCTGCACGTACTGCGTAACCGGATTGGAGTCAGGCAAGACCGGCATTTGCTTATAAACTTCACCAACGGCCTGCAACCCAAGCTGCTCCTGCTGTTGCTTGTTCATGCCGGGACTGCCGGGATCGGGCAGTACGGGTTCTGAGCCGGCTGCCAGCATATCGAGTGGCAGCACCATGAGCAGAGTGAGGACAATGGCCAGGGCCTTCGCAGAGAAAGTACGCAATTTCATACTAGTTCCTTAGATGCCGTTTAGCGGAATCATGCTCTGTGCGAGCGGTGACAGGGGCCCGGCTGCCGGATGGCAGCAACTCTTAAAAATTATAAAAGAGAGGACCGCTGAGGTGCTCGCAGACAAGCCTCTTAACATGAACCCAGGTTCTGCTTTCGGGTTTCGTGTTTGTAGTTGCTTATGCGTGCACGTCAGCCTTTATCTGTGAGTCCGACGCTTAGCGCCAGGCACTTATTCTGAAGGTACAATGAGCCCATGGGGGAGCACGCGGAGTCACAAACGCTGGAAACGCTGAGCCGGGTTGGAATTTTTTCTGATCTCTCTCCAACTGAACTCAGGTTCCTCGCGGAGCGGGCCATCCCGCGCGAATATTCTCCCGGCGAGCTGATCTTCACTGAAGGGGAAATGTGCATCGGGCTGTTTGTTGTGGAAACGGGGCACGTACGCATTTTTAAGAGTTCGCCCAGCGGGCGCGAGCAGGTGTTGGCCGTGGATGGCCCGGGCAGCTCGATTGCAGAGCTCCCGGTTTTCGACGGCGGCAATTATCCGGCTTCCACATCGGCGGTCGACAATGCGCGGGTTTACTTCATCAGCAAGCAGGATTTTTACTCACTTTGTCTGGTGCATCCCAAGGTTGCGCTCAAAGTGCTTAAAGTTGTGGGCGGGCGTTTGCGAAGGCTGGTTGGGATCATTGAAGAGCTTTCATTTACGTCAGTCCGGTCGCGCCTGATCGCCGCTCTGCTGCGCATGGCTGAACAAGGCAGGAAGACTGCAGCGGGCGTTGAGGTGCAGCTTCCATCCAGTAACCAGGAGCTGGCTTCGCAGATTGGCACCGTGCGTGAGCTTGTCTCGCGCAATCTGAGCCGCCTGCAGGCTGAAGGGCTGATCACAATGGAAGGTAAGAGCGTGACGCTTCTCGATATCAAGAAACTTCAGGCCGAACTGGATTCCGCCGAATAAAACCTGGTGTGACATAAGTCATAGTCGCCGGTTTCTGACCCGATTAGCCTCTTACTCAGGGCGGGGAACTTGAGGCTCCTGCCCAATTTGATGGAGGCTGTTCCGCATGGCTCTCTCGCCAACTCAAACCGTTCGCCAACTGGCGACAGAAATTCCCAATGCACCCCGCGTTTTTGAAAGGCTCGGCATTGACTATTGTTGTGGCGGCGGCAAATCACTTGAGGCCGCATGCGCGTATGCAAAGATTCCTGTCGCCGATGTGCTGCGGACACTCGAGGAAGCCTCCGTTCCGATGGAGGGCGCGGCGACTCCGGACTTCAGCCAGGTATCGCTGAGGGAGCTGGTGTCCTACATTGTCAGCAGGCACCATGGTTATGTGAAGCAGGAAATTCCACGCCTACATAAGCTTCTCTCCAAGGTAGTTTCCGTGCATGGCCGCAACCATGCTGAACTGATTGCCATTCAAAAAGTGTTTTCCGCTCTGGGCGCTGAACTTATTTCGCACATGATGAAGGAGGAGATGGTCCTGTTTCCTTACATTGCGCAAATGGAACTGGCGCTGGAATCGGGCAAGCAAGCGCCACGTGCCGCGTTTGGAACTGTGGGTAATCCTGTGCACATGATGGAACTGGAGCATGAAGATTCCGGTAATGCGCTCAAAAAACTACGGTCGTTTACCAGCAATTACACTCCTCCCCAGGATGCATGCTTCAGTTACAACACGCTGTTTGCTGCGTTGAAGGAGTTTGAAATGGACCTCCATCAGCACATCCATCTGGAGAACAACATCCTTTTCCCTCGCGCCGTCGCCCTGGAAAAGCACGCAGCCTGACCGCTCAGGCGGAAAACGGCCCTGCCATATTTGCGGGTGGCAGGGCCGTTTGCTTTCTTCGGAATAGTTCCTTTCCACTATAGCAATTGGGTGCTGTCGCGCGGCAAGCGCGTCCGCAACAGAATTTTGCCAGGCTCTATTCTGAGGCCGGAGTTCCATTTTGAAACACAGCCGCTCGCGCCTGCATAAAGTCTGTCCTCAGATGAACTGCGGGATGGATATAATCCTGAGTCTCACGCTGAACAGTGCATTATTCGGAGCAAATCAGATCATGTGGGCC
>DATEJX010000391.1:0-19385 GCA_035277785.1 Candidatus Angelobacter sp. | reverse complement strand
CACACCAAAACCATTCTCGGTGTTGGCACTGTAATTCACTTCCGCATCGTTCTTCCCGCCGTCGTACTGGGGACGGATAGTGATGTGCTCGTGAACTGTACCGGAAGAGTGGTTCGCTCGTTGCAGGAAAGCGGTAAGACTGCTGTAGCTGCCGTGATCGACGAATACTGCTTTGAGCGCGTATTCTGTGCAGCCGTTTAACACCACCCTAGCGACATTCGTCCGTACGCTTGGCGTTCGTAATCTATTGCTGCACCACTTTATATTTCTGCAGGATCTCTAATGTCTGCTTGAGTGGCAATGCATTTACTGTGTGGCCATTCCCTTCCATGTCGCAGGCGCGCAGCAGGGAGTTGTAGATTGCCTCTTCTGTAGCCTCAATCACTGCCTCAAACAAGGGTGACATACTCTCATTGCCAAGCTCCGCTCCCGTTTGCGTCGGCTTGGCAGAGTTGATGCGCATCTCAGAAGCGGTTGAGAATGCGATTACAAAATCGCCACTGCCATTGCTTCCACTTGAGCCCGCTCGGCCCAACCCCATCATGGCGCGCGCTGCCAGGCGATTCAAATTGCGGTGGCGAATCGGCGCATCTGTCGCGACCACGATCATGATGGAGCCGTCCGGGCTTTGCTGGCGATTTTTCTGTGACGCCGCCTGCCCGCCGCGCCTTTCTCCTTCCACATGATCTTTCAAATAGTATTTGCCCAGTTCGCGGCCAACCGGCGCACCGCCGATGGTGAGGATGCCGCCAAAATTTGTCTGCACCAGCACGCCCACGGTGTATCCGCCCAGCGCCGCCGGAAGCTTTCGCGATGCGGTGCCGATGCCGCCTTTGAATCCAAATGCCACCGTGCCCGTCCCCGCGCCCACGCATCCTTCTTCCACCGCACCATCTTTGGCGCTTTTGATGGACGCAATCACATCCTGCTCGGTGATGGGCCGTGAACGAATGGCATTCAGGTAGCCGTCGTTGGTTTCTCCCACAAGTGGATTCACGGAAAGCACAGCTTCATTTCCCGGCAGGCCCAGCATGTAGGTGATCAGTGCATCCGCCACGCGTGCTGTTGAAAGCGTGGACGTGAGCAGAATGGGTGTTTCAATCTCGCCCAGCTCGTTCACCTGGGTGGAGCCGATCAGCTTGCCAAACGCATTGCCCACAAAAACTGCACCGGGAACCTTCTCCTGAAAGAGATTGCCGCCGTGAGGAAGAATCGCGGTCACGCCGGTGCGAATGGAGTCTCCTTTGATGAGAGTGGTCTCTCCCACGCGGACTCCGCTCACATCCGTAATGGCATCTTGCGCTCCCGGCGGCAGCACGCCGACCCTGATTCCAATCTCGCGTGCACGCGGTCTGTTCCCGGTTTGTCCCGAGGTCGTTATGTTCACCATCAGCAATGCCAGGGCAAAAAATGTAGATTTCATATATCGGTCTCGGGTGAACGTCCGTCTTAAGTGCACAGCAGAGGATACTTGAGCCAGTGCGGCGCTGTCAGCCCAACCGTAGGCTCCAATTCGCAGCTAAACCGCAGAACCGGCGCACCATCGCTTATAATGATGGATGTAGCGAATTTGCGATGGTACGCAGTACGGGGGAACTCCCGTGAGCGACCACGAGTAGTTGTTCTTTTCCAACCTGTTTTTGTACGGAGAGATGGCCGAGTGGCTGAAGGCGCACGCTTGGAAAGCGTGTATACCTTAACGGGTATCGTGGGTTCGAATCCCACTCTCTCCGCCAGCCCTTTGCTCTCATATACCGTAAGACTCAACTCGTGTTGCCGATTTTCTGAGCAATGCTTAGTCACACTTTTGTTTTCATCGGACGAATATCTGATCAATCGACCTTGACAAGTCCAAACAAGTCGGTTTAGCATCCAATCTCTCATGCTGCGAATGCTCCAGATAGCGTGTTGTACGCCGACAAGGCAAACTTCTCTGGAGCCGGGATATGCAAGCAGCTAGGATTTAGAAGAATTTCCATAGAGCCCGCCTTCGGAGAACCGAATGGCGGGCTTTTTGTTTTCTTATAACCTCTTGAATCTCGGACACGATTAAGAAGATAGATGGCGACCTCGTACAAATCTCGAAACATGCGGCACCCTGGCATCGTTGACAAAGCTGCTTTGTTAAGGAAGTTGCATTGCCTCGCCTGTTGTTGTTTGAACAGAAGCAGGAACGAGGTCCGAGGTGTGAATCTGAGCTGAAAAGCGCCAGCAAATGAAGTGATCCACCGCCGGTCCTACAACACCGGCGGTTTTTCTTTTTTGGGAATGTCAGACATGGAAACTCATCTTCAAGAACTCGAGGCAGAAAGCATCTTCATTTTGCGGGAAGCAGTAGCGGAGTTTGCCCGTCCCGTGATGTTGTACTCCATTGGCAAGGATTCTTCGGTGATGCTGCGCCTGGCACAGAAGGCGTTCTATCCGGGAAAAATCCCCTTTCCCTTGCTGCACATTGATACGAGTTACAAGTTCCCGGAGATGCTCGAGTTCCGCGACCGCTACGCCGCGGAGATCGGCGCGCAGCTGATCGTCCATACCAATCGCAAAGCTCTGGACGAAGGCGCCAATCCATATGCCCTGGGAACTCAGAGATGCTGCGGGCTGCTGAAGACCCGCGCGCTTCTCGATGCGCTTGCCGCCGGCGGCTTTGACGCGGCGTTCGGTGGAGCACGCCGGGATGAGGAAAAATCGCGAGCCAAGGAGCGCGTTTACTCCTTCCGCGACCCTTCCGGACAATGGGATCCCAGGAATCAGCGGCCGGAGCTTTGGGATCTCTACAACAGTCGCCACAATCAGGGAGAGAGTATCCGTATTTTTCCTCTCTCCAACTGGACCGAACTCGACGTATGGCTCTACATCGAGGCAGAGAAGATTCCCATTGTGCCGCTCTACTTCGCCCGAGAACGGGAAGCGGTAGTTCGCGGCGACCAGATCCTGCTCACCCAGCCAGGAGTACGGCTCTTACCTGGGGAACAGCCGGCCCTGGTTCGGTGCCGCATGCGGTCTCTGGGCTGTGCGCCCTGCACGGGAGCCATTCGATCGGACGCGGATACTTTGCCGCTCATCATCAATGAGATGTTTGCATTCCGGCGTTCCGAGCGGGAGAACCGTGTGATCGACCACGATGAAGAAGGCTCCATGGAACTCAAAAAACGGGAGGGTTATTTCTGATGTGGAACGCAGCAGTTCAGTCAGCAACGGTTCCTGCACACGCCACAGCCTCTATCGCTTCGGGCAGCTCTCTGCTGCGCTTTACCACCGCCGGGAGCGTGGATGACGGCAAATCCACGCTCATTGGACGTTTGCTGTACGACTCCAGGGGCCTTTACGAAGACCAGATTGCCGCGGTGCGGAAGAGTGGCATTAATCGCTCGAGCGGTCCCATGGACCTTTCCCTGTTCACTGACGGATTGCGCGCAGAAAGAGAACAGGGGATCACGATTGATGTCGCCTACAGATACTTTTCTACAGTAAGACGAAAATTCATCATCGCTGATACGCCGGGGCACGAACAATACACGCGCAACATGGCGACGGGGGCCTCTACGGCGGATGCAGCAGTGATCCTGATCGATGCGAGTAAAGGACTCCTCCCGCAATCCCGCCGGCATATCTATATTTCAGCGCTTCTGGGGATCAACCACATCATTGCTGCCGTAAACAAAATGGATCTGGTTGGCTACAGCCAGAGCGCCTACCGCGACGTCTCTCAGGACTTTCAGGAATTTTGCCTGAAGCTGGGGGTGCAAAACACATACGCGGTTCCCGTAAGCGCTCTCCATGGAAACAATATCGTACAGAGCGGCAGCCAAATGGGGTGGTATGAAGGACCTACGCTCCTGCAGTTGTTGGAAGAGCTTCCAGCGACTCGCTCTACTAGAACCGGCGCCCTACGGTTCCCGGTGCAATACGTAATCCGTCCCCATGCTGGCTTTCGCGGCTTTGCTGGCCGCGTCAGCTCCGGGGCATTGCATAAAGGAGCAAACGTTGTCGCATTGCCTTCCGGCGTGACGACAAGTATCCGTTCGATCGTCACGTTTGATGGTGAGCTGAATTATGCATTGCCGGGCAGTTCAGTAACCGTAACGCTGCAGGATGAAATCGATCTGGGCCGCGGTGACATGTTGGCCGCCCCAGATTCCCGGCCGCACACATCTTCCCGCATACAAGCCCACGTGATCTGGATGCACCCCGAGCCCATGCGGGCGGGAAAGAAACTTCTGCTGAAGCACACCACCCGTACAGTGCGGGCAACAGTGACCCGGATCCGCCACCGCATAGATGTGAATACGTTGTGCGAGAGCGAGGCCGGAGTGTTAGAGATGAATGACATTGGCTGGGTCACCATTGAAAGCACGCAGCCGTTGCACTTCGATCCCTATCACCGCAATCGAGCCACCGGAAGCTTCATTCTCATCGATCCCACGCACAACGGCACGGTTGCGGCCGGCATGGTTATTGAGAACCAAAGTGCGGAGGGAGAGATAGTCTCCGCTCAGAGGGTCCGGCTCTCAGAACGCATTCGGCGCAATGGCCATCCTCCGGCGGCAGTATGGGTCGTGAATCAGCCCGATCTGGCGCTGGTGCTGGAGCGGGCGATTTTTGAGCGCGGGTGGAACGCCCAGATTTTGTCTGCGGATGAGTTTGAACCGCATCAACTGAATGCTGCGGCAAAAGTTCTTCAAGCTTCCGGAGCGATCACACTTTTTTCTCTGCCCACGCAGATAGCGCCTACGCTGCTGGCAGATATCCAAGGCATCTTTGGGCGCGAATACTTGTTTGAAATTTCATCCACAGAGGAAGGCTCCGGCGACATTGTGGGCGGGTTGCTGCAACGCTTGGATACGCTGGCAGGAGGAGTCAATGAAAACCCACTCACTTGATTTAGACGAGCATCCACCGGCAGAAGCATTGATTCATCGCGTGCTGCAGGACGAACCTGGGCGGTTCTGCATCACCTCAAGTTTTCAGGCCGAAGACATGGTGGTTCTGCATCTCGTCCGCCGTTGGCTTCCGAATATCGCAGTGCTGTTTCTGGATACGGGCTATCACTTTCGGGAGACATATGCATATCGCGATCGCATGTCCGCGGATTGGAACTTGAATCTCGTGAATCTGCTTCCCATCACAACGGTTGCCGAACAGGAGCGTGCGAGGGGTCTGCTGTATCTGGTTGATCCCACGCAGTGCTGCCATGCGCGTAAGGTCGCGCCGCTCATGCGCGCCCTGGAAGGTTTCGAAATCTGGTTTACGGGGCTGCGTCGGGAGCAGTCGCCCACCCGCGCCAATTTGAAAAAAATTGAAAAGCATCGGCTTCCCAGCGGCAAGGAAATCCTGAAAGTGAGTCCCATCGCAGACTGGAATTGGAGAGAAGTTCTGAGTTACATGGAAGAACACACCATTCCGAAGCTCCCCATGTACGAGCAGGGCTATCGCAGCATCGGTTGTGAACCATGCACCAGTCTTCCCACAAATCCGGAAGATCCCCGTTCCGGACGCTGGTCAGGAAAAAAACTGGAATGCGGCATTCACACCGTCACCCGGCAGGGTCAATGACATGCAGGTGCTGATTGGATTCGTCATCGCACTGATTCTGGGACTTACCGGAGCCGGTGGCGGAAGCCTGGCCACGCCCGCCCTGGTACTGCTTACAGGAATGCCCGCAGCGGAGGCCGTGGGTACTGCGCTGGTATTCACCACTGCAGTTCGCCTGCTTGCAACTCCTTTTTATCTGTTCGGAAGACAAGTTCATTTTCGATGCCTGGGGTTCATGTTATTTGGAGCCCTGCCCGGCCTGCTTGCGGGCACGTATCTCTTGTACGGAGCAAATGCCCGGTTATCCAGGCCTGCCATGCTCCTCTTCGTCGGCAGCGTGCTGATTTTCTGTTCAGTATTCACAAGCTTGCGTAACGATGATCTAAAAAAACAAGCAAGCAATCGCCCCGCGTCATGGCTGGGTTGGATGGCGCTGCCTATCGGAGTTGAGACAGGTTTTTCAGCCGCAGGCGCGGGAGCCCTGGGGACACTGTTGCTGCTCAACTTTTCCGGGCTTACTGCGGCGGAGGCGGTGGGAACAGACCTGGTCTTCGGAACTGCGCTCGCGGGCGTGGGAGCGCTTTTTCACTTCAGTTTTGGAACCATCAGCGGTGGCATTCTGAAAGCCCTCTTGCTGGGCGGAATACCTGGCGTGCTGGTCGGATGCATCCTGGCGCGGCGCATGAGAGTCAGCATCTTGCGAAAGGCTATTGTCGCCGTTAGCGGCTTACTGGGGCTTGAACTCCTTGTCATTGGAGCACGGTCGTTGCTCTAGGCGGTGTAGCGCGATGAAGGTGCTGTAGCAGCAGAATGTGCGGCCCGCGAGAGAGCCGCTGTTTTATCTGAAGGCCCGCGCTTTCCGCATATCAGCAGAGATACCGGGCCGGGATGCCTGCTCCAGCTCTGAGGAACCATAATCTACACGGAAATTTACTCTTCTTAACCAGCAAACCTGTCACTTACGCGCTCTCATGTGAACCGTGCGCTGCGGGTAAGCCATCCAATTCAAAGAGAATATAAGAGATGCGATTGCTTGTTGGAAACTGTCTGCTTGCTTTGTTGCTGCTGGTTGCGGGCTGCGGGAAAAATGATAAATCTGCGAACGCCGCAGCATCGGGCGCGAACTCAGGCGGGTCAGCAAGCCCCGCTGCTTCGGCTCCTCCGGTCACAGTTGCTGTGGCCCGGCAGGAGCCCGTGCCTATTGAGATTGACGCCATCGGCAATGCGCAACCTTACCGCGCCGTGCAGGTTAAGTCCATGGTGGATGGGCAGATTGACCGCGTGGACCTGAAGCAGGGGCAGGACGTGCGTGCTGGTCAGATCATGTTCCAACTGGATAAGCGTCCGTTCAAGGCCGCTCTTGACCAGGCATTGGGAAAGCTGGCCCAGGACGAAGCAACGGCAGCGAACAACAAAGCGCTGGCAGCCCGTGCCGACACTCTTTTGAAAGAAGGCATCCTGGCGGCACAGGACGTACAAACCACCAACGCGCAAGCACAGGCCAGTGCGGCCGCCGTGCTGGCGGATAAAGCTGCAGTGGAGCAGGCAAGGGTCAATCTGGGATACACCGACATCGTAGCTCCTATCAATGCTCGCGCCGGAGCGGTGCTGATCAACCTGGGAAACCTGGTCAAAGCAAACGACACCAATCCGTTGACTACGTTGAACGAGATAGAGCCTATTTACGTCTCCTTCAACATTCCAGAAGCTCAGCTTGGTGCGCTGCGTGCCCGCGGTGAAAAGAACCTTAAAGTAATGGCGTATCCTCCCAACCAGCAGCAGGGAGCGCAGGGCGCGCTTACATTTATTGACAACGCAGTGGACGCCACCACTGGCACCATTCGCCTCATGGCTACTTTCCCTAATCATGACCGGCGACTTTGGCCAGGGCAGTATTTGAACGTGAAGTTGGTGCTGGGTACAGATCCTCACGCCATTGTGGTTCCTTCCACCGCGGTGCAGGCGGGGCAACAGGGAAAATTCGTCTATGTTGTGCAAACGGACGGAACGGCTGTGGCCACACCTGTGAAAAGCACACGCAATTATCAGCAACTCGCGGTCATTGATAGCGGCGTTACGGCCGGCCAGTCCGTGGTAGTGGACGGTCAGGCCCGCGTGGTACCCAACTCAAAAGTCAACGTGGTGAAAACGCAGCAAACCACAGCGAGCCAGCCAACCAGCGAAGCAGTGCTTTCCGGAGAATCGCAATGACAGGGCTGTTCATACGCCGTCCAATCATGACGTGCCTCGTCATGGCCGCCATTCTTGTCTTCGGCATCTTTGCCTACCGGACTCTGCCGGTCAGCGACCTCCCGAATGTTGATTTTCCTACCATCCAGGTGAGCGCGTCGCTTCCCGGAGCCAGCCCTGAAACCATGGCGTCTTCCGTGGCTACGCCGTTGGAAAAGCAGTTCACTACCATTGCAGGCATCAGCCAGATGACCTCAACCAGTCAGTTGGGATCCACCAGCATCACCATTCAGTTCGACCTTTCGCGGAATCTCGATGGAGCCGCAGTTGACGTGCAATCTGCCATCGCTGCTGCTGGAGGGCAGCTTCCGCCCAACCTGCCCACGCCGCCAACTTTCAAGAAGGTGAATCCTTCTGATTCGCCCATTCTTTATCTCGCGCTCAGCTCCACCAGTCTGCCGATCTATTCGGTGGACGAAGCGGCTGAAACCACCATCGGCCAGCAGCTCTCCATGCTTCCCGGAGTGGCCCAGGTACAGGTGTTTGGCGCAGCCAAATATGCGGTAAGAGTCGACGCTGATCCCAACAAGCTGGCGTCACTGCAGGTGGGGATCAATGATCTTTCCACAGCCGTCCAGAACGGTAACACGAATTTGCCGGTTGGCAGCATCTATGCTCCGGACAAAACCTACACGCTTCAATCCAACGGGCAGTTGACCAATGCCGCCCAGTTCCGGCCGTTGATTGTTACTTACCGCAACGGTGCTCCCGTCCGGCTGGAGCAGCTTGCCAACGTGTATGACGGCGTGCAGGACGAGTATTCCAAAAGCTGGTTCAATAATCAGCGGTCAGTGGTACTGGCCATCCAGAAGCAGCCCGGCACTAACACGGTTGAGATTGCAAACTCAATCAACCAGATGATGCCGCGTCTTAAGCAGCAGATTCCCACAGCCATTTCCATCACCACGCTGTATGACCGGTCGGTCTCCATCCGCAGCAGTGTTAACGATGTGAAGTTCACGCTGCTGCTCACCATTGCTCTGGTTGTGCTGGTGATTTTCCTTTTCCTGCGGAATCTTTCTGCCACTATCATCCCGAGCCTTGCCTTGCCCATGTCGATCATTGGAACGTTCATGGTGATGTACGTGCTTGGCTACACCGTGGACAATCTCTCATTGATGGCGCTGACGCTATCCGTGGGTTTTGTGGTGGATGACGCCATCGTCATGCTGGAAAACATTGTGCGTCACATGGAGATGGGCAAGAGTCCCATGCAGGCAGCGCTGGATGGCGCGGGAGAAATTGGCTTCACCATTCTCTCCATGACGCTCTCACTCGCCGCGGTGTTTATTCCCATTCTATTTATGGGCGGCATCATTGGCCGATTGCTACACGAATTCGCGGTTGTGATCACGTCCGCTATTCTGGTTTCCGGCGTTGTGAGCCTCACGCTTACTCCCATGCTTTCCAGCCGCTTTCTGCGCGCGCCATCGGAAACCAAGCATGGACGCTTCTATAACGCCTCTGAGCGCGTCTTTGATGGCGGGCTGCGCTTCTATGAGCGAACGCTGAAATCAGTACTCAGGTGGAAGTTCGCCACGCTCTTGCTGAGCTTCGGCGTGATTGCTCTGACGATATTTCTCTATACAGTTTCCAAAACCGGCTTTATTCCCAATGAGGACCAGGGACTCGTCTTTGGCTTTGTCCAGGCGCCGGAAGGCGTCGGCTTTGACACGATGGGGCAAAAAATCCAGCAGATTGCGGACATTGTTGAACATGATCCCAGCGTGCTCTACACCATGGCGTCATACGGCAATCCGGTTAATCAGGGACGAGTGTTCTTCCACCTGAAGGACGTGAAGGATCGCCCGCAGCACATGAGCGCCGACCAGATCATCAATGAACTCCGGCCCAAGCTGGCGCAGGTGCAGGGTGTATTTGTCTTTCTCCAGGTGCCGCCCACCATCAACGTCGGCGGTAAACTAACCAACGCTCAATATCAGTACACGCTGCAGTCGCCGGACACCAATGAGCTCTACTCCGTAGCGCCCAAGATGCTGGACGCGTTGCGCAAGCTTCCTATGCTCCGCGACGTGAACACTGATCTGCAGGTACATAATCCGCAGTTGATGCTGCAAGTGGACCGGGACAAGGCGTACACCCTTGGGCTCACCGCGCAGCAGGTTTCAGATGCGCTGTATTCGGCCTTCGGCCAACGCCAGGTAAGCACCATCTACACGCCCAGCAACGAATATTATGTGATCCTGGAACTGTCGCCGGAGTATCGCAATAATCCTCAGGCGTTATCCATGATTTACGTTCGAGCGGCTGATGGGAAACTTGTACCGCTCAATACCGTGGCCAGCATCGCTCCGGATATGGGGCCGCTCACAGTCAACCATCTGGGACAACTCCCCGCAGTGACGCTCAGCTTCAACCTGAAAGAAGGTGTCGCGCTCGGCGACGCGACTAAAGCAGTGGAGCAGGTGGCGCAGCAAACCTTACCCGCCACGGTTCAGCGCAGCTTCCAGGGGACCGCGCAGGCCTTCCAGCAGTCGTTCTCAGGCCTGGGATTCCTGCTGCTTGCCGCCATAGCGGTGATCTACATTGTTCTGGGAATTCTGTATGAGAGCTTTATTCATCCCATAACAATTCTCTCTGGACTGCCCTCAGCCGCCGTTGGCGCTCTGGCCACGCTGTTGATCTTCCATGAGGAACTAAACCTCTACTCCTTTGTCGGAATCATCATGCTGATCGGCATCGTGAAAAAGAATGCCATCATGATGATCGACTTTGCACTCGAGAATGAACGTACCCGGGGAGAGACTCCGGAAGAGTCCATCTTCCAGGGCGCGCTGGTGCGCTTCCGCCCCATCATGATGACCACCATGGCTGCGCTCATGGGTACCTTGCCGATCGCCGTCGGCTTTGGCGCGGGTGCCGGTGCTCGGCGCGGATTGGGACTGGCTGTGGTTGGCGGCCTGATCTTCTCGCAGCTCGTCACCCTCTACATCACGCCCGTGTATTACGTGTACCTGGATCGCGTGCAGAACCGGATGAATCGGACCTGGGAGCGCTGGACTGGAGGCCGCAAGCGCCGCAAAGCTGCAGAACTGGAGAAGGAAGCAGAGCTGGTTCAGCGATAGCAAGGCCCAAGGCCCTGCAAACATTTCAAAATAAGCCATTCTGCAAGCGCAGCCCTTGCACCTCTTTGCAAGGAGCCGTCCGGCCACTCCGCTTTTTCCCTCGTCTTCAGCAACCATTCTCGCGTGTCCTAGTTCTAATCGATTAAGCAGTTCCCCCCTTGTATTGCGTATGCGTAGATTCCTGCCACTCATTCTGTTGTTCGCTTACCCATTGCTCTTGGCAGCGCAGGGGACTCCGCCTATGAATCCCGACTTGGGACAGCAAGCACAGGCGGAGGTTCGAGGCACGCCACCGGTTTCTGCGCCGGGTCCCATCGATCAGATGAAGAAGCTGGTGAAGCAACAGATCAACAATGCCATCATGGCCAATCCTTATCCAGCTCTGGATGAATGGCAGCCGCTTACGCCCAGGCAAAAGTTCCACACGTTTCTTGCACACACGTACTCGCCGCGCACTTTTGTGAATGCAGGCATCGATGCCACAAAAGATAAGATTGACGCGGACAACCGAGAGTATGAGAGAGGCGCCATGGGCTGGGGGCAGCATTATGGAATTGAGCTGGCCACCAGCGAAACAGACGTTTTCTTCGAGCGTTTTCTAATACCAACGGTGCTGAAGCAGGACCCGCGATACTTCCGCAATCCTCAGCTGCCATTCTTTCGCCGCGCATTGTATTCCATGAGCCGCGTGCTGATTACACGCGATGACAGCGGCCACTCCACCTTCAATGCTTCCAAAGTGCTGGGCGGAGCAGCTTCTCAGGCCCTCTCCGACCTGTACGTACCAGGCCATGCACAGGGCATGGGGCCAATTCGGGATCGCGTAACTTTTGATCTATTGCGCGATGCCGGCCTCAATCTGTTCCACGAGTTCTGGCCGGACATGCGGCGCAAAATCTTTCACCGTTAAATCTTGCCTTGGGGACCAAAGATGGAGAGCAAGTGGCCATCTGGATCGCGAAAGTGTGCGGCCCAGTCAGTTGGCGTTACCTGTCCTGGCTCATTCATGAACTCGACACCGCGATCAATGAGGGCCTGCCTCGTTGAGCGGACATTGTCCACTTGAAATACAACTTCCGTTGCGCCATTCACCTGCGGCGCCAGACGTACGTGTCCCGGACTCAGACCCAACGTGATTGGTCCAGCATCGAGCAGCGCAATCTGCGGTTCCTGCATTTTGATGGCGAGTCCGAGTCTGGCATGGTAGAAATCGAGTGAAATCTTGAGATCGCGAACGCCCAGCATCACTGTGGTGATGCGGGAAAGGGCAGGTTCTTTCATAAGGCCCTCCTTGATTTAGTTAGCCATGCTAATTAAATCTGGCCTATTGACTTGCTGTCAACAAAATAATTAGCTTGGCTAAATATGGCGAGTAAAAGCAGGCAGCGGAACGAGCTGACCTCTGCCGAGGCGCTGGCGGACCGGCTGCATAGCACCGCCATTCACCTGCTACGGCTGGTGCGCGTGCAGGATGCTGCCACCGGCGTGGCGCCAGCCAGGCTCTCTGCCCTCTCAGTGATCGTATTTGGCGGACCTATCTCCCTGAATGATCTGGCTAAAGCAGAGCAGGTGCGTCCGCCGACGATGAGCCGCATTGTGGATGCCCTTGAAACGGAGGAACTGGTGCGCCGGAGCGTAAATCCGGCAGACCGCCGCGCCGTTATGATTGAGGCCACGGAAAGAGGCAAACAAATCCTTCATGCCGGCCGGCAACGGCGGGTCAAGTCGCTGGCTAGACATCTCAGCGTTCTCAGCGCGCGTGAACTCGCGTTCATCCAGTCGGCCATCAACGCGATCCAAAAAGCCTTAGCCTCCCCGCGCAACTAGGACAAAATTACCGACTGTGGGGAGCTCCGGTTGACACCTCATCGGTTTCATCGTCTAATCTCCCATAGATAGTCTATGAAGGTGATCTATGGTGCGCCCTGCCAGTAAGAATGAACTCCTTCCCGGAACGCTGGAGATGCTGATCCTGCAAACGCTGACCCGAGGTGCCATGCACGGCTACGGTATCGCCCAGCACATCCAGGAGACAACAGATGACGTGCTGCAAGTGGAAGAAGGTTCGCTCTATCCCGCGCTGCAAAGGCTTTTGTTGAAGGGATGGGTGAAAGGGGAGTGGGGCACGTCTGACAACAACCGCCGCGCTCGCTATTACACCCTGACGGCGGCTGGCAAGAAGCAACTGGGAATTGAAGCGGAAAATTTCAATCGCCTGATTGAAGCCATTGCCCGGGTAATGCAAACAGCGTAAGGAGGAGCTATGCCGCAATTTGACCGGTTCTTTCGGAAGACCATCTTCTTTTTCAGCCGTAAGCGCATGGAGCGTGAACTCGCGGAAGAGATGAGCTTTCACGCGCAGCTCAAGGCTGAGAAGAACCTGGGCAAAGGCATGGATGCCGTGGAAGCGCACTATGCTGTGCGCCGTCAGTTAGGCAACGTTACAGTGCAGCAGGAAGAAAGCCGGCGCATTTGGGGATTTCCACGACTGGAGAGCGTATTTCAAGACCTTCGTTATGGCGCACGCGGCTTGAGAAATTCTCCGGGCTTTACCTTTGTGGCTTTATTGACTCTTGCTTTGGGAATCGGCGCCACAACAGCGATATTCAGCATTGTCTATGCGGTAGTCCTTCGGCCTTTGCCGTACAAGGATTCGAAGAGAATAGTGAATATATCCACGGTCAGCTCCATGTTTCCCGAGTTCACGCTCGGGCAATCGATTCCCAATCTGAATGACATAAAGTCACGGGCCAAATCTCTGGAAACAATCGCCACTTACCAGCGCACCAGCCTCGCTCTAACCGGAGTAGGCGAACCGGAGCAGATTTCCGTTGCTGCCGTCTCATCCAATTTTTTGGATGTTTTTGGCGTTCATCCGATGCTTGGCCGGGCATTCTTGCCTGGCGACGAGCAGGAGAAGAACGGAAACCTCGTTTTGCTGGGGTACCGCCTCTGGCAGAAACGATTTGGCTCCGACCCGCAAATCGTTGGTAAATCAATCAACCTGGACCAGACGCCATATACAGTCGTTGGCGTTTTACCAGAGAGCGCCGGCGGTTTTTACCTTCGCGGCTATGGGAAAGCAGATGCAATCGTGCCGCTGGTGGTACCGCCAGACAAGGCGAAAAATCGCACGGGCTGGATGTATCTGGCCATCGCCAAACTGCGTCCGGCTGTCGCTATTGCCAAAGCCCAAGCAGAGATGGACGCCATTGCCGGAGCTCTCGCGCGCGAATATCCAAAAGACGCGTCGGAAATCAAATTTCCGGTTGAAACCATTCAGGAGGCAACCGTCGGTGGAGACAAACGTCAGCTGATGATTCTGCTTGCGGCCGTGGGTTTCCTGCTGCTCATTGCCTGCGCGAACGTAAGCAACCTGGTGCTTTCCCGCGGGCTCCAGAGGCAACGCGAAATTGCCGTCCGCGCCGCTCTGGGTGCAAGCCGTACGCGTGTTGCACGCCAGTTGTTGCTGGAAAGCCTTTTGCTCGCTGTGACGGGAGGAGCCGCTGGATTGGGACTGGCGGTCTGGGGCATTCAGGCATTCCATGCATTGGCCCCGGCTGATTTTCCCCGTTTGGACGAGCTTCGCCTGGAGCCCCACATTGCTTTCTTCGCTTTCATGATTTCGGTTCTTGCGGCAATTGTTTTTGGGCTAGCCCCCGCGATTTCGGCGTCGAGATATGATTTAAGTTCCACCATGAAAGAAAACAGCGCTACGGTTTCCACGCGCCAGCCCTTTCTTCGTTCCGCTTTGGTGGTAACAGAAGTGGCGCTGGCCCTGGTGCTGCTCACCGGCTCAGCTCTCATGGTGCAGAGCATGGTGCGAACACTCCGGGTGGATCCTGGATTGCGCACGGACGATATGGTGACAGCAGAAGTAACTCTCTCGGCTGCACGTTATCCATCAGAAGACGCACAACTGCTGTTTAATAAAAAGCTTTTCGATGCATTGCGAGCGCAGGCGCAGTTGACTGCCGTGGCCCTCAGCAACAACTCCATTCTTGAACACAGCATTTCGTTGATCAGTTTTGATCCGGCAACGCTTGGCAGCACAGACAAGGAAGTGAACCTGGAGACAAGATGGGTCTCACCTGGATTTTTTTCTTCCATGGGCGTCCCGCTTCTTCGCGGACGCGAATTCAGCGATCAGGACGAGAAAGGCTCAACGCACGTCGTTGTCATCAACCAGTCCATGGCGCAACGCTTTTTCCCGCGGCAGGATGCTGTGGGAAGGAGCTTCAAGTTCAGCACGCACGACAAAGATACGTATCAGATCATCGGTATAGTTGCGGATACTCGAGATATCCAGTTGAATGCCAAGCCGCGGCCTGAAATCTACTTCTCTGATTTGCAGGAATCATCCAACGAGATCAAGATCATGGTGCGCAGCTCTCTCGATCCGGGGGCAGTCAGTGATCTGCTGCGGAACTCTCTCCGGTCGGTCGACAAGGATGAGCCGCTGCGGAAAGTCCGGACCATGACGGAGGTGATTGCTTCATCCATTGCCGATCATCGCTTTCGCACCTGGCTGTTGAGCGCATTTGCAGGTGCGGGCCTGATCCTGACGCTCATAGGGATTTACGGAGTAATCTCGTACTCGGTCGCGCAGCGCACGCATGAAATGGGAATTCGCATTGCCCTGGGTGCACGTTCCGGGAAGATGCTGCTCATGGTACTGGGCCACGCCCTTCGGCTCGCCGCTTTGGGCGCTGCGATTGGTCTTGCTGGAGCCTTGCTTCTGACGCGAGTGCTGGCCAACCAACTTTATGAAATCAAACCGAGCGATCCCGTGACGCTTATTGGCGCGGCCATTGCAATGTTACTGGTTTCCGCGGGAGCATCTTACCTTCCAGCACGGCGCGCTACCCGAGTGGATCCCATGGTCGCATTAAGGTGTGAGTAGCCGGACCATTTTGGGAAGCTCACTCAAGCTGGTGAGTGCAAGACTTTCAAACAGTCGCCGCATAAACCCAAGCGGCACAGATTCTTAGGCGCGCAAGACCACTTACTGGAGCATGCCAGATGAGGCCGGGGCTCTGCGTACAAGTTGGGGGAAATGCTTTTAACAGCGTAGAAAATCGGATACTATGTGTCGCGTGAACCCTTGGATCAGACGCGCGGTGTGGCTCCTGGTGATTTATGGCATTCTGCACCTGCTGATGTCACCCTTCCCCGAATTGGGATCTGCGTTCTCCGGCAAGTCTGCTCTTACTTTCTTTTCCTTCGTAACCTATGCTCTTCTCGAATTACTTCTGCTCATTCTTCTTGTCATTTCTGGTGCAACAGGTGAGCGCATTTGCGCCGTAATCAATGTCCTGGACAAGACCTGCGTAAGGCTTTGCTAGATTCGAACCATCTAATTTGATTGACTCGGATCGCCCCACAGAGTCTCTGTCGAACGGAACAGAGTGCTCTGAGACAATTCGCGTCTCCAGCAGGGCGCGCAACGTCGCAAGCAGAACTAGCAGAAAAGGTACGGCAAGCCATGAGTTACATACGAAAAATACTCGAGGGAGCCACCGTGCTCCCATTCGTAAGATTACCCTTCGTCAGCAAACCGCTGAGCCCCGAACTCCAACTGCGGCAGGACCTGGTGGAGTACGGGCGGATGCTGCATGCGCAGGGCTTTGTCGCCGCTACGGACGGAAACCTCTCGGTGCGGATGGACCAGGACCGCGTGATGATCACACCGACGGCTGTAAGCAAGGGCATGATGCACATGGAAGATATGGTGATCGTGGACCTCGAAGGAGAACAGCTAAGCGGCTCCAGCCGGCCTTCCAGCGAGATCAACATGCATCTCACCATTTATCGTATGCGTCCGGAAATTGGCGCGGTGGTCCATGCCCATCCCTGTACCGCCACTGCGTTTGCTTCCGCAGGCATGGCGCTCGATGAGCCGTTGTGCTCTGAAGTGGTAATAACTCTCGGGGCCGTACCGCTGGCTCCTTACGCTACAACAGGAACGAGGGAGTTAAGTGATTCTCTTGCGCCATTCATTCCTGACCACAACGCTATTCTGATGGCCAACCACGGCGTGGTCACCTATGGCACTGACCTGCGCCAGGCTTATCTGCGCATGGAAGCGGTTGAGCACTACGCCAAGATTGTGCTGGCAGCGCGACAGCTGGGCTGCAGCCGAACTCTGGATGAGGAACAACTGGAAAAGCTTGTGGCCGTGCGATCGACTTACGGCAAGAATGCGCGGTGAATCAGCGATCTGGCTTTGCCGGTGATCTGTCTTTTTTTATGTGGTGTGATTGCTTCTGCTCGTGGTTCTTTGCCGGGCTGAGCTGGACGTATTCAATTCGTGAAACGTTGTCTGCGGGATCAAGGGAGTTTGCTGCGATTATGTGCTGCTCTCCGGCCGGGTCGAAGACTACTCCTACTGACGATTCAACCTTGAACGTTACGGTCAAGCTCCCCTGCGTATTTTGATCCGGACGCCGTTGAGCTAGTGAAGTATTCAGACCGGGAATACTAATCAGTGCTGCGGCCAGCCATACGCGCTTCAGATCTTCCATACATCCCTTGTAGCTGCGGGACGGCGAGGAGTTGCCTGCCTGGGGTGGAAATCCGGCGTTCAGGCATTAACGTTCCGCGGACGACCTCTGAAGATCAAGGGACCGCAACCTCAACAATTTCCAAAACCATCTTCCGTACCGGTTTCATCAGTGGCAGAGACGATATCCGGATGAGATTCACCAGCAGAGTAAGAGTTTTATCCATCAGCTTCGTGGTGCGCTCCTGATTGGGAGAGCGGTCGTACAGCCAGAACAAAATCAGGCCCATCTGGTACAGCCAAAGCAAAAAGGGAAGCTTCGGTTCCAAATCAGTTGGGAACTTCATGTTGCTGCCGTCCATGGCGAGCTTCAAATGTTCAACGGCCCTGTCCCGGATTGAACGGGTCTCCGTGCTGAATGGAGAGAGAGGGTCTGTTGGGTCGGGCGCGTGGCGGAAAAGGGCGTCACAAAATTTTCGGTTCGGAGCCAGCAATTCCAGGCGTTTTTCCAGCACACACCGAATCCTGCCCTTCAAGTCCTTCTGACCGGCCATTTCAGCCAGCAGTTCATCGTGGCTGCTCTCCTGCATTTCCTGGTAGAAAGCCAGCACAATGGCTTCCTTGGAGGAAAAGTAATAGTAAGTCCCGCCCAACGCCACGCCTGCTTTTGCGGCGATGTCTCGCATGGTGGTTTGCTCAAATCCCTTTTCGCGGAACAACTCCATGGCTGCGTCATAGATTTTCCGGCGGGTATCTTCCGCGCGCGGCGTGGGACGAGTCTTTACAGGTGTCACATTCATCGTAGAAAGTCCGATATTCTCGATTCAGGCAAGTTGCAGGGAGGAATTGTAACCGCATTCAACTCGCGGGCAATCTCCTCTGGCCGCCTGATGCGCAACCAGCGCGAAAGCGCATGGCGGTTGTGTGAAATAGCTTCAAAGGCCTGCCGGGCCAGCGGCATCAGGAGAGGATGCGCCAGCCGGCAAGCCCAGTCACGATATTCCTCGAGCGCATACAGAGCCATGATCCAGGCGGAGTTGTTCAGGTAAACATCGCCCTCATCACTGATTACCACCAGATCATTACAGGTGGCAATCTGCTCAAGCGCCGGAAACATGGTCTTTGCCTTCTCTGATCCGGCTGGAACCATGCAGAGTCCCAGCCAGCTCCGTTGCGTCAGCAGCCAATCTTTCAGCCGTTCGCACAGGCCACATTTCGGATCATAAAGCACATATATCTTTTCCATGGCCTACCTCCTTCTACGCCGGCAATTAACGGGGCACAGCGATCTTCAACGTGGCGTCAGGCGCAACTGGTGGACGGCGCGGTGCATGCCCCTGTCCGTGGCTGCGGATGCGGGAAAAAACGAACAGGTTGAAAAAGTGCATGCCACCCAGCGTGAGCAGCACGATACCCAGTTTGTCGCTGAGCATTTCAATGCCTGCCCGCGGTGTTGAAATCACATCAGAGGTCTTGAGGGCCAGAGAAACGAACCCGATGTTGATCAGGTAGAACCCAACCACCAGCAGGTGGTTGACGGACGCGGCCAACTCCGCATTGCCCTGGAATGCGTCCACCAGGAAGATGGCGCCACGTTTGTGAAGCGTGCGCGCCACCCAGATGGTGAGCACCACACTGATGAAGATGTAAATCAAGTAGCTGATAACGATGATGTCCTTCATAAAAGCTCCTTGTATTCTGGGATTCCATATTGAACACGTTCAAAATACTTCGCGATCGAACGCTTGTCAAGAGAAAAATGAACTTGTTCAAAATCAGCAAAGACAATTCGTTGGCGGTGGTGAGAGCTGTGCTATGTCAATGAAAAAGCGAGGTTTACTGACCGTCTAAGTGCGGATAAATTTGCCAACCAAAGAACAGACCACACCCAGGGCAAGGATGGCCACCGGCCCATGATTTTGCTGCAGCGCGGCAACGATATCGCGGTTCTGCGTGTAGAGATAAGCTCCCCAGCAGAGTCCGCCGAAAATGCAGATTCCTCCGATGATGCG
>DATEJX010000390.1:0-10218 GCA_035277785.1 Candidatus Angelobacter sp. | reverse complement strand
CTGGCGCCGGAATACATTGAGAAACTGTTCGGAAAATTGCGCGCTGGAAATTGCGACCTTCAGGTGCACTATGAAGTCCGGCCCAACTTTTCCCGCACCCAGCTTGCGCGCATGCAGCGCGGAGGCCTGCTCTCCATCCTGCCCGGAGTGGAAAGCTTCTCCACCAACATTCTCAAGAGTATGCGAAAGGTCACCACGGGCATGCGGAACGTGGAACTGGTGAAGTGGTGCACCTACTATGGTCTGGATGTTACCTACAATATCCTGTGCCGCTTTCCCAATGAAACGGAAGAAGATTATCGCAGCCAGTGCGAGATAATGGCGCGAATCCCGCATCTGCAGCCACCCTATGCCGCGGTAATGGCTCGTGCAGATCGCGGATCGCCCATGTTTACTGATCCCAAATCGCAGTTGATCTCGCAACTGACGCCCTTCAAGTGCTACGACTATCTTTTCCCGAAGGGAAAGTTTGATCTGCCGCGGATTTCCTATTTCTTCAGCCACGATATGGCGGGGACCGTCAGTGAGCCCGTTTACCAGACGGTCTTTGATTCCGTGGATCAATGGCGTGAGCGCTGGACGTCAGGCCGACGACCCTTCATGACGTACAAAAAAGCCTGGACGATGATTTTGATTGAAGATGGCCGAGGCCCCCAAATCCAGACCCACCAGTACGAAGATGGAGCCGCTGCCCTGTACGAGTATTGCGCAGATGCGCGCACTGCAAAAGAGATCTCGACCATGTTCGGAGATCAACCCTGGGTACAGGAAGCTCTGGATGAATTCGTTGAGAAGTGGTTGATGCTTCATCTGGATGGGCGTTATCTGAGCCTGGCACTTCCGCACAATCGCTTTTTTGATCTGGAGAGGAGCCCATCCACGCAACCAAGCTTTGCGTCAGCCTGATTTTGAGAACGCTGCGCGACCGACACTACCGAACTGGCGGGATATGCACTTTATGTGATTGGCCTTCTTCTTCCTTCAGCACTTGCTCATAATCCTCGCCCTCACGATACCAGAGCCTTACGTTGTGCCAGGCCGCAAGCGATGACAGGACCACAATTCCAGGCGAGATGACAAAGAATGCGATACCCGACGATGTCACGACCGTGCTCAGCCCAATAAACATCATTCCCGCATAAACACACGCCACAATCCCAGTGAGAAAAACCTGGGGTGGAGTTACAGGGAGGTTATAAAGGTTCGGCTGAGTTGCGCCGTTCGGCTCGCGATCGAGGAGCGAGCGGGCAAAATCGGCGGCAACGGTCAGAAACAGCAAAACAGCTACGGACAGGCAAAGCAGCCGCAACGGTCGCGACGAGCAGAAGCCGCTGGCCAGCGTGAGAGCAGAGGCAATCAGCGCAGTAAAGCGCCGCAGGGGCAAAAAGGCGTCACTTACACGCCCGTAGCCGAGTTTCAATATTGCTGCCATAGGGCTTGTCTGATCTCGAATATAAGCAGGAAATCGGGCCCGATGAAAAGTTACTGTAGTGAGTGAATCAAGAGAAAAGGAGGGGACATCTGTACAATAGAAATATCAGCAGCTTATGGCCAGCCCTGTAGAACTCGTCCAGATTGACCTTGCGCCCCGGCGGCCTCAGCCCAAGCCGGAATGGCTGCGGGCACGCGCGCCCATGGGCGACAACTACCATGACCTCAAGCGTCTGGCACGCACTCTGGACCTGCATACGGTTTGCGAATCTGCACAGTGTCCCAATATTGGCGAATGCTGGAATCACAAGACAGCCACCTTTATGCTGCTGGGAAACCTCTGCACGCGGCGCTGCGGCTTCTGCGCTGTGCCCAAAGGCAAGCCTGAGCCGCTGGATTGGGACGAGCCGCGCCGGGTTGCGGAAGCTGTGGCCACTCTGGGCCTGAAGCATGCCGTGGTGACCAGCGTAAATCGCGATGACGACAATGAAGGCGGCGCCAGAATCTTTGCCGAAACCATTCGTCAGATACATCGCCAGGCTACCGGCTGCCAGGTGGAAGTCCTGATTCCTGATTTTCAGGGTCGTGAAGATTGCCTGCAGATTGTTCTTGATGCCAAACCAGAAGTCCTGAACCACAACACAGAAACAGTGCCACGCCTGTACCGTTCAGTCCGCTCCGGTGCGCGATATGAACGCACGCTCAACCTGCTGAGCAACGTAAAGCGCTTTGCCCCGGGGATGGTGTCAAAAACTGGATTGATGGTTGGAATCGGAGAGACAATGCAGGAGCTGCTGGATGTATTCCGTGATCTCGCCGCCCGCAAAGTGGATATTCTCACTGTGGGCCAGTACCTGCGCCCGTCCAAAGACCACCTGCCCATAACGCGCTATTACACGCCTGACGAGTTCGCCTTTATAAAGCGCGAGGCCCTGCAGATGGGCTTCCGCCACGTTGAAAGCGGTCCGCTGGTGCGATCGTCATACCACGCTCACGAACAGGCGGAAAGTACCGGGCTGGTAGGCATCACGCAATAGGACTATTCTTAGTCCTTTGTGGCAAACCTTTGATAGCAAAAGTGAAAAACTTTGCAGCTCTTCTCTAAGGTGTCCCAGTTTTCCACTGCACAACCTTGCAACTCCAGTGCAATTGATTGCCGCTTGTACATGACCCGTTCCCAAGTAGCTGGTTTTACAGCCTGCTCCAATCTGCTCAGAGGGCCGGAGCAATCCGAAACGGCAAAACCTCTCGTATGGCGACCCAATTCAGAGTGGCTCGGTAATTGCTCTTAACCCATGTGAACCGACAGGATTGACCGGTAAAGCCAACCCACTTTGTGGGACCGGCAGCCCGTGGTGTCGCTCGTGAGGACACGGGGACAGAAAGTTCCCCCGCGGGCGAGGGAGGCTTGGGTGAAAATCCGAATCAGGAAGTGGGCGGCATTTTTTGCTCTTTGGATTGTGGGCTCCGTTTGTGGCTACGCGCAAACTTTCGATTTGACCGTAGCGGTTCTGGTGAATTCCTCCAATGCTGCAGGGTTCAATACTGATCCTGCAAACCCGGGAGCTTACCAGCGCTATGCGGAACGGTATTTTGAGAATTTTCAGCTGCCTTACCAGCTCTTTGACGTGTCCACCACAGCGCCGCCGGCTGATTTGGGTAAGCATCAGCTGATCATTGCCGCTCACCCTGGATTGTCGCTCTCCCCAGCCTGGCAAACGGCGATTTCTGCGGCTGTGAATGCAGGCACCGGCTTCATTAACCTTGATTCAGGTCCCGCAATTGGTACTGCTTCTCATATTCAGGCTATTTTTGGCGCCACAGGTTCTGCCTCAGGGACGCCTGCTACTTCCATTACTGTTCCGTTTGCCATGAGTGCAGCCGGCGCAACGCCGCATTACATTGCTGCACTGCAGATGAAGACATTGGAACCGGCAGGCGATTTTGTCTACAACTTTCATTCCGACCAGAACGGCAATCTCAATCCCGTCAGGGCAACCGTGCTGCAAGGCGCAACCGGCACAGTAGTGGCGACGCTCGGGACCGATCCTCTCATCCTGGCCACGACCTTCGGTGCCGGACGCGCTGTGAATTTTGGCACTCTTGATTATCTTCAGGCTGATCGTTTCGGGTTCCTGATGGGTGTTGACGACCTCTTCTGGCGCAGCCTGGCCTGGGCCGCTCGCAAGCCCTTCGTCATGCGGCCGTACCCGCACTTCTGGTCGTTACGCCTCGACTATAACGTGGACAGTGGCTGGATTACGCGTCTCCGCTCCATGTACGATCCCACGCTCACGGGCAACGTGGCAGCAGATGAAACCGGAGGGCCCTGGAAGGTCAGTGGTTCAGTAAATACCGAATTTCTGCCGGCCGGTGATCTGGGCCGCGATCAGGCGATTGCTGACATCAAAGCAGGCAGACTCCAGATCAGCGCCCATGGTTTCAACAAGAGCAATTTTGGCGACCTATTCTGGGAGGGTTCCTCCACACCCGGTCGCGCACTGACTGATGTTGAATGGCAAAGCAATTTGGCCACCCTTCAGCAGTTTCAACAGGGAAACGGCGGCAGCGATTCCATCCCCTTCTTTTCGCAATGGTGGGTGAGCCAGTTCTACAATCTTTCAAACAACATCGGCTCGGATCTGGCGAACACGTTCGGAGCGCGTTATATCGGCACAACCATTCAGCCCGGGTTCCCGTACGCTTTGAGCCCGTCGGATGCGCCGTATCAGCAGGAGCGCCTGCATGCGCGTCCTTACTGGCTGTATCAGCTCCCGCCAAAGCCGGCCACAGTGCTCCCTTCAGATGAGTCGTTCTCGTTTTTCTTTGCTGACGATCTGACGATTGGCAGCCGCGCGGGACTGCCGGCCCAGAAATTCTTTCTGGTAGGATCGCGCGCCATTGATCTCTCATTTGCGCAAACACCGGCCTTGAACTGGTGCAACTCGCAGGGTGATGGCACTGCCTTTGCAACCGCTCGCTTTGAATGGTATTCGTGGCGGCTGTTCAGCAGCCTGGTTCCGGCGGAAGTCTACACCCAGGATGACGCTTTCCAGCAATGCGCGGTGTCGCCTCCGCCACCGAACACCACCTTCCACAACGGCGCGGAACAGATCATCCATGACGTTTCAGCGTGGCTGAATAGCAACGGGGCGCGCCACATTTTCATGCAGGACATGGCGCAGTACATCTACGCCCGCACCAAGTCAACTTTGAGCCGCGCCACTTTTGATGGCACCAACATCACTTACACTTTCACCGGCAATGCAGCCGATCAGGACGGCAACCTGGTACCCACCGAGGTGCTTATCTTTGACAGTGATACTCAACAGCGCTGGGAGACTCTCCCTGGCTTTGAAAACGGACTCACGTTTACTGATGGCCCGCAACCCGTGGTGGTGGGAACAAAACTTGCTCCCGCCTCGAATCTTTCGACGTTCACCCTCACTTCGGCCGGCGCTACAACACAACTTCATTTCGTAGTGACGTTCTCCAATGGAACCACGCAGGACCTGACCACGGCGGCGGGTACAGCTTACACCTCGAGCGCAACTGCAGTAGCAACCGTTAGCAGCACCGGTCTGGTCTCCGCTCTTGCCAATGGATCATCCACCATTACCGCTACCAACGGGAATCTCTCAGCAGTAGTTACCGCGGATGTGAACATTCCACCTCCTCCGGACTTTTCGATGCCTTCTACGCTCGGATCTGCAACCATAAATGCCGGACAATCCGCCAGCTTCCAAATGTCCGTGGGATCCATCAGCGGCTTTCAGCAGACGGTTACCTTTGCTTGCTCTGGGGCGCCTGCGGGAGCAACCTGCTCAGTAAATCCGAATTCAGTCACTCCGGGAAGTGCCGGCACGGTTCAAGTTGTCGTCAACACCACCGCGCGTGGCACATCATTCCCGATTGGCAATAATCCTCCTGCGCCGCCAATACAACTCATCGTACTGTCTGGGAGTCTGGGAACGTTGCTGCTCACCTTCAGGCTCACAGGGCGGAAGCGTATGGTTCTCTCGGCGCCCGCATTTCTGCTGGTAATCATGACCGTTGGCTGCGGTGGAGGCGGTGGCTCGTCAGTGAATCCCAATCCCACTCCCGGCGCTTCCGGAACTCCAGCAGGTACTTATGTACTCACAGTTACCGGTACTTCCGGAAGTCTTACCCACAGCGCCACGGCAACACTGAAGGTCAACTGAACGCAGACCCAGATGTCGGTCCTTGCATTTGGGGCGCGGAACCTGTTCCGCGCCTCCCTTCTCATCCGCGATACAGCAAATATCCCAATCCAACGCGCATATGGTGATGAATGTGGTCGGGAATCGAGAGTGCAATCGCGAGTCCCACCAGTCCATGAGCGATCCCCAGCGGCAGCACGCTGCGATATCGCCGGTACAATTCACTCAGTAGCCAGCCGCCCAGGAATGTCAAAGGCGCCAACACCGGATTCGGCAGGTGGGCCAGACCAAACATAATCGCAGCTGTAAAACTGGCCAGCACTCCGTGGTGAAGTAAACGTTCCAGCCGGACAAAAAAGAAGGCTTGCTGGATCCATTGCTGCACAATAGCCCAGATCAAGTACATGCCGGCGTGCAGCAACGGACGTGGAGTACCGAAAAGTCCGTGCAGCGTGCCGAGTTGCGCAGCCGCGACAACCATAAGGCAAGCGATTGCGGTCCCCACTCCTATTACCAGCACGCTGAAATCAAGCTGCGGCAACTCAAACGGCTGACTGCGGTAGGCAAAGACTGCCGCACAAAAAAAGAAGCTGGCATTAATCCAAAACAGCCAGCGTTGCGCAGGACGCGGGCTCCATATTGTGATCATGATGAGGGCGTAGCCGGCAGCGATTGCCAGGATGGGAGTAAGTCTGTTCTCCCTGGATTCCAAGGGGCCCTTCCAGGCTGAGAAAAGTAGAAAAGCAGCCCGAGGGCTGCTTTTCCATTTCTCTAAATTGCGGCAGACCCTTGTTCGTTTCTTTTAGAAGCGAATTTGCGGTCCAATGGTCATGCGCAGATTATTCTGCGTACCGTTGTTCAAGAACATGATTTCGTCGCCAGCTTCGGCGCGAATCCCGAGCCAGCCGATGTTGAATTCAACGCCGCCGCCCGGATAGAAGACGCCATCCGTGTTGCCGTCAACGATATTGCCAATCTGGTTGTTGATGGTCCCGGCCGTGGCAGGTCCGCCAACGCCGAAGTTAACAAAACCGCCCTTCAGCAGGGCAAAAACCCGCACTGGGCCAGTGGTCTGGATCTTGGGACCAAACAAGCCATGCAGCAGTCGCAGGCTGGAGCGGTTTACATTGGTAATGCCGTTGGTGGTGCTGGTAACGTTGCGCTCAAAATCGTAGGCCATCTCGCCTTCCATCACGATATGCCGGCTCACGTTCACGCCAAGACGTCCACCCACTCCAAACATGTTCGGATGTGTGCCCTGGATTCCCCCCAGCCGCGTGTAGTCGAGATAGATCCCGAAGTTCCCGTGGTTTTTTGTGTCACTGTCTTGCGCTGACGCTTTGGGGGCGATCATGGCTACACAAAGCGCCAAAGCACTTAGAATTGCAATTCGTTTCATGTCTTACACTTCTCCCGTCCGTTAGTTTGAATGTTCCCAAACCGTACAAGACACCTAACGATTGTGAGGGGAACAGAGCGTCAGCACGGTAGTTATCTGATTCTGATGCTGGTCTCATTCCGGAGGTGGGCTGCCAAAACCCGCCCCGAATTCGCCTTCTCTGCGATGCCCTCGAACATCACAGGATTGCGCTACCCTTAATATGGCGTTTACACTTTTCGACTGTAATACTAAATCAGCCGGAACCCGGACAGCACTCCTGGAGGAAAGTACATGCCGCTTGGCACTCTGGACATCATGAAACTCGACGGACAACCCATAACCTACCAGATCATGTTTGAACAGAACGCAGGCGGCACATTTGTGGCCCGCGTGGATAACGATGAGGTTGTTCCTTTCATGCATGAAGAGATGAGGGTCGATCTCCCGGTAGCGGAATCCGCGGCCAAGCGCGCCGAAACCGAAGGCAGGGTCCGCTTGCCCGGGATTTTCCTGGAAGAAAACAATCTGCACGCCGTCATGGAATATCTGGAAGAGGACATTTGATCAGCCTGCTGCTCATGATTTCCCGGCATGGCGCGAATCTGCGGCGATCAACGAATGAAGCTTTGTCTTCAGGTCCGCCGCTATTCGCTCTCCATGGAAGCGGCCGTTCTCAATAAAGATCTCGCTGGTTCGTGAGCCGGCAACGATCACTCCTGCCACGTAAATACCGGGAACGTTGCTTTCAAAAGTTTTGGGATCGCATACCGGGCGCATTTCCGGGTGCGTTAACTCGATTCCCAGCGCCTCAAGGAATTCGTAGTCGGGGTGGTACCCGGTAAGCGCAAATACAAAATCATTTTTCAACACCTTCTCTTCCTCTGACGTTCTGATCCGCACGGTTTCAGGCTTCACTTCCAGGACGCAGCTGTTGAAATAAGCAGTAACCTCGCCGTTCTTGATTCGGTTTTCGATGTCCGGTTTGATCCAATATTTCACGTTCTGATGAATTCCCTGCCCGCGATGCACCATCGTCACTCGCGCCCCCCGTCTCCATAGTTCCAGTGCGGCAATGGCGGCTGAGTTTTTTGCCCCTACTATGAGCACATCCGTGTCGTAGTAAGGGTGCGGCTCGCGATAGTAATGCATTACCTTGGAGAGCTCTTCCCCCGGGATGTTCATGTAATTCGGACGGTCGTAATAGCCGGTCGCCACCACGATCTTGCGGGCGTTGTATTCATGCAGTTTGCCATTGCGGTCGCGTGTGGTGATCAGAAACGCACCATCGTATCCAGTCACCGTCAGCACTTGCTGGTATTGCCGGACGTCCAACTCGTAGTGCTGAGCGACATTGCGGTAATACTCGAGCGCTTCCTGGCGGGTAGGTTTCTGGTGAGCGCTGGGAAAAGGGATGTTGCCGATTTCCAGGAGTTCCGGCGTGGTAAAAAAAGTCATGTTCGCCGGATAGTGAAACAGTGAATTTACCAGGCAGCCTTTGTCAATCAGGATCACGCTGAATCCGGCCCGCTGGGCCTCAATGCCAGACGCCATTCCAGTGGGGCCGGCGCCTATCACTACCACATCTGCGGAGTTGTTTTGCTGGGGCATAGTAGTGAGTCCATTCTAACTGCCCCCTGAGAAATGACTCGGGAAACTGTTCGGAAGGTAGCAAGAGATTCATGACGAAGCCTTACGCTTATGGAAGGGCGCTGCCGTGTCCCGGCAACAGGTACAGTACTGCACCAAGCGCAGTGAGCACAGCAACGAAGTAAGCAGTAATCAACGGGCTTCCCACCCGCGATGCGTGCGTAGCCGCGGCATATTCGCCGCCTCTCTGCACCGCCTGCCCGGGTTGATCAAGGTTCAGTTGCACCACGGTGGAGCCCGCTACGGGAGTGCGAGCGAAAGCAGCCACAATCAAGTTCAACAGCGTTCCCGCAGCCACAAAATAGAAAACCGCCTCGCCGGTCCCGTAGCCCAGTCCTGCCGCCACCAGCATAACCAGGCTCTTCTCCATGACATTCAGCGGCATCATCGCGCCCGCTCCATCCAGCACCCAGAAGGGTATCAGGTTCAGGATGTTGAGCCACGCGCCTGTGCGCGCCAGCGCCAGCCAGATTGGATCGGCTGTCTTAAGCCCAACGACTGCGCATGCGGCTGCGGACAAAAAACCTGCCAGCGGTCCGGCGAGACTTATTGCTGCGCGAGTCTCCTGCGTCACGCCCATGGCCTGCCAGCGCACGTAAGCACCCAGGCCCGGGAGAAACACTGGCATCTCAGCGGGAAGACCACGCCGCTTGATTTCCACGAAATGCCCGAGCTCATGGATAAGGATGAGCACGGCAAAGCCTATGCCGAAACGAGGTCCCCATGCTGCCCAGTAAATACCAATGAAAGCCGCGAAGCTGAACAAGAACTTCAGTTTGAAGATGGCAAAAAGGAATGTTTTTGCTTTGGCCAAAATGACTGCCAGCGTTCCCAGCGGAGCCAGCCGCTTGGCCCACCAGCTCTTGGCGCTCGAGGATTGCGGGCTGTATGCATTGGCGGCAGCTAACTCCAGTTCGCGCAGGTGCGCGCGAATCCATTCTGCCTGCTTCGATTCCGGCGGCAGCAGCGGCAGGATTGCCTGCCATTCCTGATGTGCCTGCTGGAAATTTCTGCTTGACTCCAACGCGCGTGCGCGCGCTGCTACGCGCTCCATCTCTTCCGCATGGACCAGGGTCTTGCAGGCGGGGCAGGCCAATGCGCCCGGCTCCAGCACGTGGGTGCAACGCTTGCAGGTTTGATTCAGTTCAGTAAACGTCGACACGGCTTCAGCAGGTCTGTTCCTTCTCTGTATAGTCTACGCTGAAGCAGCGTTTGCGAGTTGAAATGGCCCTTCAACCTTGACATTGCCCCGGCCAGCAGTCATTTTCCAGGCAAAGCGCATGCCTACGAACAAGATGACAAGTCCGATTAGGCCGGAAGCTCCCTCAGTCAACTCCAGAAACGGAGAAGCAAGACCAATCATCGTGAGCGTGCCAATCACGCCAGCCACTGACATCTTCTTCGCTGGAGTAGAGCGCGCATTTGAGCCATTCTGCTGCGGTGCTTCGCCCAGTGAGTTGTCTTGCGCAGAAGACGAACTATCTTTCGGGGTCACCTGGGATTGCGCACTCGGCCGCTGCGATGGCTGCGTCTTCATATAGTGAATAGCGATAGGTACCGAGGCCATGGAAACTGCGG
>DATEJX010000389.1:0-9802 GCA_035277785.1 Candidatus Angelobacter sp. | reverse complement strand
TGGACCGGTTTCTGCAGTTTCGCGAATGGGATCGCCCGGAGCTTCATGGCCATCTGGAATGGGTATGTAAGCTTCGATATCCGGAATGGGATCTCCGCGATACATGTCGGGCGGAAAAAGAAACCGGAAGCTCCTGGGCAGAACTCCCGCGATTGTGAAAGCCCGTCCATCAATAGTCACAGTCTTCCCGATAGTCTGCGGATCAGCCCCGAAACGCTCCTGAAAAAGCGGCCATGACAATACGAGCTGATCACGCTCGTGCTCGCCGAACAAACGGCCCACCGCCGGCCGGGCGCCCGAGATGCTCCAGAAATCCCCGGTAATAAACCCAAGCTGTAGTGTGATCGGCTTGTTCTGATAGACGATTGCACGGTCGTCATTGCCATACGCTGCGAACGCTTCGAAAGAGCGCGCCTGGCTCTTCCACAGCAGGTAATCAGATCGGGAAACCGAGTTCTCATAGGTGGGAGCATGGGGCGCAATCCACACCAGCCGTTCGGCATCCGGATACGGCAGCGGTTTCAGTAGAACGCCATTCACCACGCTGAACATTGCAGTCGTCATGCCAATACCCAGGGCCAGAGTCAGGATCACAATAGCTGCGAATCCGGGATTTCTCCGCAGCATGCGCACGGCATAGCGCGCGTCTTGCATCGCGTGCTCAACCCCCATACTTCCTCCTGCTCCTCAACAACGTGCAACATAGTAAACCGCGCTGCCTGGTTTGCGATGACTAAAGGTGCTTTGCGGCCGCTATACTCATTGACCATGTTCAGCCTTGATGATTGTCGCCGCTTTTACGCCGAGGAAATCAAGTTCGCCGCAAATCTCAGCTCGCCGGCACTGGTCGAAGCGCTTTCGCGGGTTCCGCGCGAGGAATTTCTCGGCCCGGGCCCATGGCTCATCGCGGTTCCTGATATGGCCACAGGCACGGTGCAATATGTGCTCACGCCAGATGCTGATCCCTGCCGCGTTTATCACAACGTGGTCATCGCGCTTGACCGCTCACGCGATCTTACCAACGGACAGCCGGGAACACTTGCCCATTACATCAATGCACTTCAACTGCGCCAGGGCGATCGCGTTTATCACATGGGAGCAGGCGTGGGCTACTATACCGCGATCCTGTCCGAACTTGTGAGATCGAACGGAGCAGTAGTTGCGACTGAAGTCCATTTAGAACTCGGCCCCAGGGCACAGAAGAACCTTGCTGGTCGTGCCAACGTTTCCGTTCATCTGGGCGACGGCACACAATTTGATCCCGGTGAGTGCGATGCCATGCTCATCAATGCCGGCATGACGCATCCTTTGCCGCTGTGGCTGGACCGTTTGCGTGAGGGTGGCCGTCTTCTGGTGCCCATGACATTTCCCATGGCTCCGAACCTGGGTAAAGGCATCATGCTGAAAATTACCAGGCAGGGAAACAGCTACGCTGCACAATATCTGACTTTTGTGGCCATCTACTCCGCCACCAGTGCGCGCGATTCGCAACTTGAGCCTGCTCTGGGAAAAGCGCTTTCAACCGGCGCCTTTATGAAAATCAAATCTATCCGCCGCGATCAGCACTCGGCCGACGAAACATGCGTTGTCCACGGCACGGAGGTCTGTGTCAGCATGACGGCGGCGGTTGTTGCGAAATAGCTATTCGCGCGCAAAGGCAGGATGCGCCGGTACAAACCGCTGCATTCGTCCGCCCCAAATCACACAAGTCAACGCATCTCCGGCACGGTTCTCTTCGTTTTTCATCCTCATGAAACGAAAAAGGCGCACAGTCTCTTGTGCGCCTTTTGCATCCGCCGTGCTGCTAACTTTTTGTAAACCGCTTCGGGAATTGTTTTTCAATGCCGCTGCTCAATAAATCAGCCAGACCCAGAAGGTGCTGATGAATCTTGTCATAATCCTGGATGTCATCTGCATACTTGCCCTGCAACCGGTGCGTCGCTTCCTGCAGCGTAAGGTCCAGGTGCATCTTCATGCCGGATTTCATCTGGTCCACCGGCCAGTTCTGCGGATTGGCGCCGCTGAGAGACGTGGCAATCTCATCTGCGTTGGCGTACCACTTGGCCGCCGCCGCATCCGTCTTAGCTTTGTTACCAGATTTTGCCGCATCCAGCAGCGCTGCCGCGGCCAGGATGTGGTCTTTGAGCAAAGCCGCCTGGAATTCTCATGTTGTTAAGTCTCATTGCCTTCTCTAGTCGAAGATATTCCCGCTACGCCTCATGGGCGCATTTCTTGCTGGTCTCATGGGAATTCAAGGCAATAGAGTGCCGGAGTGCAGCAGAGTTACAGAATTGCTTAATTCGCTTCTCTGGCTGTTAATTATCGTTCAGCAGAGCTTTGTCAGCCTGCTTGTCTAAAGTTTTTCACTCATCTCGTAGCGTTTTTATGGGGTCAACCTTCGTGGCACGATAGGCCGGGACCACTGTCGCCATCAACGCCACTCCCGCCAGCAGGACTGACACACTGACAAATGTCGCCGGATCGGTGGTCTTCACTCCGAACACCAGGCTCGCCATAACTCTGGCGACCAGTAGCGCACCAATCACTCCAATTCCAAGTCCCATCAGGGCCGGCTTCATTCCGTCAAAGACCACCAGGCGCAGCACATCTCTGAATTGCGCGCCCAGCGCCATGCGAATACCGATCTCCCGCACGCGTCTCCGCACCGCGTATGAGAGCACGCTGTAAATTCCCATCGCTGCCAGCACCAGAGCCAGGCCTGCAAATGTCGCCAGCAACAACATATTAAATCGCTGCTGCGAGATTGATTCGTCGGTGAATGCTTCCATAGTCATGGTGTGCAGCACCGCCTGCTCCGGATCAATTTCATGAATTCCATTGGTCACGGCCGGGACAAGATCGCCGGGCGGGGTGGTAGTGCGCACTACCAGATCCAATCCGAACGAGTGCCAGTCTCTGTCTGCCCCGGCGGAGAGTTGCGTCAGCGGAACATAAATGGCTGAGTTTTTGTCCGGCTGGTCCAGGCCGTCCAGTTTCACGTCGCCTACAATGCCAACCACTTCTCGAATTTTTTCGGGAGAAAAAGTCAATGTCAGGCGCTTTCCCACTGCGTCTTCTCCCGGCCAGAAACGCTGGGCCATTGCCTGGCTGATCAGAATCACGCCCGCCCGGTCTGCCCCATCGGACTCAGTGAAGTCCCTGCCACGCAACACTGGGATATGCATGGTGTGCAGGTAGCCCGTGCTGATAACCCGGACATCCACCTCTGGTTGCTCCGCCATGGGCACCTTGGGCCGGCCTTCAATCATGATTGGCTGGTGCGATCCGCCGTTGAACGGCAAATCGTCCACCACGCCTGCCGATTCCACTCCCGGCAGCGCCCGCAAGCGTTCAAGTACGCGGTTCCAGAAGCTGATTTCTTCCTGCGCGCTCTTGTACTTTTCCCCCGGAATGGGCAATGAAGCCGTGAGCGTGCCGCGTGGATCAAATCCGGGATTGCTGCCACGCAGGTTCCACAAACTGCGGATCATCAAACCGGCACCCGCCAGCAGCATGAGCGATAGAGCCACTTCGCACACCACCAGCGCGGCTCGCGTGCGATTTCCGCCCGAATCGCCCGCTCGTCCCATCCCCTGCTTCAAGGTCTCATTTACATTGGCTTTGCTCAGCCGCCAGGCGGGCATCAATCCCGCAACAATTCCGGTCAGCACAGAGACAATCAACGTGAAACCCAGCACAGTGCCATCGAGGCCGATACCCGTTGAACGTGGCAACTGCTGCGCCAGGAAATGGACAATCAGGTCCATGCCGAACTTCGCCACCACCAGTCCGGCAAGCCCGCCGCCCAGGGCCAGCAGTATGGTCTCAATCATTAATTGCTGGATTAATCGTGTGCGGCTCGCTCCTAACGCGGAGCGGATGGCAATTTCTTTATTACGTGCCAGCGCTCTGGCCAGCAGCAGATTCGCCACGTTGGCACACGCAATCAGCAGAACAAATGCCACTGCACCCAGCAACACCAGCAAAGCGGGTCTGACATCACCAACTATGTCTTCACGCAATGGCACCACCAGCGCGCCCCAGTCCTTGTCGTCTTCAGGATATTGGCGGGCCAGACGGTCAGAAATCGCGGACATTTCTGCCTGTGCCTGCTTGATGTCCATTCCCTGCTTCAGCCGCGCGATCACGATGGAATGATGTTCTCCACGCACAGCCGCTTCCTTCGGAGTCCATGCCAGCGGCACCCACAGCTTTTGCTCCCATGCCGGATACATGAATTCCGGCCCCATCACGCCAACCACGGTATAAGGCTCATCGTTCATCGTGATCTGCCGGCCGACGATGCTGCGATCTCCGCCGAAGCGGCTCTTCCAGAACGTATATGTCAGCACGGCTTCATGCTCGTGCCCCAGTTGGTCTTCACCCTGAACAAACGTGCGGCCAAGCAAAGGGTTTGTCCCCAGCACTGCGAAAAAGTCAAATGAGACTGCTGCGGCCCGGACGTATTCAGGCTTCCCGCCTCCCGTCAGGTTCATGCTGGCCCCGCTGAAGATGGCCATTTTGTCGAAGACGTGGTTCTCGCGTTGCCAGTCGGTGTAATTGGCCGCAGATACAGAAAACCTCGTCATTCCCGGAAATTGTTTGGGCGGAGGCACATGCCAGACATGCACGATGCCCGAGGGGTCCTCGAACGGCAAAGGCCGCAGCAGGACAGCATTGACCACGCTGAAAATGGCTGTATTCGCGCCGATTCCCAGAGCAAGCACCAGCACTGCCACAATTGAAAATCCTGGGCTCTTGCGCACCATGCGCAGTCCATATTTAAGGTCTTGAATTGTCTTTGCCATCTCCGCCCTCTCCTCTGTATCTTGTTTTTGACGCGATCAGAGCCGCAATGTCAACTGCCTCAGTCCGTCGTCGCACTTCAAATCTCGCACCAGACGCAGCTTGCCCACTCCGCGGGCTGAGCGTATAACAACTCTCATATCAATCGTTTGAGGAGGGGGTCATGCGTAGATGTTTTCTCGTTTTATTGCTGGTCGGCAGCCTTGGTCTTGCCCAGACGGCCAAGAAAGCCGCAACCAATAAGAAATCAACCAAAGCCGCAACGCACACTGCGTCCATCACCACGCCAGAAACTATAAAATGGGTCGATGCTCCTCCGGTACTTTCGCCCGGCGCTCAGTTGGCTGTGCTTAGCGGCAACCCGGAAGGAACCGGTGAGTATGTGGTACGTTTAAAAATGCCAGACGGCTTCAAGATCATGCCGCACTGGCATCCCGTTCAGGAAAACGTCAGCGTGATCTCTGGCGAGTTCCACGTCGGAATGGGAGACAAATTCGATGAAACTGGGATGCAGGCGCTTCAACCTGGTTCGTTTGCTGCTGTTCCCGCGCACATGCATCACTTTGCCGTTGCCAAAGGCGAGACCATTGTTCAGGTCAACGGCATTGCGCCTTTCAAGTTGATCTACGTAAATCCCAGTGACGATCCCTCAAAGAAAAAGTAACGGCCCCCCGCAAGCAAAAAGCCAGGCTCGCCCGGAGCCTGGCTGAATCCGATTTTTGTCAAACTGTATTACTGAGGACTGGTCACGCTCACTGGCTGTTCCGGAACGCTCGCCGTAATCACCTGCACCTGCTCAGGCTGAATCTTCACTGTGCCGAAGATGCGTTCCAGTTGCTGGAATCTGGCCACTTCATCCACGGCGGTCGTGCTCTCGGGCGGCTCAGAGATGCCCAGCGCAAATTCGTAGCAGGACCCTGTGTTCTTGTCGAGGCCCGGTTCAAAGTGATGGTAGTACCGCGCTTCAAGCTGCTCCGTGACTTCATCTGCCTTGGTGAACTCCACGCCGCGGAGGCTCACTTTGTTCACGCCGGATTCGTCGTCAGGTTCAATGGGAGTCTCATTGGTACTCTGGGGCGATGCCATGGCAAATTGCTGGCATTGGTCCGCGTTTGTTTCTTTCAGCACGCTCACATTCATGAATGAGCTCACCGGACCGTTGGTCAATTCCACGGCAACAATGTTGCTTCCGCTGGCGTTCATGAAGTTGGTGGGCAGCTTGGCCAATTCTGCTTTGGCATCGTCGCCTTTATCCGGCGTCAGAAGCTTGTATTTCCAGGGATAGCGGAATGAGATTCCGGAAGTCTTGTCGCTGTATGTCACCGTTGCCGGCCGTTTGATGGTTTTCTTTTTCGCAACCACCGCCGGCGTTGCTGCCGGTGTTGGGCTCATCGCCGGGCTCGGCGCTGGAAGAGCCGCAACGTTTGTGCTGGGATTTGTGTTCTGGCTGGTCTGCTTGTTTTTGCTGGAGCAGCCGTCGATTGCCACCGCGAATACCACCGCCAGCGCCGCCGTCATCACCATAGTGGCTGGTATTCCCAGGCCGAAGATGCGGCCCATGGCACCAGCTACGCTCCGCGGCTTTCTTGGTTCTGTTGAATTCATCTGCGTCATTTTGATCACCTCCGCTGCTCGCGCAGCTGGCCTGTCTTATTGCAGCAAGGCGACCAAAGCAGAAGGCATTGATTTCATGAGACTTAGAAAAGAACTCCCCACCGCGCGATGTGGGCTTCCGCTGACGCTGTGTCAACCTAAACACGAATTTGGCATTGGGGTTTAATCCGCGAAGATCCGCGCAAATCCGCGGTAAACGTTTTGGGGAGGCTAGTTATCCGCCAGTTCCCATCCATCTTTCTTCATTTCAGATTGCAGCCAGCGTTGCAGTGTCGTCCGCAGAGAAGTTGGCAGATCAGAGAACTGGATTCCGTGGTGGCCTTCCTTTTGCGTCCAGGCCACTCGGCCAAGAATGTCCGCCGCGCTGTTGGTTCCGGGAATGGCGAAGTAAAGAGAGACAGGCGCGCCAAACTTCAGCGGGTGATCAGTTCGGACGCCGGCGCCGCCCAGGCTCAGATTGGTCAGCACGCCTTCAAATTGTTCGGTGGCGTACTTCATCATTACCGGTAATTCCAGGTCAGCGCGATAGTACTTTTGCTGGCTTACGCTCAGTGTGCCGGCTGCCGGTTTGTCTTCTTCTTCACGGTACAGCTTCAGCTTGCGCAGCAAAGTGCGGCGTGAAATCCCCAGACTATCCGCGGCCTTCCCCTGATTGCCGCCATGTTTCTCCAGCGCCTGGAAGATCATCTGCCGTTCCATGTCATCCAGATCACCCGATACATGTGGAGCGCTCTTTTCTCGTGGCTCAGTGCCCGGAATCTGAAGATCGTCAGCGGTAATCTGGTCCTGCGCATTTTCGGCCTGCAGCACAGCACGAAATACTATGTTGCGCAGCTCGCGTACGTTCCCGCGCCAGCGATGGCACAGCAGAGCATCAATTGCATCCTGCGTAAACACTGAGTCGGGATAATGCTCATGCAGCACTTGCTCCGCAATGCCAAGCACGTCTTCGGGACGATCACGCAAAGGCGGTACATCCAGTTTGAACTGGGCCAGACGATGATAAAGGTCCTCGCGGAACCGTCCCTGGCTGACCAGGTCTTCAAGGTCGCGGTTGGTGGCGGCGACCACCCGAACGTCCACGCTTACTTTTTTGCTTCCGCCCAGGCGGAAATAAGGTGCGCCGTCCAGTACGCGTAGCAACTTCACCTGAACTTTCATGTCCAGATCACCGATTTCATCCAGAAAGAGCGTTCCTCTGTCCGCGAGCTCAAAAAAGCCTGGTTTGTTTGATTCAGCTCCGCTGAACGCGCCTTTCTCGTAGCCAAACAGCTCGCTTTCCACCAGGTGTTCCGGAATGGCCGCGCAGTTTACGTCAATCAAAGGTCCATGGGAGCGCAATGAGCAGTTGTGGATATGATGGGCAAGCATCTCTTTGCCCGTTCCAGTCTCACCTACAATAAGGACTGCGGCCGGATGGCGGGCCACTTTTTCTGCCAGCTTCAGCACTCTCTTGAGTGATTCACTGCGAACAACAAGGTTTTCCATGCCGTTGCCGGCCTGGTTGCTGGCAGTTGCATTTTGTCCGTGGGCTGTTGGCATGAGCTGGTGCGGCTTGCGTTCTTGTTTGAGCGCTTATGAATCTGGCTAATAATGTAGCAATTCCTTCCCCTTAAGCAATAAAGAAAGTAGGGCCTGTAAATTACTTTAGTTGAGCCCTCACGGAACTACTTGAGAAGAGGCTTCAAAGCGCAGTTTACAGCCCTTGAAAAGGGGCATAGAATGCTCAGTTTTCTTCTGACATCCCATCTCTGAGGCAACTATGTCCTTAAGACAGTCTCTGTTTATTGTTTTGCTTCTGACGGCTTTCGCTTTCCCGCAATCCAGCCCTAAGAAGACAAAAAAGAAGGCTGCTGCAACTGCCAGCGCTGCGGCCTCTGATAGCAAACCCGTCGCTCGTCCAAAATCGTTTGACATCGACGCCATGGACAAGACGGTCAATCCTTGTGATGACTTTTACGAGTACGCCTGCGGCAATTGGCGTAAGAAGAACCCTATTCCGTCCGATCAGGCGCGTTGGGGACGCTTTAACGAATTAGCTGAGTACAATCGCCAGATCCTGCATGAGATCCTGGAAAAGGACTCAGCCAACAACTCCAAGCGTAATCCTGTCCAGCAGAAAATCGGCGATATGTACGAATCCTGCATGGACGAGAAGGCTGTGAACGCCAAGGGCAGCACGCCCATCAAGCCTGAGCTGGCACGCATTGCAGCCATTTCCAATAAAGACCAGCTTATGGCCACCGTCGCCTACCTTCATTCCCGGGGCGTGCCGGCACTATTCAACTTTGGTTCTCAGCCTGACCTGCACAACGCCAGCATGATGGTCGCCAATATCTTCCAGGGCGGATTGGGACTTCCGGATCGCGATTACTACCTTGGGCAGGACGATAAGTCAAAAGAGACTCGCGACAAGTATCTGGAACACGTTACCACCATGTTTACGCTTCTGGGCGATGCTCCCGAGACAGCCAAAAAAGAAGCGCAGACCGTGATGGATATAGAAACCAAACTGGCTGACGCTGCTTACGAGCGTGTCAAAATGCGCGATCCCAAAACCCGCGATCACAAAATGCCGATCTCGGAGCTTGAGAAACTTGCGCCGAATTTTGAATTCGCCAGGTTTTTCACCGATACTGGCGCGCCCAGCTTCACTGATGTGAATGTCGTTCCGCCAGATTTCTTTCAAAAAGTAAACCCGGTGATTGATAGCGTTCCAATTGCCGACTGGAAGACCTATCTGCGCTGGCACCTGGTGGATTCCGCGGCGCCTCTGCTTTCCGATAAGTTCGTGAATGCCAACTTTGAATTTTTCGGCAAGTACCTCAGCGGACAAAAGGAGCTGCAGGCCCGCTGGAAGCGCTGCGTTCAAACCACAGACCGTCTCCTCGGTGAAGCGTTGGGGCAGCCCTACGTGGACGAGACCTTCGGTCAGGAAGGCAAAGAGCACATGCTGCAGACGGTCAAGGAACTGGAGGCGGCACTGGGCGATGACATCCAGAACCTTGACTGGATGACTCCTGATACCAAGAAGAAAGCGGAAGAAAAGCTGAAAGCCATCACCAACAAGATCGGCTATCCCGACAAATGGCGCGACTACGGCACAGTTGTCATCAAGCGCGGCGATTTTCTTGGCAACGCCCAGCGTGCCCGTGCGTTTGAAGTCCACCGCAACTTGAACAAGATCGGCAAACCACTCGACAAAAACGAGTGGAGCATGAGCCCGCCGACCGTGAACGCCTATTACAGCGCGGCAAACAATGACATCAACTTCCCCGCCGGAATTCTGCAGCCGCCGTTCTTTGACAAAACTGCGGACGACGCAGTGAACTTTGGCGGAATCGGCGTGGTGATTGGCCATGAGTTGACCCATGGCTTTGAC
>DATEJX010000388.1:0-3885 GCA_035277785.1 Candidatus Angelobacter sp. | reverse complement strand
CACGGCGTGGTCGGTCCCGATGGAACTCTGTACGTGATCTGGGACGCGCGTGACGGCATTATGATGGCCATCTCGCACGATGGCGGCGTCAGCTTCACTAAGGAGCGGCGCATCATTCCGGCCGGTCCAGGTTACTTTGGGATTACCGGTGTGGCCCGCTCCAATGGATTCCCGCAGATTGGTCTTGATCCGCGGCCGCAGGCCCCGAGGTCCGGCACAACAGGCGGCAACATTTACGTCTCATGGAGTGATTACAGCAATGGTGACGTGGATGTTTTTGTGAGTTCGTCGGTAGATCATGGGCTCACCTGGAGCGCCCCAGTGCGCGCCAATACAGATCCCATTCACAATGGCGCTGACCAGTTCTTCCAGTGGATGTCTGTGGACCCTGATAGCGGTGCTGTGAATCTCATTTTTTACGATCGCCGGCCAGATAACCAGCAGACCACTGTGACTCTGGCGCGCTCAACCGATGGCGACAAAAACTTTTCCAACTACACGCTGGATTCTGACCCATTCCACGCCGACGGGGATTTTCTGGGTGATTACACCGCCATCACTGCTTTCGGGAATAAGGTTTGGGCCGCATGGGCCCACCAGACTTCAGAAGAAACCAAACTGACCGGAACCAGAAAAACCAGGACCGTGTTGCGGGTAGGGAGCGCGGATTTTAACTAGCATCATCTTTTCTGCACCTCCGAGCGTAGCCTTCTTGGTTTACTCCCGAACGAAGTGAGGGATCCCTACCCTCTTCAAGAATCTGATCGACCGGCCATTTCATGCCAGGAAAGCATCCAACCAGGCAGGGATCTCTCGCTGCGCTCGAGATATGAAAACAGACATCCGCATCGGCACCTCCGGCTTTCATTACAAGCACTGGGTTGGCCCGTTTTATCCAGCCAGAACGCCGGCCAGCAAAATGCTCGAGTACTACACGCGGCACTTCGATACGCTGGAACTGAACAACAGTTTTTATCGCCTGCCCACCACTGAGGCATTCGAATCCTGGCGTAACAGCACGCCTGAAGAATTTGTTTTCGCGGTAAAGGCCAGCCGCTTCATTACTCACAACAAAAAGCTCAAAGACCCGGAGAACGCAATTGACAACCTGCTGCCCCGCGCCGAACACCTGCGGAAAAAACTTGGGCCCATCCTGTTCCAGCTTCCCCCAAAATGGAAGGTGAATACTGATCGGCTTCAGGCTCTGCTGGAAATCCTGCCGCGGGAACATCGTTACGCCTTTGAGTTCCGTGAGCTGAGCTGGATGACGCCGGAGGTCTGCCGAATCCTGCGAAAGTTCAACGCCGCATTCTGTATCTTTGAACTGGCGGGATATCATTCGCCGTTGGAGGTCACGGCGGATTTTTCTTACGTTCGCCTGCACGGCCCGACAAATGGCAAATATCAGGGCAGCTACAGCCAGAATCGTCTGCAGGAATGGGCACGCTGGATTGAGCAGCAGGCTAAATCACTCAAAGCTGTGTACGTCTACTTTGACAATGATCAGGCCGGATACGCGGCGCAGAATGCTCTGGCTCTGCGAGAGATGGTCCTGGGCGGCACAGGAAAGCGCATTTCTGATGCTGCCTGAAAACGCATCAGTTCAGGCCGTCTGCCCACTGCACAAAATATCGGTTGAAAATCTGAATAGATGGCAACAAACTCAGTTATAAGTTTAATGCCGCCCGATTGCGGCCTCTCATCACGATGCCTTTTATTCGAACGGTCCGCCTGATAAAGCGGCTAGCGGGTTGCACGGTGCTGGTTGCATCTCTAGCGTGCTTTGGGCAACAGACGGACGATAAAACCCAGGCTCAACCACAAACTCAGGAGGAGCTCGCTGCCAATCCGGGGAGGCCTACAGTCTCCGCGCCGGCAACGTTGACCCCTGTTGGCTATTTCCAGTTTGAGATGGGAATTCTGGGCGCGCAGCACTCGGAAGAGTTCGCAGACCGAACCGCCATCAACGAAGTGATAAAGTTCACCGTAGCCAAAAGGCTTGAACTGCTCGTCCAGAGTGAACCGGCGGTGTTCTCAGATCTGGGTGCGCAGCATTCACGCGATGCCGGAGGAGTTTCCCTCGGCGCACAGGCTGTGCTCTTGCCGGGCACAGAGCGTCGCCCCACTCTCTCCGTCAGCTACTTTCGCACTGTATATGACGGCACAGCTCCCGATCTTGATATCGGTTCCAGCCGCAACTCTGCCATTTTCCTGCTGAGCACAGACGTGGGCAAATGGCACATTGACACCAATTACCTTTTCAACGAGCAAATCAATAACGCTGTGCATCGCGCCCAGTTCGGGCAGACGCTCTCGGTCGCTCACCCCATCGCAGGCAAGCTCGCATGGACCGGCGAACTCTGGCACTTCACGCAGCCATTCCTGAACGGCCATGCTGCAGGCTTTCTGACCGGGCCGGCATATTCAGTCACACCTCGACTGGTGCTCGATATCGGCTTCAACCGTGGTCTCACATCGACCAGCACACGCTGGGAGTTTTTTACCGGATTCACCTACCTGCTGCCGAAAAAGCTCTGGTAAAGCCAAAACCGTTGCTCCCGATTGGAAGCAACGGTTGGAATCTAGCGAAGAGATGGCCTACTTCTTTCCTGCAACCTCAATCCGCGCGGTCGCACGCTGCAGGGCTGCCTGAGCTTCCGGATTGCCTTCCACCCCGGCGGTGCGCAGTGCTTCTTCGGCGCGCTGCTTGGCTGCCTGGGCGCGAGAAACATCGATTTCCTCAGCACGCTCTGCAGTTTCGGCAAGGATAGTGACTTTTTGTGGCAGCACTTCAGCAAAACCCCATGCTACTGCGAGTCTTTTGATGGCAGAGTCGGTCCTGTAGTTGATCTCGCCTACAGCCAGCTCTGCAATCAGCGGCGCATGTCCGGGCAAGACTCCTATATATCCGGTGAGCGCCGGGATCTCGACGTATTCTGCCTGCTCGTCCACCACCTGCCGTTCCGGCGTGACCACTTCGAGTTGGATTGTTTCCGCCATGGATTACGCAGCCGCGCCGGTCTTCATCTTCTGTGCCTCTTCCAGCACTTCTTCAATCGAACCTTTCATGTAGAACGCCTGCTCGGGGATGTCATCGTGCTTGCCTTCAATGATTTCCTTGAAGCTGCGCACCGTATCAGCCACTTTCACATAACGCCCTTCACGGCCGGTAAACTGCGCGGCCACGTGGAACGGCTGTGAAAGGAATTTCTGCACCTTGCGCGCGCGAGCAACCGTCAGCTTGTCATCTTCGCTCAGCTCTTCAATACCCAGAATGGCGATGATGTCCTGCAGATCTTTGTACCGCTGCAGAATCCTCTTCACGCCCTGCGCAACTTCATAGTGTTCCTGTCCCACGATGTGTGGATCAAGAATGCGTGAGGTGGAAGCCAGTGGATCGACCGCCGGATAAATCCCGATTTCCGTCAAAGGACGCGAAAGCACTGTGGTTGCATCCAGGTGAGCGAACGTTGTTGCCGGAGCAGGATCTGTAAGATCGTCGGCGGGCACGTAAATGGCCTGCACTGAAGTGACGGAGCCCTTCTTCGTAGAGGTGATACGCTCCTGCAGTTCGCCCATCTCGGTTGCAAGGTTCGGCTGGTAACCGACGGCGGAAGGCATACGGCCCAGCAGAGCGGAGACTTCTGATCCGGCCTGGGTGAATCGGAAAATGTTATCGATGAACAGCAGCGTATCTGCGCCTTCGGCATCACGGAAAAATTCAGCCACGGTCAGACCGGTCAAGGCCACGCGCAGGCGGGCCCCGGGCGGTTCCGTCATCTGGCCGTAAATCAATGCCGCTTTTGACTGGCTGGGATCACCCGGCTTGATCACGCCTGATTCACTCATTTCCAGCCAGAGGTCGTTCCCTTCACGCGTACGTTC
>DATEJX010000387.1:0-27732 GCA_035277785.1 Candidatus Angelobacter sp. | reverse complement strand
CGCTTCAGCACGCAGAGATGATTCACCGTGCAAGCATTTGTCTAGCAGGAGTCGTTGGGCCTCTGATTGAACGAGCGGTCTCTGCATCTGATTCGATTTCTCCGTTGTCATTGGTTCTCATTCCTTTAGTAGCTAACCGGCAGCGTGACCAAGCCTCTCAGGCCCAGGTTTGTCCGCCACCGCAAGTGGACCTGTTGTAGTGCCAGGTTCGGCATACGGCGGAGAATAGTGGCGAACGACACCTGGCCTTCGATGCGCGCAAGGGCCGCGCCGAAGCAGAAGTGCGCCGCCCAGCCAAATGCCAGATGCCGGTTGTCGGTGCGTGCCAGGTCCAAGCGATCCGGGTCCGGGAACCTTTCAGGGTCGCGGTTTCCCGCCCCCATCACGGCAATGACTGCCTGCCGTTTGCTGATTTTGCGTCCCCCAAGTTCGAGATCGCATGGCGCCATTCGAGCCGTATGCTGACTGGGACTTTCGTATCGCAGTAACTCTTCCACAGCTGATGGTATTAACGCCGGGTCGAAACGGAGCCTCTGCATCTCTGCGGGATGGCGCAGCAATGTCAGTAGCCCATTGCCGATCAGATTCGTGGTTGTTTCCTGGCCGCCCACCATGGTAACGATGGAGTTCGCGATCACCTCTTCCTCGGTCAGTCGGTCCCCATTGATTTCAGCCGTCAACAGTGAATTGATCAGCCCCTCACGTGGATGCACTCGCAGTTCTCTAACGCGCTCGCGAAAATACTCGAGCATTTCCTCCAGGGTGCGAAGTACTTTGGGCACGTGGTCCGGGTTATGCTGAAAATTTCCCAGCATCTCCGCAAAATCGGCTGTCCAGTCTTTTAACTGTCGATGGTCGCTGGTGGGGACCCCCAGCATTTCTGCCGTCACGATGGCGGGCAGAGGTTCTGCGAAGTCAGAGATGATATCCATTTGCCCCGACTTCCTTTCCATGACGGCGTCAATCAGCCTGTCCGCGATCTGCTGGATATGCGATCGCAGAACTTTGACCCGGCCGGGCGTGAAGGCACTTGATGCAAGCGAACGCAACCGCGTGTGAGCCGGCGCGTCCAGGAACAGCATCTGCTTTACCATGACGGCGGCAATGGGGGTAATCGCAGAAAGGTTCATGCTGCTTAGCTGTTCAGGGGTGGGAGTGCGGTCGGCAGAGAAATAATGCAGCACGTGCACCACGTCGCAATAACGCGTCACCACCCACGCATGCAGGAAAGGGTCCCAGTGTACCGGGTCTTCCGTGCGCAAACGGCGATACAACGGATACGGATTGGCCAGAACCTCGGGGTCGAGGAGGTGGTACAGGCTAAGGGCCAAAGCGGCCCGGTCTGCCCTCGGAGAACTCGCAATTGCATTCATTTCTGGCCTCCGCCAAAGGTGGCTTCTGCCAAGGCCTGTTGGACCTCATCCGCCGACATGGAGGATATCTTGGCTGTCATTGTGGTTTCGATCTGCTGGGCCAATTGCGCAGGTGTAGGGGATTCGAAAATGCTGCGCACGGGAAGCTCGATTCCGAAATTGCTTCGGATGCGTGCGGTGAGTTGTGTGCAGAAGAGCGAGTGCCCTCCGAGCAGAAAAAAATTATCATCGGCTCCAACACTCTCCAGGCCAAGCAGTTTGGCAACAATTTCCGATAGCCTCGTTTCGAGACCTGTCCGCGGCGAAATGTAGCTGTTCCCAGCCAAATGGTTGGTGCCGGGCATAGGCAAAGCATTCCGGTCCACTTTGCGGTTCGGCGTCAATGGCAACTCCATGAGACTTACGTAGATGGAGGGCAGCATATATTTGGGAAGCCGTTCCGCGAGATAGGTTCGTAATTCCTGCATTTCCAACCCCGGTGCTACTACATATCCGACCAGGCTTTTTTCACGTCCCGGCCCCTCCACAACCTTTGTGGCTGCGTGCTTTACTTCGGGATGGCTCTCCAGCGCAGCTTCGACGTCTCCTAACTCAATTCGATGTCCTCGAATCTTCACCTGATCATCGTTGCGGCCCAAAGACTCAATAACGCCGTCATGCCGAAACCGGCACAGGTCTCCCGTCTTGTACAGACGAGCATCTTTATTCCCGGTAAATGGATCTGGGATAAAGCGTTCCGCCGTAAGTTCCGGATGGTTCAGGTACCCTCGAGCAAGCCCGGTTCCACCAATCAAAAGCTCCCCGGTTGCACCAACAGGAACTTCGCGGAGTTGACGATCCACGATGTAGACCCGAGTGTTTGCTATTGGCCTGCCGATCGGGATACGAGATTCCGTCGAGGTCACATGCGACACTGTTGACCATATTGTGGTCTCGGTTGGCCCATACATATTCCACAATGACGAGCACCGTGGGATCAGCTCTCTTGCCAAATCAGGCGGCATAGCTTCGCCACCGCAGAGGATCGTCAGTTCTTGACGGCCTTGCCATCCGCTCTCCAGGATCATTCGCCAGGTTATTGGCGTGGCCTGCATCACGGTCGCGTTGCTGGCTTCCAGAAGCTCGCACAATGCCTTGCCATCTAGAACTGCGCCACGGCTTGCAATGACCGCTCGAGCACCCACAATCAGCGGTAACAAGACTTCCAGCCCGGCAATATCAAACGCAAAGGTGGTTACAGCAACCAGAGTATCGTCGGCAGTCAAACCTGGTTCGCGTGCCATGGACTGGAGGAAATTAACAAGCGCTCGGTGCTCGATCTGCACCCCTTTGGGACGGCCCGTAGAGCCCGTTGTGAATATGACGTAAGCCAGGTTATGCGGCTGAACCTCACTACAGGGATTTTCCGGGCTCAATAAAGAAAGAGCCGATGCGTCCAGCGATAAAGTATGCTTCGCGAACGAAGAGACCATCTCCTTTATCGCTGGCTGCGTGATCATCACCTCCGGCTGCGAATCTTCCAAAATCTGCGCAAGGCGCTCCTTAGGAAAGGCCGGATCAAGTGGAACGTACGCTCCGCCCGCCTTCAGAATGCCCAGCAGCGCCGCCACCGCGTCCAGCGAGCGTTCCACACACATGCCAACCAATTTCTCCGGCTTGACGCCGTGGTCCTGCAGCCAATGAGCTATTCGGTTTGCGCGAACATTGAGCTGCGCGTAAGTGAGCATCTCTTGTTCACATGTAAGTGCAATGGCATCCGGTGCGTGCGCAGCCTTTGCCTCAAACAGTTCATGAACGGACTGCTGAGAGGTTGTAACGCAGAATGTCGCCGAAGACATGGCTTTGCGTCCTTCTGGGGTTTTTTGGGAAAAAGCATCTCTACTCTCCACCTTAGGTGGAATGTTCCAGGACACGTTGGATTTCAGCTTCGGTCATAGAGCCAATCCTGGCCACCATGAGCCGCTCGATTTCTCGTGCCAACAGCGCCGGCGTGGGGCATTCGAACACGCTGCGCAAGGGAAGCTCGACTCCAAAGTTGTCTCGAATTCGTGCAATCAGTTGCGTGCCGAAGAGAGAGTGGCCCCCGATCAGAAACAAATTGTCATTCACCCCGACCTGGGATACGCCGAGCAAATTGGCCACTAACCTTGAAACCTTTCCCTCAAGCACCGTACGTGGCGAGAGGTAGTTTTCATCGGGCAGCGTGTTACTGTCGTCTGGTCGTGGCAAAGCTTTGCGGTCGACCTTGCCATTGGACGTCAGCGGCAGATCCGGCAGAACTACGAACATGGTTGGAATCATGTAATCGGGCAACCGGCTACGCAGCAGATCGCGCAATTGAGAGACTGTGGGGCAAGCGTGGCCGGGATTCACCACGATATAAGCAACAAGATGCTGGTTGTCAGTGCCGTTTTTCCGATCTATAACTGCACTCGCCTGTACCCCGGGATGCGTGTCGAGGACGGCAATGATCTCATTGGGCTCAATGCGGTAGCCTCGAATCTTGATCAGGTCGTCCACTCTGCCGACGTATTCAATTTGGCCGTCAGGAAGCCAGCGGCCGAGGTCGCCCGTTCGATACAACCTGACGTCACGTCTGTTCACGAAGGGATCCGGCACAAATTTCTTTTCGGTCAGCTCTGGGCTGTTCACGTATCCCCGGGCAACTCCTGAGCCAGCCACACAGAGTTCCCCCACTTCACCGCGCGGTACCAGATTCAACGACTCATCCACAATGTGGATTTCAGCCCCGTCGATCGGGCGTCCGATAGGAGGGCGCTGGCCGGAATTCCCGTTTTCAGGAGCCACCCGCCCAGAAGTAGCCACGACCGTGGCCTCCGTCGGACCGTAGTTGTTGATAAGCGCAAACGGCAGCCCGGGACGCGGATAGTGATGAAGAGTATCGGCCCCTGTGAGCAGGAACCTCAGCTTTGTATCGGCCGGCCAATCAAGCATGATCAGCCGTTCGGCCACAGCCGTCGGCACGAAGGTGATAGTAATCTCCTGATCGATCAACCACTCCTTCAGCAACTCGGGCGAACTCCGGACTTCTTCCGGGACAAAATGCACCGCCGCTCCTGCCGTCAGGTGTGGCCAGAGCTCCCAAACAGCGGCGTCGAACCCGAAGCTGGCAAATTGTGTCGTATGATCGTTTGAAGTGACGGCAAATGCCTTCTGATGCCACAAAACAAGATTCAACAAATTCTTGTGTGTGATCTCCACTCCCTTGGGCGTTCCGGTTGAGCCGGAAGTGTAGATGACGTACGCCAACTGATCCGGACAAATCTGGGTTGTTTGCCAGGTAAGCATTCCATCGGTCGCGTCGGGGCGATCGAGCAAAATTTGTTGCCAGTTTCCTGCGGGTAGCCTGTCGACCACGCTCGAATCCGAAAGCACTAAAGAAACATGAGCATCTGTCAAAATGAAAGAGAGTCGTTCGCGCGGGTAGTTTGGATCAACAGGCAGATATGCAGCCCCGGTCTTCAGCACCGCGAGTGACGCGAGCGCAGTAAGTGGTGATCGGCGCATGCACACCGCCACCACATTGTTGACGCTGAGGCCCAACGTTTTCAGATGATGCGCCAACCGGTTTGCGCCATCGTCCAGTTCCCCATATGTCAGCTGCATTGAATCTCCAACCAAAGCGACGTGGCGGGGATTCTCTCTCGCCTGATCAGAGACCAGTTGCGGGACAAATCTGTCAGAGGAGAACACTCGTTGGGTCTGGGTCGGAAGCGCGGCAGTGTCGAACCGCGAGTGTGCCGAATCGGACACTGAGTTTGTGGTGCGCACCAAAAATTTGTTCATATGGGACTCTTCCGGAATTGATCTGGGATCAGAAAACATTCCGCTTACTGAATCCAACGTCGTCAGTTTTGTTTTCTAGGCGTGAGTGGCGGGCACTGATACTTCTCGTGTTTCAACCTTATCCAGAAACTGCAACACTGCTTCACTGACCTGTTCAATTTGAGTTTCACTGAGTTCGGGATACATTGGCAGGGACAATACTTCGGACGCGAGTGCCTCGGAAACAGGCAAGCTGCCTCGCATCGGGTATCCCAGATCCTGATACGCACGAGTCAAGTGCAAAGGCTGAGGATAATGAATGCCTGTTTCTATCCCACACGCGTGCAAGTGTCGCCTCAGTGCATCCCTGTTCTTTGCCCGAATAACAAAAAGGTGGAAGTTGTGCTCTCTTCCGGGCGGTATCTCTGGGATCTGGATGCACGCGTTTCGGAGTCTCTCCACATATGCTTTCGCATGCTGGACACGGCGCATGTTCCATTCCCGGAGGTGACGAAGTTTGACCGAGAGCACAGCCGCCTGAATTGCATCAAGCCGCGAGTTCGTCCCGACAAGGACATGAATGTATTTCGCAGGACTACCGTGGTCTCTCAAGAGTCGCAGCTGCTCTGCATGGACTGGATCATGGCATGTAACAATCCCCGCATCGCCATAGGCGCCCAGGTTTTTGCCAGGATAAAAGCTGAAACAAGTGAGCCGTCCGGATCCGCCTACGCGGATACCATCCCGCTCCGTCCCGTGCGCCTGCGCAGCATCTTCGATGATTGTGAGCCCGCGCCGCTCAGCCAACTCGTCCAATTCCGTCATGTCCATAGCCCGCCCATATAAATGGACGGCGATAATGGCCCGGGTTCGCGGAGTTATCAGCCGCTCCACGGAATTGACATCCAGATGGAAAGTAACGGGATCCACGTCGCCGAACACCGGCCGAGCTCCGACATTGCTGACCGCCTCCGCCGTCGCGAAGAACGAATTCGCTGGGACGATCACCTGATCGCCGGAAGCAATTCGCGCCGTTTTCAAGGCGAGTTCCAGAGCGGACGTTCCGGAGCCAACGCCAACGGCATATTTGCTTCCAACGAAGCGAGCAAATTCCTCTTCGAACCGTTCAACCCATTCGCCGCCCACGAACTGCCCAGAAACAAGCACTCGATCAACGGAATCCATGACGTCGGCGCGTAGTGATTTGAATTGCGCTTTCAGATCAAGGAAAGGAATGGTGATCCCGCTGTGATTCATGAAAGGTATCCTTCCACCATGGTTAACCCAGTGGGTGTAGCGCGAAAGTGCGCCTGGCAGTGTGGACACGTTGCTGAGGAGTTCAGGCTTCCTGCAGCAAGAATCGGCAGGCGTCTGGCGCAATGACACATCCAGCCGATCTGCCGTGCAGGATTTCCGACCATAAGGGCGAAATCGAGAACCGTCCTGAGCACAACAGCCCCTGCACCAATGAAGGCGTATCGCCCGATAGTGACGCCGCACAGGATGGTTGCGTTCGCTCCCACCGTGGCATTGGCGCGAATCAGTGTGTTTTGCAGAGCCTCACCGGGCTTCTTAATATAAGCGCGCGGATTAGGATCATTGGTGAGGACGCAATTCGGTCCCAGGAACACGTTGTCCTCCACCGTAACACCCTGCCAGATTGCAACTCCATTTTTGACCGTGACGTTGTTGCCCAAAACAACGCCTGTCTCAATGAATGCGTGATCGCAGATATTGCATTCGGCGCCGATGCGCACGCCCGGCAGCACATGGGCGAAAGCCCAGATTCTGGTGCCCGGACCGATCTCTTCGCTTTCGACCAGAGCTTGCGGGTGCGCAAAATACGGCTTTACAGCAGGAGTTTGAATCATCATGTTGCCCTACGCGGCGTTAACCACAGCCAAGCTCTCTGTTTGGGCGCCCTCGATCGCAATTTCGATCGCGCGCACCACTTCAGTACCGAATTCCCCATTGGTAACCGGGGCTTCTCCGGTTTCAACGCACTTGAGGAAGTGATCGATTTCCACGGCGAGAGGCTCGACATTGGCAAGGTTCGGAGAGATGACGTCGCCCATGCGATAAGTCAGTTGGAATTCACCGAAGTCACTCGGAGGGACCAGATCGACTCCGCGCTCGAACAGTTTGACCTTTTCCGCAGGATCAAGATCATCGTAGACAACCATCTTGTCAGAGCCGATGATGCAGGTTCGACGCATCTTCTGTGGCGCTAGCCAACTCACCTCACAAGAGGCAATCACCCCTGAAGGGAACCTGAACCACAGAAAGGCCACATCCCTTTTCGTGTCAATGCAGGCTCGGCCAAACGACCACGCCTGGATGGGATTTTCACCGAGCCAGTAGAGGAGAATTGAGAGGTCATGGACTGCCAGGTCCCAGATGACATCGACGTCTTTCTGGTAAAGGCCCAGATTGACTCGGGAGAAACTGACATAGCGGAGATCGCCCAGGGTGCCGCTCTCGATGAGTTCTTTCACTTTGACCACCGGGGGGCTGTAAATGAATGTATGGCCGGTCATCAGAGTTCGCCTGGCAAAATGTGCGATTCTAGTCAGCTCAGCTGCTTTGTCGCTGCTGTCCGCGAGCGGCTTTTCCACGAATACGTGCTTGCCTCGCATGAGAGCACGTTTTGCCAATTCGTAGTGGGTACCGATGTTGGTTGCAATGAATACCGCGTCGATATCTGATTTCAGCAATTCGTCAAAATCACGATACCCTCTCACCGATGGATATTGCCGTGTGATCTTACTCAGCTTCCTTGAATCGAGATCGCAACAGGCCGAAAATTGGCACCTTTCGTTGTTTGCAAGTACGCGCGCGAGGTTTGGGCCCCAATACCCTAGACCGACAAGTCCGATTCTGAACATCAGCATTTCTCCATTTTTGGATTTGAACGCTCTGTTTGAAACGTATTTTGGATTCAACGTTAAATTGGATCCGCGTTGGCTCACCGGGCCTATTCTGCGCCGCGGCATGAGAGAACCGCTGGAATGGTGAGCAGAAGAATTTCTAAATCAATCCAAAAACCGGCGCGGCGAGCATAATCAATATCCATTTGGATCATCTCTTCAAAGCCGACCCGGCTACGCGCGGTGGCCTGCCACCAGCCTGTAATGCCGGGCATGGCACGAAATCGCTCGAAATGCTTTTCGTCATACAAGGCCACTTCGTAAGGAAGGGCAGGACGTGGCCCGACAAGGCTCATCTCCCCTTTCAATACATTTATCAGTTGTGGCAGCTCATCAAGGCTGGTCCGCCGAAGTATCGCCCCCACTCGGGTCAGACGTCTATCCCTGGTCAGCTTAAACGGCGTTGATTTGTCACCATTGATACATCCGAGCCGAAAATTCTCGAAGTACACCTGATGCGGCGTTGGATCAGCGTCATTGACCATGGAACGGAATTTGTAGAACGAGAACATGTACAGTTCCCATGTAATCCGTCCACTTTTGATCCACCGTTTCACACCGATCCGCTTCTGCACAAAGAAGACAGGGCCGGGAGAATCGAGCTTGATGAACAGGGCGACCAACAGCATCATGGGGAGCAGCAGGGGCAGCAATAATGCGGCCAGTGTGACGTCCATGCCTCGTTTGCAGACGAAGTACAAACGCCGGCTCAGGTGTTCTTCCGTTTCCACCGCATGAATGCTGAGTGGTAAAGCTGCCGCGCTGTACGGCGTTGCAATATTGGCCATGGCTCGTTCCACCGTGTAAAAACAATCTTTTGGGACGTTACCTTTTTGTTTCTGGATTAAGTTTGAATTTCAGGCCCACCGAGGTAAGCGCAGGATCAGAAAATCATCTTCGCGGCAAAATATGGCGCCGTTTTTGCGCGCCGCTGCCGTCCCTCGCAACGTGAACCGTGTGCCAGCGGCGCGAAATCTTTTTACTAATGAGTGTCGGGGAAAATTTCTTGAACTCCTATCGACTCCTTGACTCAGGATCCAACTTGAAGTTGACCCGTACCCGGGTGACGGTTGGAACAGGAGCTTGATCGTCGGTAGCGGGCGAATACTTCCACTGTCTCACTGCGTCTTCCGCTGCTTGTACAAGAATGGCATTTCCACTCAGACTCCGCACTTTTTGGACATTGCCATTTCGATCAATCGTGAGTTCAACCAGTACCTCTCCCTCAATGTGCCATAGCCTGGCTTTGGGCGGGTATTCGGGCTGGATAACCTTGATCGCCTTGGGGGAAAAATTAGTTTTCGGGCTGGAACCGCCAACTGGCTTCGATGCTTCCAACCGAGGCACTGCTGGAGCATAGGCTCCAACTGGTACTGCCAAAGTGTCGGCGTCCTTGGGCGTGATATCAACGATGGCAGGAGCCAAAGGCGCCTCGGCTGCCGTTAGCGCCTGCGAGTGGATCTTGGACGGGAGGAGTAAATTCGGGCGCACATCGATCATTGACTGGACCTGTATCGGTGGAGACTGACGGGTATTGGGGTCCGCTGACGGCGCTGCGCCGAAGGCATTGGGCTGCTGTACCGAGTTCTGAGGGACTCCGTTATTGACTCCTGGCGTCGCCGGCTGCACTTGAGACCTCAACGACTCTGGTTGGCTTCGAGATGTGCCCTCAACGTTTACGCTTGATTTGGCGCGGAGATCATTCCAGCCTAACCAGGAAACAAATGCGAGGAGCGCGAGCAGGGCGATCAATCCGGTAGAACGATGACGATACCAATCTCCACTCTTGAACTGCTTTATAGCGTGCAACCTGGTTTGCGGTCCCCGATCAGTTTTAGGGAGAGCAACGGGATGACCCTTCCAAGAGACGCCTGGGGTTTTGACGCGTGGTGGAAGGTGCGTTGTTTGTGGAAGACCCTTGGCTTCTAGATCGGGCGCCCGCTCTTTCTGTGCAAAAATTTGCGGCTGCGCAATCGGTTCCCTCGGGGATTCACGCGTGTCACCGGCAACATGTTCGTGTAGTACAGCAACAGGGACACGGTTCGCAAGTGGTGTATCAGGAGCCGAAGTAAACTGTACGGCCGACTTAGCATCCCTGTTGCTCGGTTCTGAAAAATCGAGATCCCTCCCGGCCTCCTGAACAAGCTCTCTGGTTACAGACAACTTATCTTGGGTATATGCCAGTATGAGAGCTCGATAACAGATCGAATTTATGATCCTTGGAACGCCTCCGCTTTGCGAAGCAATCTCGGCGAGGGAATCGGCCGAGAAGAGCCCGTCATTGGCTCTCGTGGCAACAACTGCGAGCCGGAATTTCACATATTTCTTTACTTCTTCCCCCGCTAAAGGCTCCAGCCGGGAAATGGTTGAGATCCGTTGCGCCAACTGTGAAAGCTCCGAACTGAGGAGCATCTCTCCAAGTCGCGGCGAACCGGAGAGCACGACGTGCAGGAGTTTGGAAAAGCCTGTTTCGAAATCCGATAGAAGTCGAATAGCTTCGAGCGATGCACTCTGGAGGTTCTGCGCCTCATCGATGACGATCAGCACCTTGCGTCCAGCACGTGCCTCCTTAAGCAACATTCCATTCAGCTTCTGGTGCAAAGAGACTTCGTCACGGTTGACTGTCGGCAGGTCAAGCTCGGAAGCGATATGGCGGATCAGATCGTGTGGTCTGCATTGGGTTTGAAAGATGAAGGCAGTACGCGCCGATTCTCGATACTGGGCCAGCAGGTGAAAAAGTAACGAGGTCTTTCCTGTGCCGGGTTTGCCCAGAAGAACACTAAACCCAAGATTTGATTCAATAGAGTCAATCAGTGCCTGCAAGGCGGCGTTGTGCATCTGTGACCAGAAGAGGAACTCAGGATCCGGTGTGACGCCGAATGGAGACTCACGGAAGCCGAAGTGACGAAGAAATGCCTCTCGCTGCGTTCTCGCCAGCAGAAAAGCTGGTTGTGAGCTCTGGCTTTCCATCTTCGGATTTGCCGCACCTGGGTTCATGCGATTGTGATCTCCAACAAACTACCCCAAGGCCTCCACCTCTGTAGCGTCAAGTGAGACTGATACAGAGCGATTCATCCAATCGAAAGAGACGATTACACGGACATTGTTTCTGACCTCAGAAACAATTCCCTCCAATCCAACCAAAGGTCCGGCTGTGACCCGGACCCGCTTCCCCGACTGTAGGTATGTACATGGTTCAACTCGCCCGAGACTCACTGCTTTCCTGAGTGCCTCAATCTGGGTGTCTGGTACAACTGCCGGAAGGCCTTGGAAGGAAACCAGAGACACCATCCCAGGAAGCGCAAGCACCCGAAAACGTTCTGCGAGGGCCATCCGGACAAAAACATAGGAAGGGAAAAGAGGTAAGAGTACTTCTGCACGACGTCGCTTCCAGCGCCGCTGTGCAGCATATAGAGGAAGAAAAGCGGTGATACCCCGCTGTTCGCACTGCTCTGCCAGGTATTTTTCGTGACGGCTGCAGGTGTATGCCACATACCAGTTGGGCTCGAGCAGCTGCTGAGTGCAGGAATTAGCTTCCACTGCTTAACTCCTTACGCAAGTTCGCGGACAGTAATCGGGAATTCAGGGGAATGTCGGAAAACATATTGGAAGTGAACGTCTAAAGAAAAATTAAACTCTTAGCCGTTGCCGAGCATAGCTTCGCCACCTTGACTACATTGGAACTGTTTAATGTGGCAGTCCTGGGGCGCACGTAATAAGGCCGCGACGCAACTGCGAGGCGATCAGCGCAAGTAGCTTCATCATAGCGATCACACCAAAAACGTTGCAAGGAGTAAGTCGTTGAAACTCAAATGAGAAGACTTTCTCAAATCGAAGCACCCTTAAGAATTCGTGATGAATGAGTTGTTCAACTCGTCGGACTGCTGAAGGTGAGTAAGTCCGCGGTGAGTCCGCAATCCCCGGGATCGCGAACGGGAACATCACGCATGCAGACATTTGCACCAGATCAACCCGCCTGCTCCGATCCTAATCATGACTGGAGCAGACCGGCTCATTCGCCGTGTCAGGAATTTGGAAAGGATCAAATTGTGCAAGAGAAAACAGCAGAACACCGCGCTAAGTTCAGTGGAATCGATCCTCGGGCAAACAATGCATTCCACATGTGCATCAGAGTTTCCAAAGGGTTCGTGAAAAACAGAATAGTCCGGGAGGACTTTTCGTACGCGTACTAAGCACGTAGGAATTTACGTCCGGGGACAACAGCCGTTACGCTCTGACGCGCAAATGTTGATTCCTTGAGCGTGGATGCAAACTGCCCACGGATTTGCCATAAATAGTACGCGGCTGTTCACAAAATGAATCTAAAAATGAGTCGCGCGAGGATCGACGGGAGCCTCGCCGTTCTTTCTCATCTCTTACTTCTCGGTATTAAAGAGAGGAGTGATCTAAGATCCTTTGACACCTTGCACGGGGCCAGAAGGCCTTCCGCAATTCTTGCTCTTCAACAGCCCCGATGGCTGGAACCGGGTACTTAGCCGGAGTAGCTCCGTGCGGGGGATCAAAGTAATCCCGGTACTAAGACCGTACGCATCGGTGCACGCATTTCGATTGCGTATTTCTCAGGAGTATTTATGAGAACCCATGCGGAAGTTGGGGCAAGTGATCAGTTCGAAACCGTGCAGCAAGGAGACAGATCAGAAGGCCAGGCACGCAATCAGAAAATTTCTCTCGTCGTAAGTGATGGGAGCTATATGACTTCTGAACTGCTGGCGCGGGCCCTCACCCGAATCAAGGCGCTCACGATCCTGAAGTGCACTGTAGCTTTCGCTGAGACGCTTGACGCCATTGTTGATCTCCAGCCAGACGTTGCAGTAATCAGTCTTCATTTTGCAGACGGGCCGTACAAAGCACTGGAAGTGCTTCGCCGGCTTCGCGACATGTCTGTGAAAAGTCGTTGCGTGCTGTTGATGGATGACGCTGAGCGCGAGGGGGTTATACATGCTTTCCGCGCCGGTGCGCGCGGCATTTTCAGACGGTCTACTCCCACGCATCTCTTAGCCAGGTGCATCACTGCCGTGCACAAAGGACAAGTCTGGGCAAGCAGCGCTGACGTACTGCAGTTGGTTGAGGCGCTGCAGACGGCCATGCCTTTCAAAGGTGTGAACTCGCGCGGTGAAGCAATGCTCACGAAAAGGGAACAGGAATTGGTGCCGTTTGTGGCCGATGGGCTCACCAACCGTGAAATATCAACCGAGCTTGGAGTGAGCGAACATACGATAAAGAATCATCTATTTCGAATTTACGAAAAACTCGGGATCTCAAGCAGGGTTGAGTTGATACTCTATGCCGTCTCTGAGCGAGACAAAAGATTCAAATCAGCAGGTTGAAGGCTCCGATTCCTCCGCACTCACCACATCTGTGCCTTCAGTGCTGGCCCAATCACCACCGAATGAAATATTCGCCGCTAAAGCTCATGGACCGTCTCATCGAAGATTCTTGAACAGTACAACTTCATCACCAAACTGGTTATAAATCAGGGAATCGATCATCTGGCTGGCCAAGTGGATTCCGAATCCGCCGGGCCGGAGCCCCTGCACAATGCGAGCGGCTACGCAGGCGAGCGGATCTTGCGCGGCTGCTCTGGCATTGGCCATAGCTTGCTCTGTATCGAAGCCGGCGCCCGGATCTCTGATGTAGTAGAGGATTGCGGTATCAGTGCGGAGATAACCCACGTCAACCTTTAATGTCGGGTTGAAACGGCCGCCGTGTTCCATTGCATTCATGAGCAACTCCCGAAATGAATGCAAAATGTTGCTGCGAACGTCATCAGTAAGATCGACTTTCAATTCTCGACCATATTGGACCAGCCGCTCGGCCGCTACCATGCTGCAGCGAACACGCAGTGATATCCACTCGGGTTTTGCGGATACAACCTCGATGCAGTCGCTCCACACAGGCACGCTTAGAGCTGCCTCCACCATGGCGGCAAAACTGCCATAATCAAAAGGCGTGCTGAATAGAGCAAAGGCGTGTGCGCGCAACGCTGCAATTACTTCGGCTGGAGTGGCTGCGGGAACAAGAATGATGACCTTTACGGTCTCTCCTCTCTTTTCCTGAAGGGCTGCCAGCAATTCAATGTCGTCGCTGGCTGACGTAAGCGGACTGGTCACAATCAGGTCGAATCGATCTCGCAGAGCGGTTGGTAAGAAGTCCTCCAATGTAGTTGTGACGACCTCTATTTCCTTCCCGGATCGCGCATCAGAAACGAAAGAGTTCAGGGAAGGATCGTCAACTGTGAGCACACGGCGAGATTGATCGCTTGAACTTGCGGCCGCGGCTCCCACAAAAGTACTCATAACGCTCCAGCTCACCTGCAGTTCGTTCACGGTTGTGCCGATTTCGGATCTATTTCAGCACTCCTGACAACAGCGATGCTACTCGGGAGCCGCCCTTCGATTGCACGAATTGCGTTAGCACAGGCACAAATTTTGTCGCCATGTCAGGAGAGAGTCCCAGCTTCTGAAATGATGTGGCAGCCGAGGCCAATCCGCCGGCCGATCCCGGCAATGAGCTTGAGAGTCCGGAAAGCGGGCTTCCACCTCCTGGCGAACTCGCAGCCGGTGCAGCCTTGAGCAGTCCATTCATGCCCGGAACCACTGCAGCTATCTGGCCAAAGTCGGCCGAACTCAAGCGGCCCTTGGCCAGATTAAACAAGGTGCCGGCTCCGCCTGTGGCTTGTGCCGGCGTGACTGATAACTGTTTGCTCAGTTGACCAACCAGTTCCGGATTTGGGCTCTTCTCAACTGTAAGGCCGGACTGCTGGGCCTGAATTCGGGCTACGCTGAACGCCAGGAGAATAAGTAAGCAGAGAGAACTCCCAGGCATCGTCCCCTTGAGCATGTGGGCAGGTTGCATATTCCCTCCTCCCCTCTAGTAACTCTCCAGTTGATTGGCGGGCGCAACTGTAAATGCTCACAGCATTTGCCTGATATCTGAATGGCGTGTTTAGGCAATTTTTCAGAGACCGGGACCAGCCACATACTGGCAAATCTTGTAGTGTCGGAGCCAAGCGTTTGGGGCAAACATTAATTCTGCCCCAACAACAGTGGTCAAAAAGCGCTGAGACAATTTTCAAAATACTACCTTGATGACGCGTAGTGCCAGTTCTTCAAAAGAGAAGATGGTCAGCAGAAGAGGCGACAGCGGAGCCGCGGCGGCCAGAACTAAACGGGAAACATCCTGAAGACCAAAAGGAATCACACGCATCTCGCGCACTATCTCGTAACTATTTCCCAGATCGGCAAGCGACTGTATATCTGCTGCACCAAGGACTTCCTCGGAAGGAGACGATCCGCGTATCCATTTGCGATCGAAGTGTTCGACGTAGCGCTGCGCGAACAGCCCGTAGTCAGCCAAACCTTTTCTGCGAACACGCGCCATGCGGGGAGCGAACATCAACAGCGGTCCCAGAACCACGAGGAGAAAAAAAACGATAAATCCTCCGATTTGGAACTTGAACGACAGTAGGCTTTCTCCGCGATAAAGGAGACGACCGGCGATGATACCGGCGAGGATCGCGCTCTGGGCGAAAAGAATGGGAGCATAAGCATACGAACCCTTCCCGATGAAGCTTAGTCCTCCGCAGCGGTCCGGATGCGTGGGTATCAGGTTGAGATCGATGCGATTGACCTGCCAGAGAAACCTGAACCAAATAAAAAGTCTCATGTACCAGCGCAACAGCACAAACTGAAACAAGGGCAGACTCACGAAGACATACCAGTAGCCCGCCATGGTGAGATTCCAGCGGCTGCCGGGAAGGGCGTACCATGTCACGAATCCGAACTCGCTTCTGCTGTTCCAGACCAGCATCCCCACCGTATAAACGACCGCGAGAAGCGCGATCTCCACGGCGACTGAGTTGCGAATTCTGATTGCAGACTGGACCGAGTTACGAAAAGCAGGTATGTCTTCGGGAAGCACAATCCTCCATTCGACGAAGCGGCGGACGATCGTGCGCATGCGCGAATGAACCAGAAGTTCCGCGGCGATGAGAATCGGAAGGGCGGCGAGAAAGCGCGCGTGCACTTCTATGTCGTGGAAAAAGGAGACGCGTTCAGTGCTCCTGGCGAAAATCGATAGAACGAGCAGCGGAAGCCATGTGATTATCAGTGAGGCGAGTATCCGCCGGTTCAGCAGCTCCATCGCATCGCCTCCCAGGTGGGACCTGCGAAGGAGCTGGTAGAGCGGTCCGCCGAGCACCAGAGAGAAATCCGGCACGTCCTCGAGAGCATTCAGCCCTTTGTGCTCTGTGTCACTTCTGAGAGATTCGGTCGTGGTAGCAGCGCTTCTGTAAGACATCGGAGTTCTAGATGTATTCGGGCACAGCAGAGGCCATGATGAAACTGTAAAAACATGAAAGAGCGGCCCATGGAAGAGCATCAACGCTTCCGCCATGGCTCCCGCTCTCATTTTGCAAGCTCCGAGACGTCAAGAGTTGCAGTTCCTGCTGAACTCAATCAGCACAGAGCAGGCATTTCCCTCGTAGAAATTTCATTGGAACACATGAGGACACTGCCATGTTTCCGTGGCCATCTGATCGGACAGCCATGTCACTAAGTGGTTGATGAATAAGCTGGTGCCGAAGAAGGGACTCGAACCCCCACACCCTTGCGGGTACATGGACCTGAACCATGCGCGTCTGCCAATTCCGCCACTTCGGCTTTGGAAATGCGCCAGACAACGACCCGGCGCGGCGACGGGAACTACATCTTTATTGTAACGGGAATGTCCGGAGTGTCAAACCGTGCAGTACCGAACTTGCGCTCCTGGCGACTCCCTGGAAACGATGCATCAGCGGGCAGGAACGTGGAACTGATCAGGAGCTCGTATCGAATCCCGGAATGCGGGACGAGGCTTCGAGCGGCGTAGCCGTGCGCCGCGAGGAGAGCCCGCTGGGGTTTATGCCCGGGCTTCTCTACTGTTTTCCCCTGCGTTTTCTGCAACTTTGCGCGTGCTATTCTGCAAGCTACTACCATGCGCACATTCCTGATCTTTGTCTTCTTCCTTTTTGTTATTCCAGTTGCCATTCTGTGGACCATGTCTACAACTCCGGCAGTCAGCCTGCCCGCGTCAGTGACTGCGCTGGGCCAAGCCACGCCTTTGACAGTGCACGTTGCCGATCCGCACGGAGTCAAAGAAGTCTCAGTGGTAGTGGAGCAAAATGGCGTAGAGTATGCGGCTGGTGAAGTGATGCAACCGTCTCGCCACTTTCGCTGGCAACGCAATGTTGCCGACAGCGACTGGAACTTCACAGTCGGGGCCAAGAGCACTCCACAATTAAAGGACGGCAAAGCCCGGCTGATCGTCACGGCGGTATCAAATGATTTTCGGGCTAAGACGGCGAGTGTTGAGCGCGACGTCGAGGTTGTCACGCACAAGCCCATGGTGAGCGTGGACTCCGACCAGCACTATCTTTACCTGGGAATGGCGGACTTGGTGACCTTTAATGTTTCCGGCTATTCCACGGAATCGGGCGTAAAAGTGGGCGATGAAAAGTTCAGAGCGTGGCCGATGCCGGACGGGAAGCCCGGCTATTTTTCACTCTTTGCTTTCGCATGGAACATGCCCAATGGAACGCAGCCGCTGGTCTATGCTGCCAATCCGGGAAGCGAAGTGACAGGTTCCATGGTTTACCAGTTCCCAAAGAAAGAGCAGCCGGTTTACCGCGTGCGAGACCTGCAACTGGATGACGCATTTGTGCAAAAGGTGGTGAATGAACTCGATCCCAACGGCTCAGGTGATCTGGTGGACCGCTTTGTGAAGATCAACAAAGAAATGCGAATCGCCAACAACAAAACGCTTTTTGACCTTCGCCTGAAGACTGAGCCAAAATTCCTGTGGTCGCAACCCTTCCAGAGACAGCCGGGGTCCAAAGCGGAGGCGAACTTTGCCGATGTCCGCAACTACATTTACAAGGGCAAGAAGATCGACCAGGAAGTGCACCTTGGCTACGATCTCTCCAGCACGCAGCATGTGGGAGTGCAAGCGGCCAACGATGGGCGTGTGATCTATGCGGCTCCGCTCGGCATATATGGCAATTGCATTGTGCTGGATCACGGCTACGGGCTGCAGTCAGTTTACGGTCACCTGAGTGAAATCGACGTTCATGAAGGTGATATGGTGAAGCGCGGGCAGGTCATGGGCAAGAGCGGCATAACGGGTATGGCGGGCGGCGACCACATCCATTTCAGCATGCTGCTTGAAGGTGTCCAGATTGATCCGAAAGAATGGTGGGACCCGCACTGGATTAAAGACCACATTGCAAAACGGGTAAATCTACCCGGGTTCGCAAACTGAGGAAAGCTACTTCCCGCTTGGAATGGACGCACAGTAGCATTGCGTCAGGCGCTTGTTGTGCCTGCCGGAGGCGCAGCGATCGCGTTTGGGAATGATGGCCGCCGGTCCACCCCGCATCACAATCGTTTTCGGCGCTGGCCGCTTCAAAGCCGGCCCGAAGAACATGGGTCCTGGATTCAGGTATTGCATTATGAGGACATCCTTCGATTCTTTTATGACGTGCCTTCGGGCCGAAGTAAAGTCAATTAAGAGAATTAATGAACGGGAAAGTCGCTCTGCAGTAGCAGGATACAGCCTCCTTTGCTTCGCCTCAGCGGCCTACTTCGCAGGTGTGAGGCTGCTGACGTCCAGCCGCAGCTCTCGTTTGTCCGCTAAATCAGGCTACCCCCGGTGTGCTCCTGTCATCTGAGTAGGCAATCGGCGCTGGAAAGCGCTGTACGCGAGGTGTGAGATATGTTGCGCCATAGGATGGCTCTGTGTGTAGCTTTTCTTGTTACCTGTGCGTGGGCCACTCTGGTTGCCCAGACAGCCACCACAGTTCCGTCAGGTACTGACATTAAGGTTAGAACTGACGATAAGATCACGGCTGACGCCAACAACGTCGGCAAAACTTATACCGGGAGTGTCACTGAAGACGTGGTGAACAATGGCACCACTGTCATACCCAAGGGATCACCTGCCACGCTCACGACCATGAAGAACGGAAGCAAAGTCGCTGTCGATCTCACGGCAGTCACAGTGGGCAACAGCAAATACTCGATTGAAGCCGGTTCCTACAAGGAAGGCAGCGTAGGAGCGAACAAGACGACGGCGAAGTATGCCGGTGGCGGAGCGCTTGCAGGCGCCCTGATCGGCGCAATTGCGGGCGGCGGAAAAGGTGCAGCTATTGGAGCACTGGCAGGAGGCGCGGCCGGCACTGGCACTCAGGTGCTGACCACCGGGAAGAGCCTGAATATTCCCGCCGAAACCGTGTTGACCTTTAAGACTGCCCAGGATCTGCAACTACGGCGTCAGAGGTAAGCATCAGTCCCAGGTAGACAAAATTCCATGGCACCGCTAAAGTCCCGCTGCAAGCGGGACTTTGATTTATTGCCTCCGAGCTACGGCATGTGATTTTGGCAATCGGAGCGGGTTTCATCTACACTTACTGTTTCTCAGCAGCATGTCCCATCCGCTCGACAATCCAACATGGACTGCGCTCACGACTCTGCAAGCGGAGTTGGCCCTGGTTGAAGGTCCCGCGCGCCGCTTCCCGCCGGATGTTTGTCCACATGGTGCATTTTCTGAACCTACGCAGGACGCCTGGAATGCTCTCTCTCATCTGGCGCAGCCCGTCACACTTTTTTCAATGCACTCATTGCAAATTCCTCCGGGATGGACAATAACCCGGGCCGTGGAGCTTTATGAGATGCTTCAGGACGATGGTGACTGGTTGCGTGAGAGCGGACGAAACGATCTGGGCGGAAACAGGATTGAAGACTTGAGTCCATCTGATCTGCCGGAGATGACAAGTCTGTATGAGGCGACCCGCCCGAGACGCACGCTTTCTCCGCGCTTGTATGCCCTCGGAGGCTTTGTCGGAATCAAACGTGAAGGCCATCTGGTGGCTATGGCCTGTCTGCGACTGCATTGCCCCGGATACCGTGAAATCAGCACGGTCGCCACTCGTCCAGGACAAACCGGCCGCGGCTACGGAACTGCCCTGGTGGCAGAGCTGGCCCAGCGCATCCTGGACCACGGCGAAACTCCTTTTCTCACCGTCCGTACTGACAATACCCGCGCCATTGAAATCTATCGCCGCCTGGGCTTCCGTGAGCGTATTCAACTCTATTCCACCACGCTCCGCTTTGACGGCGCTCCGGTTGCCGGATAACCTTGCCTGTGACGTTTGCCCCGTTATCAACGGGCATTTTCATCTTCTGATCTTGCTTATGAGTGCAAAAAACAAATGCGCATTGTTTTATGAAATAAAGATCGTTGTGCCGGCGCTATTCATTGCCCTGATGAGCGTATCTGTGGCGGCGCAAAAGCCCGCAGATGATCCGGCGAAGAAACTAGGAGCATTCCTGGGTAAATGGGAGACGGAAGGCACATTTTCCAATGGAGGCAAAGTGCATTCCGAGTTGGAGTGCCGCTGGTCGCCGCAGCATGGTTATCTGATCTGCGAACAACACGTAACCATGGGCGCTGCTGTTAGCCGTCAGCTCACCGTATACAGCTACAACGCAAGCAAGGCTGAGTACGGCTATGCCAGTTTTCAGGGAGATGCCCCCGCGCCGTCAGTGGGAGTCATACAGATTAACGGGAATGAATGGCTCTATAGTTCCAGTGTTGAAAACAACGGCAAAAAGACACTGGTCCGGACCACCAATGAATTTACTGATCCGAAGACAGAAGTTTTCAAGGTGATGTTGTCAGACGACGGCGGCGTCATCTGGAAGACAGTATTGCAAGGCGCAGCACATAAGGTGGCAGACTGAGCCAACTGCAGGGGATTCGATGCCGCTGAGAAAAGACCCACGCAAGCCAAGCAACTCGGGAAAACAGGCGATGTTTCCACGAATTCGAGCGACGATTCTGAAGATCCCGCGAGGCAAGGTCGCCACTTATGGAGCAGTCGCTAAAGCTGCTGGATATCCCGGCGCAGCCCGCCAGGTGGTATGGGCCTTAAGACAGTCACATGCACTGCCCTGGCAGCGCGTGCTGGCCGCCGGAGGAAGAATTGCTCTTCCTGGCGAGGCCGGCTTCGAACAGCGTCTGCGGCTGGAAGCCGAGGGAGTACAGTTCAGCGGCGCCAGGGTGAACATGGGCTCCTGCGAATACTTGTTCGGACGAAAGCCGGTCAAGGCTAAATCGCGAGTTCGAAAAGCTTCCCCGGTAAAGAGCCGGAAGAACGTTAGGCAAAAGAAACAGGCCGCTACACGCGGCCTGTAAACTTCAGGATGAACGGTTCGATTGTGTATCTTATCTCAAGCTGCGGCCGGCGCAAGTGACCTTTGAGCTGCCTGATGGATGAACTTTTTCATCACGTTGGCCCACATTACCTTCTTGCGCGCCGCACTCTCCTTCACATTGCGTCCCTGTGCAAACATCCCGAGGAGCGCTTTCATCTTCAGCACCCGCAAAACAGCGGATTCTGACTGGCTGATGCCGTAGGAATCGAGGAAATTTTCCTGGATCTGGCTGGTGATGGAACGGTTGCAGAAAGGATACTTCTCCAGCGCTTCCACTGAGGCGAGGAATTGGGCCAGATCTTCAAAAGAATTGCCGCGACGCTTCATACGAGCGAAGTCACAGAATCCTACTCCGTTCTCCATGACCACTACGTTAAGGGGAGTAAAGTCGCCCAGAACGGCGGAGTTGGGCAGTGACTTTTTGGTGCGAGCCAGCACATTCTTCGTTCCATTGAGAATCACGCTCACCGAGCGCTCGTCCAAACCCTCATCCATGCAGTTTTGGCAGAGTTTCTCCAGGCTGCTCATGAGAGCACCGCCGTCGAATGGTTCCGGCATCTCCGCAGTCGCTTTGTGAAATGACTTGAGCCACTCTCCTGCACGCCGCGCAACCAGGGCGATGCTGCCGTTATCGGCGAAGCCCGGCAGCAAAGCTGCTTTCATAATGATGGATTGCAAGGGCAAGCCGGGAATTTTCTCCGTGACCACGGCGCCGAATTCGCTGAAATCGCCGAGCAGACGGGGAGTTCCGGTGATTTTCTTCTTCTGCGTACACTGCTGCACAAATTGCAAGTTGCAATTTTCCTGGCGGGCAACGCCTTTGGCGTTTCCGCCGCATTTCCCGGCACGATAGATCTTGATTGCAATGCGTTCGCTGCCCTGAGCAAAGTCAGCGCTGGCGTCATAAATAAAATGGTCGTTCTTGGGAGTATGTCCCACCACACGAAGATTGCGTAATTCGCCGCGCTCCGGATAGAGCCCTGCCGCGCTTTCGCGCAGGCGGACAATGACCTGGTCTAAAACAGTTTCTGGCATTCCTGCTCCTCAAGCTTTTTGATGTATCTGCCGCGCTTCTGGGAAACGCAAAAGAGAGTGGCGACGGGACATTATTCTCCGCCTTAATCAGTGTTGCAGTTTAGGTGCCACACTCATCACGGCATCCGGCTGTAAGTCGTGCAATAGCGGGGGTTTAGAAGAAAGATAACGGGAGGAATAAATTACCCTGTGAATTGGCATACTCACAATCGGCAAAGGCAGTCTGAGATGTTCCCCTTAGTTACTCTTAATAAAACAGATATTTACGCCACTTCAGATCGGAACGGCCAATCATACGCATGATGTGCCGGCTGGTATGCAGGGTGAATGGCCGAGGCTCTTTCAGCAGCTTCATGTCCGTTTCGGTCAAAAGATGGTTGCCCTTTCGCCGATTGCAGGGATGGCAGCACGCCACCAGATTTTCCCAGGTGGACGATCCGCCGCGCGAACGCGGGACGACATGGTCCAGAGTCAACTCCCCTGAAGACAGCAGGACACCGCAGTACTGGCAGGTGTTACGGTCGCGCAGCAGGATGTTCTTGCGGGACAGGGCGCGGGTCTGGTGCGGGATGCGGCGGTATTCAAGCAAGCGAATCACTGAGGGCACGCGCATGGCAAGACGCGCGGCGTGCAGGAAATGTCCATTCTCTTCTTCCGGCATGGCCAGGCCCTTGAGCACCAGAACAATGGCGCGCCGCGCAGCGCAGATGTTGATGGGCTCATAAGACGCATTGAGCACCAGCACGGGAGTCTGCATGAGCAGATTCTTGCGTGGCGCCGGCGGCGGTTCCTGCGGCAGCTCAGAGTGATGGCGTTTGCCTCGTGCCCTGTCACGTTCCTGCATGGCCCTGAGTTCCTCTCTATTGAGCGACGGCAGTAAAGACCTGCCCGCCCTGTACTTCTTTTGTGGCCCGTGCAACCGTGGCCACAAAAACTTCTTTTGCTCCGGCACGTAACAGCACTCGCGCACACTCGCCTGCGGTTGTACCGGTAGTCATCACATCATCCACCAGCAAAATGGTTCGCCCGCGGACCGCATCAGGCCCGATTACAGCGAACGCTCCCCGCATATTGGCGCGACGCTGATGGCGCGTAAGCCCGGTCTGGGAGGCAGTCTCGCGCTGGCGAACCAGAGAAGTGGTATCTAATTGGATGCGTGTAGAAGCTGTAGCGCTAACCAGCGCCCGCGCAATCTCCTCCGCCTGATTGAAGCCGCGCGTGCGGCGTTTGCCCGTCCAAAGGGGAACGGGAAGCACCAGGAGATCAGGCGGCAAATTGGCGCCGGCAAGCACTCCGCTGGCCAGTTTCCCCAGCAGACGGGCAGCCGGCCTCACCTGGTGGTATTTCAGAAGATGGACAAGATCACGCAGCGGTCCGGCATAAGAGCCATAAGAAAATGCCTTGCGAAATGGCGGTGCGGCCCGGCGGCAAAGCCCACACAGCGGTTCCGCATCAGCGGCAAAGCGCTCAAGGGTAAAGAGTTTCTCGCCGCAGATACTGCAGAGAATTCCTTCGAGCGGGGTTAGCTGAGCAAGACAGTGAGAACAGACGGGCAGCGCAGAAATATTCGTAAGAGGAAGATGGCAGATGCGGCAGTCAGAAGGAAACAGGACACAGAACAAGCTTTCAGCCGCGGACTTGAGTGTCCCCTGCGCCCGGCTTAGGTCACCACTACTGAAGACGACCCTCCTTGGAAGCTCCGACCAGGAAGTACTTGTGGCCTAAGTATAGCCCGGGTAAATATCCAGAAGCAATGAAATGTGTGTTACAGCATCGTCGTGATCGCCAACATCGCGCGTAATGCCGCGATTGGAAGCAGATCTCGACGAACCGGAAAATGTTTGGTTGGTTTGATTGGAAGGACTTTCGCGGATTTGTATTGCTGGCTGCAATGTGCTAACTTGCGTCGAATCAGCGCACTATCCACACGAGGAGAAAACTGTGGCCGAAACACGAGAAGCCATTAACGTTGAAACAAAGTTTCAGCCGTATGTCCCGGCAGATGAGATTCGGCCGGAGTTTACAGTTCGCGCCATCTTCTTTGGCGGACTTTTCGGCATCCTGTTTGGCGCGGTCACAGTGTATGTAGGTCTGCGCGCTGGTCTCACGGTTTCGGCGTCCATCCCAATCGCAGTTCTCTCCATCAGCGTTCTGCGCGCCATGGGTAAGGCGAGCATCCTGGAAAACAACATCGTGCAGACCACCGGCTCTGCCGGCGAATCGGTGGCCGGCGGCGTGATCTTCACTCTGCCCGCGCTCATTTTTCTGGGCTTTCCACTGGAATACGCCCGCATCTTCCTGCTGGCATTCATCGGCGGTTGGCTGGGCGTTCTGTTCATGATCCCGCTGCGGCGGCAATTGATCGTGAAAGAGCATGGCAACCTTCTCTATCCTGAAGGCACGGCCTGCGCCGATGTGCTGATTGCCGGCGATAAAGGCGGATCGTTTGCGGGGCGCGTGTTTGCCGGTCTGGGGCTTGGGGCGCTTTACACATTTTTCCAGAATGAATTCATGTTCAAGGTCTGGCCGTCAACGCCGACCTATACTCCCGCCTGGTATCCCGGATCTTCCATTCGCGCCAACACCACGTCCGAGTATCTTGGCGTCGGCTACATTATTGGGCCACGCATTGCAGGCGTGATTTTCTCCGGTGGCGTCTTTGCCTGGCTCGTCGTTATGCCCGCGATCAAATTTTTTGGCTCGCATGTGCCGGGAGCAATCTTCCCCGGAACCATTCCCATTTCGCAGATGAGCCCTGATCAGCTCTACGGAGCATATATCCGTCCCATGGGAGCGGGCGCTGTGGCAGCGGCAGGATTGATTACACTGCTGCGGACGATCCCAACCATCCTTGGCGCGTTGCGCGCGGGCATGAAAGACCTCAGGGCGGGTACTGCCGAAACTGCTACTCTTCGGCGTACCGACCGAGATCTGAATCTTAAATGGGCGCTACTTGGTGCCGTCATTCTCCTGTTGCTTATGTGGGGATTGCTGACCTTTAAGCCCATTGCTCACGCAGAGACCTCAGCCGCGAACAATATTCTTGCAGCCGTCCTCGTAGTCGTCTTTGGCTTTCTCTTTGTAACAGTTTCCTCCCGCATTACCGGCCTCATTGGGAGCTCGTCGAACCCCATTTCGGGAATGGCAATCGCTACGCTCATGGCTACGTGCGCCATGTTTTTAGTGATGGGATGGACTGCCACGGCCTTCTCTGCTCTGGCCATCACTATCGGCGGTGTAGTTTGCATAGCTTCCGCGAACGCAGGCAATACATCGCAGGATTTGAAGACCGGATTTCTCGTAGGCGCCACTCCTTACCGGCAACAGATGGCATTGATGGTCGGCGTAACCGTCTCAGTAGTGGCCATCGGAATGACCCTTGGTCTGATGAACGCTGGTCTTGAAAGTTTCCGGCCCGCCAACATCCCAGTGAACGTACATAATCTACCGGTCGGAGTCGCAGAGTATTCCGGGAAATTCGATCGTCAGACCGTTCCCGTGTCGCCGAACAAAGGTGCACCAGCAACCCAGCAGTCGGTGCAGGGCATGACGTTGTACACTGCCATCAACTCCCCAACTGTGCCCAACGGCTACTACTTCTATAATCCGCAGAGCCAAAAATTCGAAGTGCAGTGGATTCAGGGTATCGGCAGCGAAGACGCAGCCGCACCCCAGGCACAGCTCATGGCGACGGTCATCAACGGTATTCTGCAGCGGCGGCTACCCTGGGGATTGATCCTGCTTGGGGTGTTCCTGGTGGTTGGTGTGGAATTGCTCGGCATCCGTTCTCTCTCCTTCGCCGTGGGTTTCTATCTTTCGATTGGAACGACGCTGGCTATTTTCGCCGGTGGCGTAGTGCGCTGGATTGTGGAGTACAAAGCCAAGAGGGCAGGTGAGAAAGTGGAGGAAAGCGAAGTAAGCCCGGGCGCTCTTTATTCAAGCGGCCTGATCGCGGCCGGAGGCATCGTCGGCTTGCTGGGAATGGTCATAAAGGTCTGCGAGGGTCGGCACTGGCTGCCGGAGAATGCAATTGCCTGGGGTCCCCATCTCCACTTTATCTGGGATCATTCCAACTTTGCCAATGTGCTTGCTGTGATCATGTTCTGCGTCCTGGCCTATTCTCTGTATCACTTCGCGCGCAAGCCGTTGCAGGGTGAAAAATAGGTTCCCGGCTTTCGCATCACTCAGCTCGGAAGTTCAGGAAACATGTCCATCGGGGAAAACATTGCGCAGGTACGTGAGCGCATTGCCGCCGCCGCTGCCCGCGTCCGCCGCAGGCCGGGAGATGTAACGCTAGTGGCGGTGACGAAAACCGTGGATCCCGACCGTATCCTCCAGGCCTATGAAGCTGGGTTGCGCGTCTTCGGCGAGAATCGCGTACAAGAGTTTGAAAAAAAGGCATCTGCGTTCGCGGATCGGAAAGACGCCGAGTGGCACCTCATCGGCCACCTGCAGAGCAACAAGGCGAAAAAAGCTGCAGATCTTTTCCAGGCAGTGGACAGTGTGGATTCTCTCCACCTGGCCCAGAGGCTGAACGATGCGGCAAGGCAAATGGGCAAGGTTTTACCGGTGCTGATCGAGATTAAGGTCAGCGATGAAGCAAGTAAGACCGGCATTCCAGCGGGATCGCCTGAACTGGAAAATTTGCTTGCAGGCGCGGCGACACTGGACCACATTCAGGTCCGCGGACTAATGACTGTTCCCCCATTTACGGAAGATCCTGAAGGCGCACGCGTTTTCTTCCGATTGCTGCGCGACCGCCGCGACCAGATTGCCGCACGGAAGTTGCCACGGATTGAGATGGATGTGCTCTCCATGGGCATGTCACACGATTTTGACGTCGCGATCGAAGAGGGATCGACCTGCGTGCGCGTCGGCACGGCGATTTTTGGAGCGAGGCCGAAACCATGAAGATGACGGACCGAATTTTTGCCTGGATCGTGCTGCTGCTCGGGTGCGTGCACTGCGCGGTGACCTTTGTGGTACACAAGACCTTTACCGTCGAGGCGATCTGGTTTGTTAGCGGCGGCCTGGTTTTGATTTTTGGCGCATTGCTGAACCTGGTGCGCATTGCCAGGCGGGGTGACAGGCTGCTCGCCAGAGTCAGCGCGCTCGCCAACGTGCTGTTGTTCGCCCTCTTCGGGATTGCTATGACATGGTTGCTGCGCGGTGACCTAAAACAGAATCCACAGGTGATTCTGGTCGCCATTGCGATCGCAGCAGAGTTGGGTTTTTCACTAAGGCAATGTTTCCGCTAAACGAAACCGCGAAGGGAGTAACTTTCGCCGTCAAGGTCCAGCCCCGCGCGCGCAAGAATGTCATTACCGGAACGGTTGGTAA
>DATEJX010000386.1:0-18746 GCA_035277785.1 Candidatus Angelobacter sp. | reverse complement strand
TCCTCGCCGCTCATGGCCAGCACGGAATGACCAAAGGCAATCAGTATCCCGAACAGCCCAAATGTTTTTGCCAGGTCCGTGCCTCGGAGGAACCCCAGCGCTTCATCACTGAACTTCAGGTTCTGCGGCACAGGCAGAGGCGGCAGGTGGGCCCCAGTCTGAATCACGGTGTATATGGCCCATATCAGCAGGATCACCACCATGACTGTGGTGATCTGCATCACGCGCAGGGCTTTGTCACTGGATTCCTCAATGCCCTTGATGTTCTCCCACCAGTAATACATGGTCACAATCAGGGCAAAAGCGGCCGCTGCATAATTTTCATTCAGGTGCGGCGTGCCGTGAAACATCGCATGCATCGCGCGCGGCACCCAGCCATGCATTTCCGCGGACGCAAAAACTTCATTAATCAGTCCAGCAATGTATTGTCCCGCGGAAACACCGGAGATCGGCCCGGTCAGGATGTAGTCGAACATCAGCGCGGAGACGCTGAATTTGGCAAAGGTCCCGCCCAGCGCTTCCTTCACCACGCGATATACGCCGCCGCGCGTGAACATGGAGCAGCTTTCCACATACACCGACCGCACCGCGAAGGCAAACAGCATCACGCCCAGAATGAACCAGGGCGCAGATTTTCCCACCGCCTGCTCGGCAATTCCACCGGCGTAGAATGCCGACGAGCCAAGGTCGTTCAGCACAATTGCCGCTGCTCGCCAGTAGGAAATAAAGGTGAGCATCACTGAGGTAGCGACAACGATGCGTACGCGATTTGATTGTGGGGGGACCGCTCCGGAGCCTGCTGACATGACGGAAATTAAGAACGGCCACTACAACCGTCAACCGGTTTGCAGGGCCGCACCTGAGCTTGGTTCCTCTCTGCGCTTAAGCTTTGTGGTCACGCGCCGACTCATCAGTCTCAAATATGCTCTGGGCCGTCTTGATCGCGGTAACAATGATCACCGGCACAGCCCCCAGCATCCCCACGATAAATAGGTACTTGAAGATCGGCAGAATATGATGGACCACGAAATTCACAACCTTGTCATTGTAGTCCTCGGAACCAGCGGAATCAAAAAAACCTGATCTAGTCACCGTTCCTGGGCTATTTCCGCGCTGCGGCGCCACCACCGCCAGCCCGCCTCATTCTTCGGGCCGCGCCCACGGACTCCGCACGCAGGTTTGCTAAAATTCTTCACGGTGCGCAATATTCCAACCAGAGCTTGGACGCTGGCCGGCCTCTCCAGCGTATTGCAGATTCTCGTCTTCCCCAAGCCATCGCTCTTTTTCCTGAGCTGGGTCTGTATGACTCCGCTCATTTATGCGCTCCTGCGCGGCCGCGGTGGTGAAGGCGAACTGGTGGACTCAGAAGGCCGCTCGCTGCGTCCGTTTACCGTCAAGCAAGGCGTCGTCATCGCTTGGGCCAGCGGCGTCGTCTTTTATCTCGGAACCTGCTATTGGATCTATCCCGTCATGAACGGGTACGGCGGCCTGAACGTGATCGCCGCTTCGCTCATCACCATGGGCTATTGCCTCATCATGGCCTTGCATCATGGGGCTTTCGGCGGACTCGTAGTGCTCATGTCGCGCCGGTCTTCACTGGGCAATAGGCGCCCACTCTTTCTCGCGCCCTTCTTCTGGGTAGCCATTGAGTACTTCCGTGACCGCGTTACTGGCGTCCCCTGGCTTCCTCTGGGCAGTGCTCAGGTTAACAACATTCCTTTTGCCCGCATTGCTGAAGTCACCGGTGTTTACGGTCTCTCTTTCGCTGTCATGCTGGTGAATTGCGCTTTCGCTGCGGGCCTATTGCTCTATGGAAAGCGCCGCATGAACCTGCTCATCTCGGCCATGGCGGCAGCTATTGCGTTGCAGATGGGTGTTTTTGCCAAAGCTGAACAGTTTCCTGCCACCCGCGAGGCTCTCCTGGTGCAGGAAAACGTCCCTGTGCTCGATCCCAATCAGTGGACGCCGCAGCTTTATGATCAGACTATCGGCTCCCTTGCCCAGCTCAGCGTTCCGCAAAATCACTCGACGTCAGATGACTTGGGCCTGATCGTCTGGCCGGAATCACCCGCTCCTTTCTTTATTGACGATCCCCGCTTACGGCCCTGGCTGGCCACCATTGCCCGCGACTCCAACTCTTATCTGGTGGTCGGCAGCATCGGCACGGCTGAGAGCAAAGTGCCTGGCAGCCAGCAATTGCTGAACTCTGCTCTTATCGTTGGTCCGAATGGCCGTTTCCTCGGCCACTATGACAAGATCCACCTCGTCCCCTTCGGCGAATACGTGCCCATGCAGGAGTACCTGTTTTTTGCCCGGAAGCTCACGCGTGAGGTTGGCGATTTCGCCCGTGGTACTGACCGCAAGGTCTTCGATATCGACGGTACGCGGGTTGGCGTCTTCATCTGCTACGAATCCATCTTCCCCGATGAAGTGCGGCAGTTCACCGCCAACGGCGCTCAGGTGCTGGTCAATATTTCCAATGACGGCTGGTACGGTGAAACCGGCGCTCCATTCCAGCATCTCCAGATGGCCCGCATGCGTGCCATTGAGAACCATCGCTGGGTCCTGATCGCTACCAACAACGGCGTGACTGCATCCATTGATCCCTACGGGCGGATCGTAAAGCGCCTGCCGCGCAATGTCCGTGCCGCCCTAATGGCCCCTTTTTCCCCGCAGATTGAGACCACGTTCTACGTTCGCTACGGTGACATTTTTGCCTGGACTTGTGTGGTAATCTCAATATTAGCCATCTTTATGCGCGCACGTATCCGCGTGCACACCATGATTGAAGCTCGTCCGGTTTAATCAAGCGCGCCATAGGCAGGGGACACATTTATGGTTGAGATAGAAGAGCTGGAAAGAGAATACGCCTCCGTTCGTAATAAGGTCGCGGACCTGCGGAGCTATCTTTGACGCAGCCTCACTGCGCGCGCAACTGGCAGATATAGAAAAACAAATTGCTGATCCAGCCGTCTGGTCCAATCAGGAAAAGTCCCAGCAGCTCATGCGGCAACGCAAGCGCCTAGATAGCTCGCTGACCATGGACAGCGATCTGGCCCGGCGTGTCGAGGACATCTCAGCCTATTTTGATCTGGCGCGCGAAGGCGAAAGCGTTGGGGAAGAGCTGAAAAAAGAAATAGACGATCTGCGCGGCATCGCGGAAAAGCTGGAAACCCAAACCTTGCTCTCCGGCGAAAACGATATGCGTAACGCCATCGTCACCATCCACCCGGGCGCTGGGGGTACGGAGTCGCAGGATTGGGCGGAAATGCTCATGCGCATGTACCTCCGCTGGGCTGAGCGGCAGGGCTTTGCCACAGAAGTTTTGGAATATCAGCCTGCCGAGGAAGCGGGCATTAAATCAGCCACCTTCACTGTAAACGGTGATTACGCTTACGGGCTCCTCACCAGCGAAATCGGAGTCCATCGTCTGGTTCGCATATCACCGTTTGACCAGCAGAGCCGGAGACATACGTCGTTCGCCAGCGTCTTTGTCTCGCCGGAAATTGACGATTCCATCCAGATTGAGATCAAGCAGGAAGACATTCGCATAGATACTTATCGTTCCGGCGGCAAAGGCGGCCAGCACGTAAACACCACTGACTCCGCCGTGCGCATCACGCACATTCCCACTGGAATCGTGGTCGCCTGTCAGAACGAACGGTCGCAACATAAGAACCGTGACAAGGCCTTCAAGATTCTGCGTTCCAAGCTGTATGAATATGAGCTGGAGAAGAAGCGCGAGGCCACAAAGAAAGTTGAAGATGCAAAGCTCGACATCGACTTTGGCTCACAGATTCGGTCTTACGTACTGGCGCCCTACCGCATGATCAAGGATCATCGGACAAAAGCCGAGATGGGTGACGTGGATCGGGTCCTGGATGGCGACTTGAATCCTTTTATTCGCGCCTACCTCATGGCCCGGCGCAATCAGAGCGATGGTGGTGCGCCGATGGGGTAATAAGCGCGGAGGTCGCGCAAAAACTAAGCCCGTAGTGCGCTAAAGGGAATGTGAAATATGACGTCGATTTTGGAGAACAACCACAACCAGCAGTTAATGAGCTTGGTAGCACAGCCGCCCTCGGCTGTGCGAATGGGGATATAAGATGACTCTGTATCGCCGCAAGCTGCCGCACCTTGAGAAACCTGGCGCTACATACTTTGTGACCTTTAAGACGAGAAGCGGTTTCGCGCTGCCTGACAAAGCCAAATCCTTGGTGCTGGAACATTGCCTTTATGAAAACGGCAAGAGCTGCGCTCTGCATTGCGCCATTGTGATGCGCACACACGTTCATTTGATTTTTTTCACGCCTCAGCCCAACGTTCGTCTGGCGACGATCATGAATGGGATCAAGGGCGCGTCGTCACACAATGTAAATGGACTTCTGAACAGGAAAGGGTCTTTGTGGCTGGACGAATCATTCGATCACATGATCCGGAGCGACGCCGAGTTTGATGCCAAGGTCCTTTACATTCAAACGAATGCTATGGAGACTGGTGTGAGCCATCCGGAGTTCTATCCCTGGTATTGGCGTGAACCAGCACAGGCGGGGGCGCCTGTGCTACAGCGAAGTAAACGCTTGAGAGATCCCTGGCTAAGCCCCGCAAGCGCACCGCGCAAATAATCATGTCATCCATCTTCGAAATGATCAAACGCAACGCCGTTCCTGCCACGGTCATGCGCACAGCTGCAAGGGGCGCGCTTCCTGTGCCGGCCGACCAGATGCTGGAGATTCTGGTCTACCTCACCCATAATCCCGTGTTTGCCCAGGATGCCCGGATGACCCTTGCCAGCTTTGATCTCACATCTGCTCTTCAGATTGCTGCCACCCCGCAAGCTGCGCCGGAGGTTCTGGGCTACTACTGGTCTGAAGAAAATCGTCGCCCCGCGTTAATGCCCGCCCTCATCGAGAACCCGGCGATTACAGATTCATTGCTCATGGAACTCGCAGGCGAAGCGCCGCGCGAGATCCTCAACATGCTGCTGGCCAGTCCGCGCGTGCGTGGCTCGTATCCACTCATGGAGGCGCTCAAAACCAACCCGCATTTATCAGCCGAAGAATTGCGCAAACTCAATGGCGAACCTGAGGAGCCTGAATCCGCCGTCGATTCTGAAACAGAAGCGCTGCACCAGAATTTCCAGCAACAACACGCCGCTGAAATAGCGGCTGAAGAAGGCAAGGCATTCGAACTGGTTCAGGGCGAAACCGATGCAGCACCGCAAGAGCCCGCGCCTGGCCAGCAGTCCGCATCCGGCAATGAGGCCCTTGCAGCAGCAGCCATGTCCGCGCACAACCGCAGCATGGCAGCTTCTTCACAAGACGAAAAGAAAATGACCTTGTTGCAGCGGGTCGGGCGCATGACCGCATCTGAACGGGTGAAAGCGGCATTCACCGGGGGCAGGGAAGAGCGCGCTATTCTGATTCGGGACGGCGCGCGAGTGGTGCAGAACGCTGTTCTTTCGTCGCCCAAGCTCACGGATCCTGAAGTGGAAGTGTTTGCCGCGGCCAAGAACGTCCATGACAATGTTCTGCGCGAGATCGCCCGTCAACGCCGTTTCATGCGGAACTATTCGGTCGTCCGCAACCTTGTCCAGAATCCGAAAACGCCTCTGGATATTGCGCTGCCTTTGGTAAAGATGCTGATGGTGTTTGATCTTAAAAGCCTGCAACGCAGCCGCAACGTCTCTGAAACTATCCGTAACCTGGCCGCCAAGTACTATCGTGAAAAGGCTCTGTCGGGTGGCAGGACCAAAGAGTAAGACTTGATTGGAGATCGCTCGTGACCACGAATGCCAATGATGAAATTGGAACACTCCTCAGGAAGTCGAAGAACATCGCTGTTGTCGGATTGTCAGACAGTCCCTTGCGTCCGAGCTATGGTGTTTCCGCTTACATGCAGACCCAAGGTTACAAAATCATCCCCGTGAATCCCACCATTCGGGGCGCATTAGGTGAAAAGGCGGTGCCTAGTCTATCTGACGTCAGGGGCAAGATTGACATCGTTGACGTATTTCGTCGCTCGGAGCACGTGGCAGAAGTTGTGGACCAGGCCATCAAGCTCAAAGTACCTGCCATCTGGTTGCAGGAAGGTGTGATCGATGAAGCTGCTGCTGAGAAAGCACGCAGAGCCGGCATTCAGGTAGTCATGGACCGCTGCATCCTTAAGGAACACCGGGCAAGATTCGCCTGAGTGCAATCCCGCAACCTTCGCGAATCCACTGCGCGAACGCCAGGCGCAACACTTAGCTAACGTGCGTGCGCCATCTGCGGTTGCATGACTTCGCGATACCATCTCACGGTACGCGCCAGTCCTTCTTCAAAGCTCACACTCGGTGAATATCCCAGATGTTGTTCCGCAAGCCTGATGTCTGCCACCGAGTGCTTCACATCGCCCACCCGCGGTGCTTCATAGCGAGCCGCGCCCTTGAAGGCCGTGATGTTCTCGAGCAGTTTGTAGGTTTCATTCAGCGAAACACAGGAGCCCGTGGCCACGTTGAAGACCTTTCCGCAAACTGTCTTCGTTGGCGCTGAGCACGCCAGGAGATTTGCCTCCACTGCGTTGTCCACGTAGGTAAAATCGCGGCTCTGCTCGCCATCGCCGAAAATTGTGGGTGTTTCACCCTGCAGCATCTGTGTGATGAACTTGGCCAGTACGGCTGAGTATTCTGAATTCGCGCTCTGCCTTGGACCAAAGACGTTGAAGTAGCGCAGGCTGACGGTCTCCAACCCATACACTGAGGCGAAGACCTTCATGTAATATTCACCCGTGAGCTTCTGCGCCGCGTAAGGAGAAATCGGGTTTGGCAGCATGTCCTCGCGCTTGGGTAGCACCTCGCTGTCCCCGTATGCGGAAGAAGATGCAGCGTATACAACTCTGCGCACGCCCGCGTCGCGCGCAGCAAGCAGAAGGTTCAAGGTGCCTTGCGCGTTGACGGAGTTCGTCAGCACAGGGTCAGCCACGGATTTCGGTACCGAGGGCAAAGCCGCTTCGTGGAAAACGCACTCCACGCCTTCGCAGGCTGCGGCCAGATCCGCGGGATCAAGGATGCTGCTTTCGCGGAAATCCAGCCCCTCCAGGTTGGCAATGTTCTCCCATTTTCCGGTTGAAAAGTCATCCAACCCGCGCACCTGATTGCCACGCTTGAGTAGCTCTCTCACAATGGCTGATCCAATGAATCCGGCCGCGCCGGTCACAAGGTAATGTGGCATACGTCCCGTTGCTCCCATTCAGTCTGCTGCTCCACGGCGGACGCGGTTCCACCGCGTCCAATCGCCGTGTCCGCAATTCACATGATCGTTCGCATCTTGAAACTGTGCTCTTCCTGTGGGGCAAGTCCGTGCTGCCGAATTTTGTACAGCAGGGCCTTATAACTGATGTTGAGTTTCTGAGCAGCCACTTTGCGGTTCCAGTTTGAGTTTTCCAGCGCCTTTTGGATCTCACGCGCCTCAGTGTCATCTTTCAAGCTGCGCACCAGGTCTTTCAATCCTCCTGGACGCGAAGTCGTCGCGCCTGGGCCGTCCTGGTCTCCCCACCCCGGGTCCTTGCTCTTCTTGCGCAGCTCCTCAATCAGGACTTGCTCTTCTTCCAGCACCAGGTAGCGCTTCACAAAATTGCCGAGTTCGCGCAGGTTGCCCGGCCAGTGATAAGCCAGGCATTCCTGTACCAGCATGTCTGAAATTGGCAACGGGTTCTTCGCAAACTTCTTGGACAGGCTGTTCATGAAGTAGTTGAGCAACACCGGGATTTCCTCGCGCCGTTCGCGTAACGGAGGAATTGTCATGGTGAAAGCGTTCAGGCGGTAATACAGATCTTCACGCAATTTGTGTTCGGCGATCGCCTGCATCACATCAATGTTCGTTGCCGCCAGAATTCGTGCGTCCGCGGTGACGTTGGCGCGGCCTCCCAGCCGGCTGAACTGGCCGTCCTGCAGAACGTGCAGCAGTTTGGCCTGCAGCGGCGCGCTCATCTCGCCGATTTCGTCCAGCAAAATGGTCCCTTTGTGGGCCAGTTCGAATTTTCCCGGCTTGGATTTGGCTGCGCCCGTAAAGGCTCCCGCTTCATAGCCGAACAACTCGCTTTCCAGCAGATCAGCCGGAAGGGCTGCACAATTTACTTTGACCAGTGGACGATGAGCGCGGATTGACATCTTGTGGATCAGACGGGCCAGAATCTCTTTGCCCACTCCGCTCTCTCCCAGCATGAGCACCGGAACGTCCACCTTGGCGATCAAAGCCACCTGGGCGCGGATTTGCTTCATTACTGGGCTTGCCGCCAGGAAAAATAAATCGTCATCCAGGTTGTCTACCACTTCCTCACCCTTGACCACGTACCTGGTAGCTTGCGCGTTTACCTGGGAAGTTGTCTCAAGAGCACGGCGGACAATTCCATGGAACTGTGGCGCCTGGAATGGTTTAGTCAGATAGTCTGAAGCGCCGAGTTTGATCGCCTGCACAACCTTGCTGGCGTCATTGACACATGACATCATCACCACTTTTTGTTCTGGACGTATCTTTTTGCAATGCTCCAGCGTCTGCAGACCATCCATTCCGGGCAGGACCAGGTCTAGCAGGACCAGGTTTGGCGCCGGGCCGCGATTGATTCGTTCCAGCGCTTCCTCGCCGCTGGAAGCCGTTTCTACTTTGTAGTTTTCAATCTCCAGAAGTGTTCTGGTGTAACGAAGTATGCTTGGTTCATCGTCGACAAGAAGAATCTGTGGCGCGCCCATCTCAAATACCCCTTTGCTCCGCTTAACGTATTTGGCTCAACAGTACAGAAAATGTGCTCCCCGCTTCCGGTTCGCTATCTACCCAGATCAATCCGCCATAGCTCTCTACCAGCCGCCGGGCTATGGCCAGTCCTAACCCGGTGCCAGTGGAAGAAGCTCCCCGCAACTGGACGAAGTCGCCGAAGATTGCCTCGCGGTATTCATGAGGGATCCCCGGCCCTGTATCACTTACATCAATACGAATTGCATTATTGATTTTGCGATTCTCTCTGCGTTCAAGGTTGAACAGAAACTCACTTTGCGCTTTGCGTCTGTCCCAGAAGCACTGGGTCGCAGACACCGTAACCCGGCCTTTGGCCGGCGTATATTTCAGAGCGTTCTCAATCAGGTTTGAAATAATGTGTTGCAGCCGCAGTGAATCCACGCGTACCCGCGGATTTCCTTCCGGCAGGCTCAAGCGGTATTGCAGTCCTTTTTGCCTTGCCCGCCCTGTCCAATAGTCGAAGATCTGTTTCAGGTCCTCATTGATCTCCGCAGGCTCCGTTTCCGGCTGTATTTGCGACTTCGCAGAAGCGCGCAGCTCTGATAGAAGCAGAAGGTCTTGAATCAGCTTCTGAAGGCGCTGGCCGCTCTGCTGGATTTCTTCCAGCACCTCTCGCTGCCGCTCGTTTACCGGACCAAGCTGTCCATTCCGCAAAAGGTCCGTGTATCCCAGCATCACCACTAAAGGTGTCTTGAATTCATGGGCGGCAGAAACAATAGGGAAAGCTTCAGCCTCAACTGAATCATGATTGTCTGCCCCTCTCCTTTTTGCGCGTTCGGGTGGGGATACCTGGATGACCTCTGCGGTTGCGCCCCTGCCGCATTGCTCTTCATGCTGGCCAGAGCCCGCCGGTTTGTGACAGACAGGGCACTCTATCCCACCAGAATTAGTTGAGTTCTTCATAATCCAAACTCATCACCGGGACTTACAGAAGTTGAATCGGCCCGCGCAATGCAGGATCACTTTCCAACGTTGAAGCACCCTTGATGGTAGAAGTGTTTTGCATATTCCACCGTGATCAAGGTCACGTTTTGCTATGCTTCGCGGATGCCTGCATTAGTCAAATCTGCATGAATCTCAACGGTTGTATAGGATCAAGAGGATTAGAAGGCAGAACCTTGTTTGCGCAAGATCAATGTGCGCAAACAAACGGCAGGAGTAATTGAAGATCCCGATTCCTTTTTGAGCGGCTGGCTGTGCCTCTCCAATGAGGACTTGCTGACAACAACGGGCCGATACAGAAAAAAACCTGGGCGTTCTTTAAATATCCCCCACCAAGCGTCCGACTCCGTCGATACACCTCAGAATTTCCACATATGGGGATCTCAAAAGATCCCTCGGGGCGGTGTGGAAAACTTTAGTGATCGTCCACTTGGTCAACAACACTTGCTAAAAAGTACAGTAGAGCTTTCGGCACTATAGTGCCTATTGAGTCATAGTGCAAGACAAGAATTTCTAATTTTGCAAAATCTTCACAAACATAATCGCCCTCATACTAGAAGATGTGTTTCCAGACCCTCAATCGTTACAATAACTTTCAAAAATCGTGTTCCGATTCCAAAAAATCTTCTTGGGTTTTTCTAATGTTTCCTCGAGTTTTTGCACTAGGCCCGACCCGGGAAGAAAACCGTTTCCCAAGGTGAAAATGTTTTCCTACTTACCTTGACCTGACCTGAGTCGAGGCAAACTCCTCAAAATCCCGAACCAATTTCGGCATGCCTGCCATAACCAATTGAAATAAAAGGTTTTATTTCGGAATCTGTGAGCTGCGAAAGGCTGCCCGCGTTTGCGGAACAGGTTGGCGTTTCGCATGCAATTGACACAGCAGACAAACGGTCGACGAAAATGTATCTATCGCCTAATTACCACGGCAGTCATGCGCGCGCCACCGGATACGCAGCAGCCAGTAACGGCAAACTGCCTCCTGAAGAAGTAATCTTCGGAAGCACGCCGGCGTTGGCCACGATCCGCGAGCGGATCCTGAAAGTTGGTCCTACTGATATTCCTGTTCTCATCACCGGTGAGAGCGGTACTGGAAAAGACGCAATCGCCAATTTGCTTCATAAGTATTCGGCGGTTGCCAACAAGCCTTTCGTGCAGGTGAATTGCGCCGCCATTCCCGCCACCCTGATTGAAAGCGAGCTGTTCGGATATGAAAAAGGTGCGTTCACCGGCGCTGGCGTTTCCAAGCCGGGTCGCGTTGAAATGGCCAATGGCGGCACGCTTTTTCTGGACGAAATAGGCGAGCTCGATCCCGGTGTCCAGGCCAAGCTCCTGCAGCTTCTTCAGGACGGCAGTTTTTCCCGTATTGGCGGGCAGGAAGAGAAGCGCGTCAAAGTAAGATTCATCTTTGCTACCAACCGTGATCTTCCCGAGGAAATCGCAGCCGGCAATTTCCGCGAAGATCTCTACTACCGCATCAATGTGGTTTCCATTCACATGTCGCCGTTGCGCGAACGGCTGGAAGACGTACCGGTCCTGGTCGACTATTTCCTTCACAAGTACAACGAAAAACACAACTGCAGGACCGCTCCTCTTTCATTGTCTGCCGTTCAACGGTTGCAGCGCTACCACTGGCCCGGCAACATCCGCCAGCTGGAGAACCTCATTAAGCGCTACGTGATCCTCGGTACCGAGGAAGCCATTTTCTCCGAGCTGGTGGAGCATGACTCTGACGTTTTCAAGTTCATCATTCCGCCCAGTGGCCAGGTTTCATTGAAGGAAATCACGCGTCAGGCTGTGCGCCAGGTTGAGCGCAAGGTCATTTTGAAAGTCGTAGCTTCATGCGGCTGGAACCGCAAGCGTGCCGCCAAGCTCCTGAACATCAGCTATCGCGCCCTTTTATACAAGCTCAAAGAGGTGGGTGTGCCCTCGCAACGCAGGAAGAACGTCCGTCAGGCTCCCGCGACGCTATCAGCAGTTCCTCCCTCTCCGGCGCATGCACTCGAAAACAACGGGCAAGAAGAGGAGTGAACGATGCCAGCACCTCGCCAGATCGTCTCGATCGTGATTCCTGTCTTCAATGAAGAAGAGGGCATTGCACAGTTGAAGCAGAAACTGCTCCGGCTCAATGAGCTCCTGGCCGAGCGCTTTGAACTGGAACTCGTCTTTGTGGACGACGGCAGCCGCGATAGCACGGTTCTCGTACTCATGGAGGAATTCAAAGACACGGGATTCCGCTACAAGATAGTGGAGCATGGCGTGAATCGCGGTGTGGGTGCGGCCTTTCGCAGCGGCTTCCAGCAGTCCATCGGCAGCATCGTTTGCACCATCGATGCTGATTGCTCCTATTCGCCCGAAGGACTAAAGCACCTCCTGGTCGCACTGCACTCCAGCCGCGCCGATATCGCCGTGGCCTCCCCGTATCACCCGCATGGCGGTGTGGAGGGCGTGCCCGGCTGGCGGTTGTTGCTGAGTAAAGGTTGCTCTCTGCTTTATCGCTTGGTATCTCCCGTGAAGCTGTACACGTACACCAGCATCTTTCGCGCTTACCGCGCGGACGTAGTGCGCAACGTTCGTTTTGAAGGCTCGGGTTTTGTCTGCGCACCGGAAATTTTGATCGCTGCTGCACGCCGCGGCTACACCATCACGGAAGTGCCCATGGTGTTGCACGGCCGCTCCATCGGTCGCAGCAAGATGAAGATTGCCCGCACCGTTGGCACGCACCTTTCCATGCTGTTTGGTTTTCTTCTGCCTTCAAGCAAGCCTGGCGCCGCCACCGTGGCAGTGATGGCGCGGAAAGAACTCGCCAAGGCAAGGATTGCGCGTGCCGGCGGCAAAGATCCGTTCGCCGCATAGCTGTATTGATGTATTGAGGAGAGAAGTATGTTGAAAATCGGGACCGTTGGCCTGGGGGCCTGGGGTTGGAACCTGACCAGAAATTTTGCTGAACTCAAGACTTGCGAACTCGCCACTTGTTTTGATCTCGATCCAAAGCGGCGGGAGTCAGCCGCGCGCGCCTGGCCCGGCGTGAAGCCGGTGGACTCTTTTCAGAAGCTCCTGCTTGAAGACATCGATGCGGTGGCCATCGCGTCGCCTGCCATTACTCATTACGAATACACCAAAATGGCGCTGCTTTCCGGCCGCGACGTCTTTGTGGAAAAGCCCTTCACCCTGAATGTTCGCGAGGCGGAAGAGCTGCTGGAACTCGCTGATAAGCTCGGACGCACTCTGATGGTGGGCCACCTGTTGGAATACCATCCCGTCGTCCACCGGCTCAAAAAGCTGATAACCGCGGGCGAACTCGGACCGCTGTATTACATCTATACCCAGCGCGTGAACCTGGGCCGCATTCGCGGAGACGAGAATGCTTTGTGGAGCTTTGCTCCTCATGACATCTCTCAGATCCTCTATCTCCTCGATCGTGAGCCCACCAACGTGAGTGCCAGAGGGCAGAGCTACATTCAGGAAGGCATTGAAGACGTGGTCTTCCTCAGCCTTTTCTTCGACAACCGAATCATGGCCCACATCCACCTGAGCTGGCTGGATCCGCACAAGGTGCGCCGCACCACCATTGTGGGCAAGGAGAAGATGGCCGTCTTTGACGACACAGAGACCTCAGAAAAGCTTCGGATTTATGACAATCACGCTGAGATGCCTCCAGCGCGCAGTTACGGTGAAGCTATCCAGGTCCGCTTCGGCGATATTGTGATCCCCCGCGTCGACATGACTGAGCCTTTGAAGCTTGAGTGCCGTCACTTCATCGAGTGTGTCACGGAAAGAAAGCGTCCGGTTTCCGATGCGCGCGATGGCTTGCGTGTGATTCGCATTATCGAGGCCGCCCAGAAATCCATGGAGATGGACGGTGTGCCGGTGTCTTTAGGGAACAATTATGGAGAAAAACTTCATCAGTCCGTCAGCCCAGATCGGCGCTGGTTCGCAGCTGGGATTTAACAGCGTCATCCACGAAAACGCCAAAATCGGCTCCAATTGCCGGATCGGCAGCGGCGTGGTTATTCACGCCGGCAGCGTCATCGGGAACAACGTCCGTATCGATGACAATACCGTCATTGGCAAGCTGCCGATGAAGGCCGCTCTCAGCGCGGTAACGCATGACCAGGAACTTGATCCCTGCGTTATCGCCGATGACTGCATTATCGGAACCATGGTGGTCATTTATCGTGGATGCGTAATTGGAAAAAAAGTCCTGGTTGCGGACCTTGCCTCTCTCCGAGAGAACGTCGAGGTGGGCGAATTCACCATCATCGGCCGCGGCGTCACTGTCGAAAACAAAGTCAAGGTCGGCAGCCGCTGCAAACTCGAGACCGAGGCTTACATCACCGCTCTTTCTGAAATTGGCGATGGCTGCTTTATCGCTCCGGAAGTTACCTTTACAAACGACAATTTCCTGGGCCGCACCAAAGACCGTTTCAAATATCACAAGGGTGTCACCATGAAGCGCGGTTCACGCATTGGCGCCAACGTGACCGTGCTGCCCGGGCTCACTCTGGGTGAAGATGCTCTTGTAGCAGCTGGTTCTGTGGTGACGCGTGATGTTCCCGCGCGCAAGCTTGTGATGGGATCGCCCGCGCGGGTTCTTCGCGATGTCCCTGCAGAACAGCTTCTGGAGAACCAATAGCCGGCATGAGGAAACTGCTCTCCATTGTCGGTGTGCGGCCACAGTTCGTAAAAGCGGCCATGCTGTGCTCCAGCATTGAGCGCTGGAATGCGGGCTGTGCTTCTGAGGACCGTGTTCAGCACCTCCTGCTGAACACCGGTCAGCACTATGATTTTGAGATGGCGGAAATCTTTTTCCGCCAGCTCCCTCTGCCGCGTCCTGACTTCCACCTCAATGTCGGCTCCGGTACGCATGGTGCTCAGACCGGCGCCATGCTGCAGAAGATTGAAGAGGTGCTGCTGCGCGAGCGCCCGGACTACCTGATCGTTTACGGTGATACCAATTCCACTCTGGCTGGCGTCCTGGCTGGGGTGAAGCTTCATATTCCTGTTGCGCATGTGGAGTCCGGCCTGCGCAGTTTTAATCGTCGCATGCCGGAGGAGATCAATCGCATCGCTGCCGACCACGTTTCTGATCTGCTCTTGTGCCCGACTCTCAGCGCGGTCCAGCAGCTCAGGGATGAAGGCATTGCGGAGAATGTATTTTTCACCGGCGATGTCATGCTCGACGCCGTGCGTGCCTTTGCGCCCATTGCCGCTTCACACAGCGACGTCATGGAACAGTTGCGCGTAGCACCTGGTCAATTCGTGCTTGTCACAATCCATCGCGCCGAAAATACTGACTCCCTTGAACGTCTGGAAGAACTTGTGGAAACGCTGTGCCGCCTTGCCAGGCCTACGATTTTTGCTGTGCACCCGCGGCTGCGCATGAAATTGCAGCAGGATCCTTCATTGCAGCACTTACGCCACGACCTTGAGTCGGCCTCACATCTGCATATGGTGCCCCCGCTGGCATATCTTGACATGCTGGCCCTCGAGGCCAATGCCCGTTTTATTCTCACCGATTCCGGTGGAGTGCAGAAGGAAGCTTATTTCGTGAGTACGCCTTGCATCACTCTGCGTGACGAAACCGAATGGACTGAAACGCTGCATGACAGCTGGAACACCATTGCCGGTACCTCGCCGGACTTAATTCTCCCGCTGGCGGAAACCCTGTGGGAGCAGGAGTGCGCTTCGCTGCCAAAGCCACGGCTCTCCGCCTTTGGTGATGGCAAAGCTTCTGATCGGATTCTCGACTTGTTGCAGGAGGAAAAACTCGTTGTTGTCTGAAGCCAAAATCGCTAACCCCAAAACAGTTATGGTGACCGGTGCAGCCGGGTTCCTGGGTTCCCATCTTTGTGACGCGTTGCTGGCGCATGGCCATCGCGTGATCGCCGTAGACAATCTTTCTCAGGGCAAGCGCGAGAACCTGAGCCAGGCCATGCAGAATGGGCGCTTCAGTTTTCACCTTGTGGACATCACTGATGCGGCCGCGTTGGATGCGGTAAGCGAAGGCGTTGATGTGATTGCGCACCTTGCGGCCTACAAGATTCCCCGTTACGGCAACCGGCTCAAGACCGTGCGCGACAATTCGCTGGGTAGTATCAATGTGCTGGACGTTGCCGCCCGCAACAATGCCAAGTTCGTCATGACCTCCACCTCTGACGTTTATGGCATGAATCCGGATCTCCCTTTCAGCGAGACCAGCAACAGCGTAATTGGCGCGTCTACCGTCGGCCGCTGGGCTTACGCTGTCTCCAAGCTGCTGGATGAACATCTGGTGTTTGGCTTCCAGGAAGATCATGGGATCGCGGTAACCGTGCTGAGGATTTTCGGCTCCTACGGTCCTCGACACCACCTGAGCTGGTGGGGCGGACCGCAGTCTGTTTTCATTGATGCCATTCTGCGCAACGAAAAAATTCCAGTTCATGGCGATGGCCTGCAGACCCGGAGCTTTACGTTCGTCTCTGACACAGTGGCCGGTATTGTGGCAGCCCTTGAAAATGACAACGCCAACAATCAGATCATCAATATCGGAAGCACGCACGAAATCTCAATCGTAGATCTGGCGAGCACCATTCACCGCCTGATCGACACTCCTGAACCCTTGCGGCTCGACTTTGTGCCTTACGCCCAGATCAGCGGCCGCGAATATCAGGACGTTCGCCGCCGTGTCCCAGACATCTCCAAGGCCGAGCGATTGCTGGGCTTCAAAGCGCAAATATCGCTTGCAGACGGTCTACGGCGCACCATTGAGTGGCAGAAGTCCGTAACCGCTCTCTCGGAGAAAATTGCAGTGGGGGTATAAGTGGAATCAGAAACCCTCTTACGCAAACCGGTGCCGCTTGATCATCAGGGTTCGAGCCTGAGGTCTATCACTCTGCCCTGGCAATTGGCGGCTCTCGGCGCCATTCTGCTGGCCTCCACCGGACATCTGGTGATCAAACTGGGCCTCATCACTGCTGGTCACGCGTCTTTGCCGGCCAGTGGTCTTGCGCGAATCGTGGAAACTCTGTTCCAGCCTGCGGTGATCGGCGGACTGGCGATCTACGGCGTTGGTACTTTGCTGTGGATCTCTGCCGTCGCCCGACGCAACATCAGCTTTCTCTATCCCCTGACCGCACTCAACTACGTGATCGTGAGTGTCGGCGGCAAGCTGTGGTTTGGCGAGACCATCTCTCCCGCGCGCTGGACCGGCATCGGCATCGTGGTGCTGGGCGTGGCTCTGCTGCAACTCTCATCAGGAGAAGATCAATGAGCCCCTCGCTGGCATTATGGCTAAGTATCGTCCTGGGCTCGTGCGCTCAGATCTTCCTTAAGAAGGGAGTGGACCAGAAAGCAGCAGACAGCAAGACCGGCTATGTGCGTCTGCTGCAATCCGGCTGGGTGTGGCTGTGGGCTTTCAGTTTCTTTTTTGCCACTGCACTCTGGCTCGTCGCCTTGTCGAAAATCGAACTCTCTTATGCATTTCCGTTGCTCAGCAGTGGCTACGTGATTGTCGCCGTGTTGTCCACAGTATTTCTGAAAGAACGTATCTCCTGGATGCGCTGGATGGCTATCCTCGTCATTTGCCTTGGAGTCGCAACCACGTGGGGGAGCAGGTAGAAATGAATTCATCTGCGGCAACCCGGACTGGCAAGCCTCTCCACGTCGGCATTCTCGGCGGCGGCATCACCGGCTTGACTGCCGCGTTTTATCTGCTGCGAGCTGGACATGAGGTCACCCTGCTGGAAGCGCGACCGCAGCTCGGCGGCCTGGCTTCATACTTCAATTTCGGCTCCTTCTGGTGGGACAAGTTCTATCACTGCATCCTCACCTCTGATAATTCTCTGCTTCAGCTGATTGCTGATCTCGAACTAGAAGATGAACTCCGCTGGACCGAGACCAAAGTAGGCTTCTTCAGTCGCGGCAAACTTTATTCCATGACCACCACAATGGAGTTTCTCCGCTTTCCTGTACTTTCACTTTGGAACAAGCTGCGCCTTGGCCTGGGAATCATTTACACATCCCGTATCAAGGACGGGCTCTCTTTGGAGCAGGAGCCCATTGGGCCCTGGCTGGTCCGCATCTTCGGCAGGACCAATTATGAGCGTATGTGGGGGCCCTTGCTCAAATGTAAGCTGGGTTCTGCAAGCAAGGAGACATCCGCAAGCTTTATCTGGGCCACCATTCGTCGTCTCTATTCCACGCGTGAAAAAAACGCCAGCAAGAAGGAGCGTCTTGGATACGTTCGCGGCGGTTATCGTACGGTCTGCGCGCGATTGCTTGAACGCATTGAGGCCATGGGCGGCATGGTCATTACAAATTTTCCTGTGGAGCAGATTCGTAGCGGGCGAAGAGGCCGTGTACTTATCTCTGGCTCGTGCGAAAACCTTGAGTTTGATCGCGTCATCTCCACGCTTCCCAGTGCGCCTTTCGCTGACATAACCCCGGAACTCGACCGGAGCTATCGAAACAAGCTCACCCGCATCCAGTACATGGGAATGGTTTGCGTTGTGCTCGTTCTCCGCCGCAAGCTGACGCCTTATTACTGCACCAACTTGATTGAAGATCTCCCGTTCACCGGCATCATCGAGATGACAAACCTCATCTCTCCGGAGGAGACGAACGGCCGCCATCTTGTCTACCTCCCCAAGTACACTTCGCCCGGCGATCCTCTGTTCTTCGCCAGCGATGACGAGGTATGGAGCTTATTCAGTTCATCCATCCAAAGGGCGATACCTGATTTACGGGACGATGATATCGAACGGAGATTTATCTTCCGTGAGCGATTAGTGCAGCCTATTCCTGTGCTGAACTACTCGCAGCTGGCGCCGGAAATGCAAACCCCAGTGCCGAACTTGTTGCTTGCAAACACTACCCAGATCGTTAACTCCACGCTTAACAACAATGAGATGGTAAAGATTGCTCGAAGCGCGGTGGACGCCGTGATGAGCTCAGCCGAAGCAGAATGCGAAGAATACGCGCCGCCTGCTTTGGCGACGGCTCCACGCACTACGGGCCTGAGCACGCATATTTGAATTTGCCGGTTTATCAGAT
>DATEJX010000385.1:0-5637 GCA_035277785.1 Candidatus Angelobacter sp. | reverse complement strand
CCGTTTCACTTCAACAACGTCACTCTTGGAGCTGAGACTCTTTTCAGGCTGCTTTTCCACATTAAGCTTAAACGATTCTCTGGGGTCAGATATTCGTCGTGGGATGGGCCGCAAAGCAACGGGCACGAACTGCCCGTGACGCTTGGCTGAAGAGCATTTCGGAGCGAGTCAAAGTGCGGGCTGAGAGAGGCCGGTGAGACTGGAAATTAGAGTTTGAGATGAAAAGAGCGCGATGGCGCGTTTAGGTTGAGGAGCGGCTGTATCACCGCTCCTCTCCAAGAAAATACTCTTGCGCAGAATTATTGCCCGGCAGGGCGAGCGACCCAGCGATCCGCAATGCCGTACTCTCTGAGCTTGCGATAGAGTGTGGTTTTTCCGATGCCGAGAAGGCGCGCGGTGGCCATCTTGTCACCGTTAAGGCGCTCCAGTGTCATCAGAATCGTCTTCTTCTCCAGTTCCGCGAGAGGAATGATTTCCGTCAGCTTGCTGCTCAGTCCTGAACCCGAGCCATTGGAACTGGACGGGCCATAGGAAGGAAAGTCTTCCGGCTGCAGCACCGGGCTTGAACTCAAGGTGACAGCGCGCTGAATACTGCCTTCCAGTTCGGTGACATTGCCCGGCCACTCATGCGAAAGCAAAAGCCTCATGGCTTCTTCAGAAATCGAGTAGCTCTTCCCGGTCTCAGCCGACACCCTGCCGAGAATGTGCCTGGCGAGCAATTGAATATCTTCGCGACGTTCCCGCAGCGGCGGAAGGCGCAGGCTGACAACGTTCAACCGGAGATAAAGATCGCGGCGGAAGGTCCCCATGCGCGACATGGGCTCCAGGTCTACCCTGGTTGAGGCGATGAGACGAACGTCAAACGGCAAGGGCAGGCTTCTTCCCGGAACGCGAACCTCGCGGTCCTGCAAAGCACGAACGAGCTTTCCCTGGAGTTCAAGTGGAAGTTCAGAAACCTCGTCCAGGAAAATAGTGCTGCCGCCGGGCCGCTCCATCGCGAACAATTCTGCCTCAATCAGTGCCCTGGTGGGAGAGGAACAATCTACCGGAACAAAGCCTGCTCCGGGTAGCGCGCCGGCAACATGAATGGCGCGGGCCAGTTTTTCCTTTCCCGTACCGTTCTCGCCCACAATCAGCACAGGCTGGCGGCTGGACCCGACCTTGGAGACGATGCGAAGAAGCTTCTGCATTTCAGGAGACTGGCTGACAAAGGAGGTGAACCCATTGCCATTCGAATACGATCCCGAACCGGCGCTTTCGCCACGGACATGCAGGTATGCAGCAATCCTCTCCAGCACTCCCTTGAAGTCTTCTGCGTTGAAAGGCTTGCGCAGGAACTCAAAGATGCTGCTTTTAAGCGCGGGCGCCGGCACTTCATATTTCCCCTGAGAACCCACAACAATCAGTTCAGCGGAAGGTTGCAACCGTTTGATCCGGGCCAGGAGTTGTAAGGTTTCGGCTTCCGCCTGACGAAGATCCAACAGCACCACATGTGCTGGAAAAGTAGCCAACTGCATCAAGCCAGCTACCGCGCTGTCAGCAGTCTGAACAACAAAACCCATTTTTTCCGCCAGACTTTTGCATGATTCTCTCATCCAGTTGTCATCGTCCACGATCAGAAGAGAAAGACCGGAGGGTGAATAGTCCTGCCGAGAAACAGCCCGCATCGCACTTGCCATGTTGATACCCCGCTTAAGCAAAATTTCGCCGCCGGACTCATACCGGCCTGGAATTTCTTGTCAGCCTCTCACGCTGGATGAGAGGGCAATCGGCTAAAGGCCTACTGTGTGCGGAAGTGGTACAAAAGCGGCGCCGTATAGTGATGGACACCCCTCAGAGGCGTCGCTCGGATAAGAAGGCTCAGGAACCTACCTGATCACCTGGAACATCGCTTGCGTTTCCAGGCGCCTAAATTCGCGTGACAGATCCACGCGCAGATAATGCCGGTGGCTACGTATTGCGGAAGAGGTCCCATTTGCAATCGAAGTCTTCAGTACAACCTGCCACACACGTTAACCGAGCATGGATGCGACATATCCCGAGACAAGAAAAATTTCCGGATTTGGAACAACGTTGAGGACGTGCTCGATAGGCAGAGTGTCCGGATGGCCACTGGGTCAATGGTGCGCGTGAGACCTTTTCCCATACGTTAACTTGACTTATTCTCGAAGGAGGCGATACCTTCGCCCCATCCCTATCCACAGGTCCAAGGAGACGAACAATAGTGCCCGTTCAGCGAATGATCACGTTCACCACCGACTTCGGTTTGACCGAACACTATGTGGGAGTGATGAAAGGCGTGGTGTACAGCATCAACCCGGCCGCACAAATCGTGGATGTTACAAATGCGGTCCAGTCCTTTGACATCCTCGACGGCGCGATTGCTATAGCGCAGGCATACAGTTACTTCCCCAAGGACACTGTCCATGTGGTGGTGGTGGACCCGGGAGTTGGAGGACAACGGCGTCCGATCCTGGTCACAGCCGGCCAGTACGTTTTCGTGGCGCCAGATAATGGCGTGTTGTCCCTGGTGTATGAACGGGAAGAGCGCCTGTCCGTCCGGCATATTACGGCGGAGCATTATTTCCGCCAGCCGGTCAGCAACACGTTCCACGGACGGGACGTGTTTGCCCCGGTGGCAGCTTACTTGAGCAAGGGAGTGGACGCTGTGAAATTCGGGGAAGAGATCACAGACTACGTTCGCTTCGCCGCGCCTAAGCCAAAGGCAGCGGGACCCGGTTCGTGGAAAGGTGTGGTCCTTAAGACCGACAAGTTTGGGAACCTCATCACCAACTTCACGCCGGCGGATGTGCCGCAGATTTTCGATGGTTCGTCGCAGGCTTTTAAGATTGCAGCTGGAAAAGCCGAGATAACAAAGCTGCATACGAGTTACTCCACCGGACAAGCGGGAGAGTTGTTCGCAATCCTGGGCAGCACGGGGTTTCTGGAGATTTCTGCTAATAAGTTATCGGCGGCAAGACTGGCGGGTGTGGACCGCGGAAGTGAAGTAACGCTGACAGTCGGCTGATGGAGATCCCAGAAATGCCGCAATCGCAGAAGATTAAGAATCTATAATTTATTCTGATGTTTCCAGTTCCAGCCTTCGCGAGACGGAACACTCTGACCAGAGAATACTTATAAGAGAGATGCGACAGCTAGTTCGGTTTTTGTGGAATTCAACCCGAGGGCATCATTTGGCTCCGTGGCGCAGCCCGTATCTGCGCTGGCGCATGGAAACTTATTCCGGTCTCAAAATGAACAAAATCGGCTTTCTGGAGTTCTGGGGCTTTCTGTTCCGTGAACGGAAACAGCTTGGACGTTTTCTGAAGTGGACATCCGAGATGGAGAACTACGCCAGGCCGAAGCCGAAGAACCCGTAGCCATCAGCAGTCAGCAATCAGCACTCAGCCCCACGCCGGCATGGGCTAAAGGTATACATCCTCACGCGACCAGCAGGTTTAGGGGCTGAATGCTGAGTGCTGACTGCTGATTGCTCACATTGGGCGCAAAGAGCAACGCGGCCAACCACTTGCCATCTAAACGAAGTCATCAACGGAGATGAATCGACATGGAAAAATGCAGGCTTGGAAATTCCAACCTCGAAGTATCGCGGCTTTGTTTCGGCGGGAATGTTTTTGGATGGACCGCGGATGAAGCCACTTCGTTCAAGCTTCTGGATGCTTTCCTGGATGCTGGGTTCAATTTTGTTGACACAGCAGACAGCTATTCAACATGGGTGGCCGGGCACAAGGGTGGCGAATCAGAGACCGTGATCGGCAAGTGGTTCAAGGCCCGGGGAAACCGCGACAAAGTGATCCTGGCGACGAAGGTCGGGTCGGAGGTGGCGGGGAGAAAAGGCCTCTCCAGAGATTACATTCTTGGCGAAGTGGAAGAGTCTTTGCGCCGTCTGCAGACTGATTACATCGACCTTTATCAATCACATCGCGATGACGCAAACACCCCGGTAGAAGAAACGCTTGAAGCGTACACGCAATTAGTGAAACAGGGGAAAGTGAGAGTCATTGGGGCATCAAATTTCAGCGCGGAACGGCTGGAGATGTCATTGCAGACCAGCCGCAAACACGGATATTGCCGATACGAAAGCCTTCAGCCCAACTACAACCTGTACGACCGCGCCGAGTACGAAACCAAACTCGAGCCGTTGTGCGTGAAAGAGAATCTCGGGGTAATTCCGTATTTCTCGCTGGCCAGCGGTTTTCTTACGGGCAAGTACCGGACGCAGGCAGATCTTGAAAAGAGTGCACGGGGGAAGTTTGTTCAGAAATACATGAATGATCGCGGACGGCGCATTGTGGCCGCCCTGGAGCAGGTCGCAATGGAAAAAGGATCGACGGCGGCGAGAGTTGCGATTGCCTGGCTCATGGCGCGGCCGAGTATTACAGCCCCCATTGCCAGCGCAACCAGCCTGGAGCAATTGAATGAACTGGTGGAGGCGGCAAGGCTGAAGTTGGACGCCGAATCGGTCTCTCTGTTGAACGAAGCAAGTTCCTATGATGGCCAAGCAGAGAAAATAGCCTGACGGGCGGGAGACTCCGCAAGCTGTGTTAGCATTTCTTTCCTTGCGCTCACTGTAGCACTCGTTTGCATACCTTCACGAAAGCAGGAACTGCATAGATGGCGATTGTCACTCGTCTGCACCGATCCGTCTTCATTTTCAGTTTCGTATTGCTTCTGATCCCTTATGTCACGGCGCAGAGCCAAAGCCGGTTCGAGCTTACGGAAACCACCATCGCCGCGACCCACCAGGCGATCCGCAACGGCAAAATCAATTGCCACGAACTGGTGCAATCCTATCTCGCGCGCATCAGCGCGTATGACCAGTCAACCGGACTCAATTCGCTGATTCTGGTGAATCCTAACGCTCTCAAAGAAGCTGATCGCGAGGACCGCGAATTCAAACGGAGCGGCAGGCTCCGTCCGCTTGAATGCATCGCCATGATCGTGAAGGACAACTATGACACCAGGGACCTGCAGACCACGGGCGGATCGCTGGCGCTGAAGACCTTTGTTCCGGCCGAGGATGCTTTTATGGTGAAGAAGATTCGCGCCGCCGGCGCCATCATTCTGGCCAAGTCGAATATGGCCGAATGGGCGTTCAGCCCGTATGTCACCGTGAGTTCAATGGGCGGCATCACCCGCAATCCCTACGATCTGGAGTGGGTACCAGCCGGTTCTAGTGGCGGCACGGGCGCCGCAGTGGCTGCGAACCTGGGCGAAATTGGGCTTGGCACCGATACCGGCAACTCAATCCGTGGCCCGTCTTCACACAACGACCTGGTTGGCATTCGGCCGACGATCGGGCTGACGAGCCGTGACGGAATCATTCCTTTATACAGCGGCAACGATGTGGGTGGACCGATGGCCCGAACCGTGGAAGACGCGGCAACGTTACTTGACGTGGTGGCGGGGTATGATCCCGCCGATCCAGTGACGAAACTCTCGGACGGTAAGATACCCAGGAGCTACGCCCGCTTCCTTGATAAGAACGGATTGCGCGGTGTTCGCATTGGCGTATTCCGCAAATACATTGATACGCCCACTACTGACCCGGAAATCAAGGAACTGACAGAGGCTGCGATTCGTGACCTCAAAGCGCAAGGCGCCGAGATTGTGGAT
>DATEJX010000384.1:0-3650 GCA_035277785.1 Candidatus Angelobacter sp. | reverse complement strand
TATTGCCGGTGTGGAAATCCTGCATCTTGACGACCGAACCCTCGGCTGGATTGCCTCGGTCGTCGAGGATAAGAAGCTGGAACCATTCATCCCGCGTTCTCCGAACCAGCACCCAGCTGTTACCACTCACTAATCAGCAATGGACCTCTGAACAGTTGATCCGTGGCAAGAGAGCCGGTCTCAATGGGCTGACCGTAGTATTAAGCTGGCAGTATTGCCAGTGTTGTCGCCCCATCGCTGCTTCCTATACTGCTCTTGTTTTCATGCGGGTACAGTCACCAGTTGAATTCTGACAGCTGAAGGCTGAGTGCTACTACTTGCAGAGCAGTACTCACTGCACGCGTGCGAGCGTCCAATCGGCAAAGAAACAATATGCGTTTGACGATGCTCAACCTTGTCCTTCTGTTTTTGATCGGCGCCATCGTCGGCATTGGCAGCTACGCCTTCATTTACGCCAAGGGTTACTCATACCTCCTCAACGATCCCAGTGCGTGCGCCAACTGCCACGTAATGAATGACCAGTACAGCGGCTGGCTCAAATCCAGTCACCATTCGGTGGCGACTTGCAACGACTGCCACACGCCGCACAACTTTGTCGGCAAGTACGCGGTGAAGGCTACCGATGGTTTCCTTCATTCCTTTTACTTCACCACCGGGACATATCCGGACACAATTGAGATCACCAGGTTGAATCACAAGGTCGTAGAAGCTGCGTGCCGTCGTTGTCACTCCGCTATCACCCAGGCTATTGATGCGCAGAACGTCCATGGCAAAGCTGAAGGCGTGGAGTGCACGCGCTGCCATCTTACGGTTGGGCACTGGACGAGCACCGCGTTTTTAGAAAGCCCGCGATCGAGCGAGCATGCAACCAGGCACGATTCGGCCATGATGCAACTTTCGGACATCGTGCCATCCTTCCGGAGCAATCATGACGAACGGTAACAGAGAGAGCCGGCCGCGGCGTCAGATGATCGTCATTGTGGTGCTGGCGGCAATCGCGGTATTTGCCCTTGTGGCGCTGCTGATCAATATCTTTGAGCGCAAGCAGGAGGCGCGCAATCCTTTTTATCGCGTGGTGGCGCTCAATGACACCATCGACGATCCCGCGGTCTGGGGCAAGGATTTTCCCATGCAGTACGATCTCTACCTGCGCACCGCGGACCAGGAGCGGACCAAGTACGGCGGCAGTGAGGCGCTGCCGCACACGCCCACCAACGCCGACCCGCGCACGGCCATTGCGCGGTCAAAGCTGGAAGAAGATCCACGACTCAAGGAAATGTGGAAGGGCTATGCGTTCTCCATTGACTACCGCGAGCGCCGCGGGCACGCCTACATGCTCACCGACCAGACGTTTACTGAGCGGCAACAGGCCAATCCTCCGGGCGCATGCCTCAACTGCCACGCCTCCATGGTTACGGTCTACAACCAACTCGGCAACGGCGACTTGATGAAGGGCTTTGAGGCAGTCAACCACATGAAGTACATGGACGCGCGCCAGCTCGCCAGGCATCCGGTGGCATGCATCGACTGCCACGACCCCGATAGCCTGGGGTTACGCGTGACGCGTCCGGCGTTCATCGAAGGTATCAAGGCCTTGAAGGCGTCGCAAGGCGTGCCGAATTACGACGTGAACAAAATGGCTACGCGCCAGGAGATGCGCAGCTACGTCTGCGGACAATGCCATGTAACCTATTACTTCAAGGGTCCGGAGAAGACGCTCACCTTTCCCTGGACCAGGGGGTTGCAGGTTGAAGACATCATGGCTGCCGAAGATGAAACCAAGGTCAAGGAGTGGGTGCATCCTGACACGGGCGCCGGTCTTATCAAGCCGCGGCACCCCGAGTTCGAAATGTGGAACATGGGCGTGCACGCGCGCTCGGGCGTGGCCTGCGCCGACTGTCACATGCCTTATATGCGCATGGGCGGCCTGAAGATCAGCGACCATCAGATCAACAGCCCGCTGCTCAAGATCAACCGGTCATGCCAGACCTGCCATCATTTTTCTGAAGACGAGCTGAAGGCGCGCGCGGAAGAGATTCAGGACCGCTTCTTCAACCTGCGCAACACCGCGCTCGACGCGCTCATGGACCTGATCAACGATATCAAGGACAACAAAGGCAAGGTCTCGCCTGAAGTGCTGGCCAAAGCACAGGACTACCAGCGCCACGGCCAGTTCATGATTGACTTCATCATGTCCGAAAACTCCATGGGCTTCCACGCTCCGCAGGAGGCCCAGCGCATTCTCGGCGATGCTATCAACCAGTGCCGCCTGGGACAGCTCGCGCTGCACGGCGCCCCACCACCGAGCCACAATCCGCCGATGATTAAGGAAGAGAAAGATAAGGGGATGGTCACCGAGAAACGCGGAGGAATCTGATTTACCGCAAAGGGCCCCACTCACCGCGGAGACACGGAGGCACGGAGAACTACAAAATCCAGGCGATGATTTACGCCGACGAAGGCAGATGCTGGACTATCTTCGGGCTGCCGCATTTCCATTCACTCCAGATCATTATTACTGTTGCTGTGATTACGACGATTTCCACCCCGATCAGCTTTGATCTGCGAAATCTGCGGCAATCCCTGCCTTTCTCCGTGTCTCCGTGCCTCCGTGGTGAGTGCGATGTTCGTGTGTAGAATCAATCTGTGCCTCAGGACTCCCTCCGCACCGCCGTCGCCCTTGTCTCACGCGCCCGACGCATTGTCGCGCTGACCGGCGCCGGCATCTCCACCGAATCGGGAATTCCGGATTTTCGGGGCCCCAAAGGCGTATGGACGCTGAATCCCAAAGCGGAAAAGCTTTCAGACATTCGTTATTACATGGCCGATCCTGAAGTCCGCAGGCTGGCATGGCAGGAGCGTCTTGCGCATCCTGCGTGGACTGCCAAAGCTAATGCCGGTCACATGGCTCTGGTGGAGATGGAAAAGAATGGACGGCTGCATGCGTTGATCACGCAGAACATTGATGGTCTACACCAGCGGGCCGGCAATTCGTTACAAAAAGTAATAGAGGTACATGGCACGGTTCATGAAGTCAGGTGTATGAATTGCCATTGGCGCGGTCCTATGCAAGCCACGCTTGAGCGCGTTCGCGCCGGAGAAGAAGATCCGGACTGCAGAAGCTGCGGCGGGATCTTGAAGAGTGCGACCATTTCTTTTGGGCAGGGCCTTGATCCTCAAATAATTGATCGAGCCCTGCAGGCTGCTGAAGAAGCTGACCTGCTCATCGCCATCGGCACAAGTCTGAGCGTCTACCCTGTAGCCAACGCTGTTCCGCTGGCAAAGTCGGCGGGAGCGCACGTGATGATTGTGAATGCTGAACCTACTGCCATGGACAGCGTGGCGGATCTGGTGCTGCGAGGCGTCATTGGAGAGATACTTCCCCAGTTGACGCAGTGCACATAGCCGGGATAAATCGTTCTGCGCGATGGCTGAATCAATATGCCGGAGAACCCGCAGGCTCTTGCGGTCCACAGATGGGTCCTCGATTGAAACTGAACCAGTACTCCTTGAGACTCATCATCATTCGCAAAAGCTCGTCACTTGATTCAGGTTTTACAAGATAAGAATTAACTCCCATGTCATAGGCGCAGCGAATGTCAACGGCATGGTGAGAGGAGGTAAGCATAATCACCGGGACTCTTTCCACG
>DATEJX010000383.1:0-21713 GCA_035277785.1 Candidatus Angelobacter sp. | reverse complement strand
CGGCAAGTCATCGCCATGACAAACTCATCGCCGCTGCTGATCCAGACGACAAGGTTTCGGCTCATTGGTAATCACCACTTTGCCTCCCCATTCCGCCAGTATGCAGGCGTCGCGCTTGCTCACGTAATCGGGAAGGCTCTCTTTATGCGGGCATACTTCCGCCGGCTGGTTTCCGGCAGCAGCGTTGGCATCGGTCAGCAGAAAAACTGTTTGTGGGCCTTGCCAGATTTTCTCAAAGCTGCTGTCGTTATCGAAAATTTTCGAGGCATCGGGAAACTCTGATCCATACCAAATGTTGTTGCAGCGCCCGTTTAGGATGCGGACCTGCCGATGGGTATAAAAGTTCACGCTGGAACCGGTTTCATAATCGCCGTTGACCTCAATCACGGCTCCAGGGCTCCAGTGGTTTTCAATTTTCTGAGCTAGAACTCTCGACGACAGCACGGGGGAAAAGATCTCTAATCCTTTGTGCGCTGCTAATAAAAAAGCCACCATCATCGCCGCGAGAACAAGGTTCGCCGGCAGCGTTCTGTTCTTCCGCCGCAGGAACCAATTGAGGATGGTTCCCAGAGCAAAGGAAATTCCGGTTAGCAGCAGCGGGCCTTTGAATGCACCCATGGCTTGAGGCGTGAGATCGAGAAAGTGCCCGAATGAAAGCGCATAATCCTGCGGGTTCTTCTTGAGCAATTCAGCAATGTCATAGCCTGCCGGAGGGGTCTTCGCCTTTGTTGCCAGGAAGATGCACACAACGCACGCGGCAACTCCGATGGCGACCATGACCAGCGATGACGTGCGGCCACTGTTGCGCTCGCGGCTGTCCAGCGGAGACAGTGTTTCCTGAGCAAGCCAGCCGCCCAGCAGCAGAGCAAGACCGGGAACGCCGGGAATCACGTAGTATTCCTGCCGGCTGGAAAAGCTGAAGAATACGAGGATGACGAGCGTCCACAACGCAAACAAGAGATTGCCACGCTGGCGTGGGGTGAGGGTGCTTCTCCATTGCCGCACTCGAACCGGTACCTGACGCAGCGCCTGAACAATGAATGCGGTCCACGGCATGAGCCAAATCAGCATCAGTCCCCAGAAGAGCGCGATTGGGACTGTGTCATAGTCAGCCGGAAAGCGCTTGTTCAAATACCGCAGGAAGTGTTCGTTGACAAAGTAGAACCAGAAGAAGCCCCTCGCCTGCCCTTGTGCCGGATTGCGAATCCCCGCCAGGATGTGCCAGGGTGCAGCAAGCACCAGGAAAACCACGAAGCTTGAAAGCAGGCGCAGCCGCAGCAGGTGCCGCAGATTTCCCGTGAGCAGCAGGAATAGAAAGATCGTGCCGATAGGAAAGACCAGTCCGATCAGCCCTTTGGTAAGGACATTGAGCGCCATGGTTGCGGCGATGGCCCAACACATCCAGCGCGACGGCTGCTCTCCTGCATCGCTTTGTTCCAGAGTGCTGAGAAAAAAATCAAAGCCAATGGCCAGCCAAAGCCCCACCGCCATGTCAGGAATCAGAATGCGCGTGAAGATGAATGGCCCAAAACCTGTGGCCAGCACCAAAGCCGAATAGAAACCGCCTTCTTCGCCATAGACGCGGCGACCGAGACGATAAACCACCAGCAGCAACGCCAGCACACCCAAGGCGATGGGGAGGCGGGCCGACCATTCATGGACGCCGAAAACTTTGAAGCTGGCGGCTGTACACCAGTACATCAGTGGTGCTTTTTCCAGATAGCGGAAGCCGCCGTTTATGTGAAGAGTGACCCAGTCTCCGCCCGTTGCCATTTCCCGTGCTGCTTCGGCGTGCACCGTATCAGCGTCGTCAAACAGCGCAGGTTGGAAGATGCTGCTGATGTAGATGACCGCCCAGACTAGAACGATGATGGCGACAAAGAGCCGGCGATGATGAGAGGCAGTTTGTAAACTGGCCGGCGAGCGCAACGCCGCGAGAGTCTGGTTTGGCATGAACTCGTCATTATATTCGGACGAGTTCAGGAATTCCGATGGAGTTCACCCTTGCGGAAGACGATCAGAGAGTCCCATCGGGCATTTGAATCTTGTGGTTGATTGAGAAGGGCTCCTGCTATGCCGCCCTCGTCTCTCCACCAAGGAGTGTCAGCACCTCGCCAGTGATGTAACTGGAGTCTGCCTCCGATGCAAAGAACACGTACGCAGGAGCAATCTCCTCGGGCTGGGCAGGACGCCCCATCGGCGTGTCGCTACCGAATTCAGCAACATCCTCTGCCGTTTGGTCGGCTACATTGAGTGGCGTCCACACTGGCCCGGGAGCCACACAATTGACCCGAATTTTCTTATCCACAAGATTCTGCGCGAGTGATTTGGTAAGGGCGTGAATGGCACCTTTTGTTGCGGAATAATCAAGCAGCGCTTTGCTGCCCTGGAGTCCAGTGATGGATCCGGTATTCACAATCGCGCTGCCGGCTTTCAGGTGAGGAATGGCGGCCTTTGCCATAAAGAAGTAGCCGAAAATGTTTGTGTGAAAGGTCTTTTCAAACTGCTCTTCCGTCAGCTCTTCAATCGATTTTTGATGCTGCTGGAATGCTGCATTGTTCACCAGAATGTCAAGCTTGCCGAATTCATCCACGACTTGCTGCACGGCCCAGCGGCAGAATTTTGCGTTGCTCACATCGCCTGGGATCAACATGCAGCGGCGGCCTTCAGCCTCAACGGCTTCACAACTCTCCTCTGCATCGCGTTGTTCCTCTGCCAGATAGATAATTGCCACGTCCGCGCCTTCACGCGCGTATAGCACTGCAACCGCGCGACCGATCCCGGAATCGCCCCCGGTAATCAGTGCAACTTTGTCTTTCAGCTTTTCTGACCCACGGTAAGCCGGAGCTTTATAGCGCGGTCGCGGGTCAATCTTGGATTCCTCTCCTGGTTTCTGCTGGTGTTGACTGGGAAACGGTGGTCTGGGCTTTTCCTGCCGGTTTTTGTTTTGAAATTCCACCAGTTTCCCTTTTTTAGACTGTCCTTCCCCCTGTGTTACGTCACGGCTTGCCATGCCAGGTTCCCCCCGAGTTGTTCCTACGCTGTTTCTCCCGTCTGGTTATATCGTCGCGCTGCTCGCTCTCCCAGTGCAGTCAAAGGAGAACGCGTTACTGCGGACTGGCTTTCTTTCCCCGGCTTCTTCTGTTTTGAGCCCCCTTCGGCATCCGGAAGCAATTGATTCACCAGCGCAAGAGCGCGCAAGGTAAGTTCAGGGGCAGCGCCATGCACACGTGCCATGAGTTCGGCCTGCAAGCTCACGGCCAGTTCGGGCTGTTTTCTTCGCGTTGCGTTCACAATCTGCCGCGCAGCGCGTTCCACTGAGATGGAGAACAGCGGATTGGTTCCACTCAGCGCAAACCAGCCATACTCTTTCTCATGCTTGCCCTTGAATTGAGCATTTAAGTGGGAGCCTGTGCGCATCAGACCGGGAACCACTGTGAGCACGTGCACACCGTATTGCTTCAATTCGGCATACAGTCCTTCGGAAAAGCCCACGGCCGCAAACTTTGCGCAGCCATAAGGAACCAGATGTGGCACGCTTACTTTGCCGCCGATGGATGTAATGTTCACCATCCGTCCGGTTCCGCGCTGCACCATTTCCGGAAGCACCGCAAGGGTAGGATAAACAGTGCCCCAGAACATCACGTCCATGGCCTCTTTGAAATCGTCCAGCGTTTGTGTGAGGATCGGCCCGACGGAGATGACGCCGGCATTGTTCACCAGAACATCAATGCGTCCGAATTCGCGGCGAGCACCGGCGATTGCTGACTCAACCTCTTGCTGGTTGGAGACGTCGCAGGCGAATGTCCTTACCTCGCCGCCAATCTGGCCGACCCGATCACGCGCACGGGAGAGCTCCTGTTCATCCCGCGCGCACAACACCAGTTTGCAACCGTTGCGCGCGAATTCTTCCGCCATTGCGAGTCCCAGGCCACGCGAACTTCCGGTGATGAGCACAGTTTGCCCTCGAAGGTCTTCACCACCAAAACTGAAAGGCTCCCAGCCCCGAGACCTTCTCTGTCTGATTTGTTCGAAAAGCAAGCGACCTGCAAAGGCTGCGCCCAGTCCCACCGCTGCTCCTGCCGCTACCGTTCCGGCAGCCAGCCCGCCCAGAATGATTTTGTTTCTGGTCCTCATGATTACACCTCAAAATGCTTTTCAACCTGCCAGACGCAACTCGGCGTGCGAATTCGCCGGCAGAACACTGACATCCAGCTTTTCTCCCAGAGCAGTGAACGCCTCAGTCCAACTGCGCGAAACCTGGTCCTCAAGGCGGCTTATGGATGGAAACTCGGTTTGCAGCAGTGAAAAGAAAATGTTCTGCGCGTCCCAGGTATTTACCTTGAACGGCAGCATCTCGAGTATGGACGCAAGAACATTCGCCTGCTGAAGCAGTTCTGTTTTTCCCGGGGTTGCCTGAATCGCCTTCAGCATTCGAGTAAGGGCGTTGCTCGCCGCATAACCGACGGCGGCTTCTTCAACCTGCACACCTTCTCGTTTCACCAGTTCCAGCAGCATGGAAATACGCACTGAATCCACCGGATCAGAACTAAACGTCTTTTCCAGGTCAGAGTTCAGCACAAACTCGGCCGTGATTCGCAACACGTCCGGGACCGGCTGGCCCATTTCCTTGAGAAAACGCAGCAGCGGTCCATGCCTCTGGTAAACGCGGTGATAGCTGGCTTCAGCATCTTCGAGCGTCTGCTGGAGGATAATGCCGATGATTCTGTTCTGCTCGTCCTTAAACAAAGACCGCAGTGAGTATTGCATCTCTCCGAAATATTTATCGAGAATTCGGAGTACTTCCGGGAAATCGCCCGCCGTGAAAGAGGCAATGGCCTCTCCGGCGAGTGCAACATATTCCTGCTCACCATCGGAGTCGCGCACTCCGGCATGCAGCACCTGGTCTCCCATATGAATTCCGGCGAATGTGAGCTGCCGCGTTTCCCGCGTGATCTTGGAACTGACGCGTGCCCGCCCTATCCCCAGCCTGGCCACTCCGGATTCCAGCCTGCGGTAGTCACGCGTGGAAATGTCATAGCAGAACTTTGGCGCTTCATGGTGGCCGTCAAACATGGCGCTGATGGCAAAGTAGGCGCCTACCTTGCACAAATCGACTACAGCAGGATTTACAAATTTTTCGTAAACCTGCGCACCATCGCCATGTTCAGGAATGTTGCTCTGGGCGCGGGAGAGGATCTTCAGAAACTCGGCTTCAAGTTGTTCGCCTGAAGTCTGTTCCGCCAACTGCATAACCCGTCCTGCATACTGCAGCACCTGCACGGTTTCAATGCCGCTGATTTCGTCAAAGAACCAGCCGCAGCTTGTGTACATGAGCATGGCATGGCGCTGCATCTCCAGCAATTGCAGAGCACAACTTGTCTCCTCCGGACGCAGCTGCCGTCTTGAATGTTTTTCAAAAAAGATCCACAGGTTCTCCGGCGAGCGGTCCAGGATCACATTGATGTAATCGTTGCGCGCGTCCCATGGTTTATGCAGCAACTCCGCGCCTTTACTTTCAAAAATGGCTGCAGCGCGGTCGCGGAGAAAATCCAGTGCATCACGCAAAGGACCACGCCATTCCTGGTTCCAGCCCGCTCTTCCGGAATTGCAACCGCAGTTGCCGCGCCAGCGCTCCACGCCGTGATAGCAACTCCATGAGCTGGCAGGGACAATTTGTACCTCCACTTCCGGAGGATGCTTGCTCAGGAACTCTCCATAATTAGAAAGCCGGATACCTATCTCAGATTGAATTCGTTCCAGCGCTGATGCCAAAGCCATATCACCGTATCTATGGTGATGACCGTACGTCTCACCGTCGGTGGCTATGTGCATGAGCTGCGGCCAGGAGCGTTTATCAGAGAACCCACTCTTGAGCCGCTCTGCGAACACCTCTCCGTTATCGAGAAGCTTCTCAAACGCTACGGCCTGAGAAATGGGTCCGTCGTAAAAGAAAAGAGAGATCTTGTTGCCGGAGGGCAGCTTGCAGAGATAAGCGCGAGTGGGGTCGATGCGTCCTCCGCTGACATCCTTCCAGCTCCTGCCGCCAATTTTTCGGACTTTGGCTGCCTGTCGCGGCGCCAATACGGTGAACAAGATCCCTTGTTGCGCCAGCACTTCCAGTGTCGGTACGTCCACTGCTGCTTCCGGCAGCCACATCCCTTCCGGAGCGCGGCCAAAGCGGCCTTCAAAATCGCGAATGCCCCAGAGCACCTGGGTGAATTTATCGTGCTCGTTGGCCAGCGGCAGGATCATGTGGTTGTAAGCCTGTGCCATGGCAGATCCATGTCCGGAAAAACGTTTGCGGCTCTCGCGGTCAGAGCTGATGATTTTCTCGTAGGTGCCGGGTGCGTTTTCCTCCATCCAGGAGAGCAGGGTCGGCCCGAAGTTGAAGCTGATGCAGGAGTAGTTATTTACGATCTGGCTTATGTGGCCCTTGCCATCCAGCACGCGCGAAGCGGCATTCGGCGCATAACATTCGGCGCTGATACGCTCATTCCAGTCGTGGTAAGGGTAGGCCGATTCCTGAAGTTCTACCGCCTCCAGCCAGGGATTTTCCCTCGGCGGCTGGTAGAAGTGGGCATGTATACAGATAAAGCGCTCCATTGAAAAGGGACCCCAGGCTGCATGGGAGGAACCAGCCGCATTTTTGGATGTACATTGCTGCAGGAGTGGTGCCTGACCGGGCGAAATTTAAGGGGAAGAGGAAAAGCCGGCAGCGCGGACCTTGCGACTGGTGGAAGCCCTGCGGAAAGCGGAGCACCTTGAATAAAAGACATTGATCCTATCCAAGGTGCTCACAACCTCCCAGTTGTTCTTAGACCAACTCTCTGACCTTATCTGAAATCTGTGTGGCCACGATCTTGTCGCGATTTGGTTCGCCGCGGACAAGAGATTCCGCAAACTTGGCCGCCTGCTCCAGCGTGACTTTAGCCGGCATCGGAGCTTCGAACGGATCGACCACAGCTTCAATCACCACAGGGCCGTTCGGGTTGGCGGCCAGTGCGCGATCAAGAATCGTTCCGCACTCTTTGGGATCATCAATGCGGAACCCAGTAGCCCCGCAGGCCTCCGCGAACTTCACAAAATCGATGGGCTGCAAGTCAACGCCAAATTCGGGATTCCCCAGGAACACCATTTGCTCCCACTTAATCTGTCCAAGCGTGTTGTTCTTGATCACACAAACCACGATTGGCAATTTGTATTTGACCGCCGTGACCAGTTCGCCCATGAGCATAGTGAATCCGCCATCGCCGACGAACGCGACGCATTGCCGGTTGGGATAAGCAAGCTGTGCGGCGATGGTGTAAGGCAGTCCCGGAGCCATGGTGGCCAGCGTGCCGGAGCAGGAATACATCTGCCCGCGTTTGGCGGGGATGTGCCGCGCCCACCACGTAGTGATGGTGCCGCTGTCTGAGCTGATAATGGCATCATCCTTCAGACGCTTGCCAAGTTCGTGGGCAATCACCTGCGGCTTCATGGGCTTATCAGGATGTGTCGCCCTTTTGGACATCAACTCCCACCACTCCTTCATTCCTTTTTGCGCCTTTTCGAGGAAGCTGCGGTCCTGCTTACGTGTGAGTAGCGGGAGCAGTGCCTCCAGCGTGCGACGGCTGTCGCCGACCAAACCCGCTTCCACGTCATAACGGAGTCCGATCTTGATGGGGTCGTAATCGATCTGCACGGCTTTGGCTTTTCCGGGCTTGGGAAGAAATTCAATGTAGGGGAATGACGAGCCCACGATCAGCAGAGTGTCGCAAGTTTCCAGCGCCTCCTGTGATGGCCGCGTGCCCAGCAGCCCGATGCCGCCAGTAGTGAACGGGCTGTCGTCTGGAACAGCAGCTTTGCCCAGAAGAGCTTTCACGATGGGCGCGCCGAGTTTGTCGGCCGTCTGTTCAAGCGCATCCGTGGCTTTCAACGCACCCTGCCCGGCCAGAATAGCAATCTTTTGTCCGTTGTTCAGAATCTCTGCGGCTCGTTTCAGGTCGTTCTCGCTGGGGCGGTGTCCACTGTCAGAATGTACCAGTGAGGTATGTCCTTCCACGTTGCGTTTGGAAGCCTCTTTGCGGCTGGCTTTCATGTCCTGAATATCGGTAGGGAAGCCGATGTGCGCCACTTTCCGGTACACCGTAGCCGTGCGGCAGGCGAGCTCGACTACATTTTCCACGTGTGAGGGTCCCATCACTCGCGTGTTGTACGCCGCCACGTCCATGAAGAGCCTGTCTGTTGCCACATCCTGCTGGGTAAAGGTGTCACTCAGGTCATGAAACGGCATTCCAGTGATCGCCAGCACAGGTTGCCCGTCAAGCTTGGCATCATAGAGTCCATTGAGCAGGTGAACAGCTCCAGGACCCGACGTCGCCAGGCAGACGCCCATTTTCCCGGTGTATTTGGCATGAGCGCAGGCCATGAAAGCTGCGGATTCTTCGTGTCGTACCTGAATAAACCGGATCTGTTCCTGGTGTGTGCGGAGTGCCTCCATGATTCCGTTGATTCCATCTCCCGGTAATCCGTAGACCGTGTCCACTCCCCAGTCGATGAGACCTTCAATCAAAATGTCAGCAGCAGTTTTGGCCATGGCGCGTTTTCTCCTCGCTTATCTTCAATTCTTTGGCTAACTAGGTAGGATGCGCAGGCTTGCGGGCTAGTTTGCGCCGGAGTACTTGTGCGGTTGATTGAATGAGAGCTGCTGGTAATTGAGAGTGGCGGCTGTTTCGGTCGTAAAACGAACAATGAAGAATGAGCAGATTGGTTACGAAAGTTCAGGAGCTTGGTTTCTGCTGTGGAATTTTTCGTGATGCGATGCGCCGCAGTGCGCCGTTGTATTCGCTGGTGCAATTTTTTTTAAGAATTCTTTCTTCAAGGGTAGCTGAAAGCGTCGCTCTTATTTATAATCATCCGTTTTCGTCACGAACTCTGAAGCGACTGGCGAACGGGGGCGGCTGCCCGCAAGCGTTTTTGACGGCGCTTGAGGTGGACTGCTTCCGGACATAGGATCCATGGCACAACTTTTTCACCGCAGTGCAAACACTCTGGCCCGGGCCAGCATTTTGGGAGTGGTCCTTCTGCTGTCCTCTGCGGGCGCCGCGCTGTTTCAACTGCAGCGCTCGCCCTATGTGACCAATCAGCACATCGCTCCGGACCAGCCGATCCCGTTCAGTCATCAGCACCACGTTGCCGGTCTGGGTCTTGATTGCCGTTATTGTCATACATCGGTTGAGGAATCCAGTTTTGCCGGGATTCCGCCGACCAAGACGTGCATGAACTGCCACGCGGAGATGTGGACCAGCGCTGATATGTTGCAGCCGCTTCGGACCAGCTTCCGCACCGGTGAGTCGATTCAGTGGAACCGAGTGCACGATCTGCCCGATTATGTTTACTTCAATCACAGCATTCATATTGCCAAGGGTGTTGGTTGTTACAGCTGCCATGGCCCAGTAGACCAGATGCCGCTTATGTATGAAGAGAACACGCTGCAGATGGAATGGTGCCTGAATTGTCATCGCCAGCCGGAGAAATTCCTGCGGCCCAAGGAAGAAGTTTTCAACATGACATACCAGCAGCCGACGGAAGACCACCCAGTGCAGTGGAACGGCCAGAATTACTTCAGCCAGGTGGCGCTGGGGAACGATCTGAAACAGCAATACCACCTGCGTACGGTGCAGGACATAACCAGTTGCTCCACTTGCCATCGCTAGGTGGAAATAAAAAATTGGAAGCGAATGTCGAATAACACTGATTCTCATCCTGACCTGATTTCGCCCGGCGAGATCAAACCGGCCAGTCTGGAACTGGAAACAGTACGGAAAAAGCTCGCTGGTTCCACCGGTCCCAGATATTGGCGCACGTTGCAGGAACTGGCAGACCAGCCGGCCTTTGGTGAACTTTTGCAGCGCGAGTTCCCGCGTGGCGCGGGCGAGTGGCTTGACCCGGTTTCGCGGCGTGGGTTCCTGAAGCTTGCAGGCGCGTCTATGGCGCTGGCCGGACTGGCTGGTTGCACCAAGCAGCCTATCGAGCAGATCCTGCCCTACGTTCGGCAGCCTGAATATCTGGTTCCCGGCAAGCCCATGTTTTTTGCCACGGCCATGCCGTTTGCCGGCTATGCCCACCCCCTGCTGGTGGAAACGCATGAGTACCGGCCAACTAAGATTGAAGGCAATCCTCAACACGGCGCATGCCAGGGAGCCACAGATCTTTTTGCCCAGGCTTCCATTCTGGATCTTTATGATCCTGATCGTTCTATCAACATTACTTACAAAGGTGAGCCTCGTCCCTGGGGCGAGTTTCTGGGTTCAGTGCGTGGCCGCGTGCTTTATCACAACGCGAATCAAGGCGCAGGCCTGCGGTTTTTGACGGGCGCGACGTCATCTCCCACGTTCGGCTCACAAATGCGGGCCATTCAGCAGCTTTTCCCGCAATCCAAGTGGCATCGCTGGGAGCCTGTCCACCGCGATAGCGCGCGTGAAGGATCCAAGCTGGCCTTTGGTGGCTATTACGATTCGATTTATAAGTTTGAAGCCGCGGATGTGGTTGTTTCATTAGATGGAGACTTCCTTTCCGGCTCCTGGTTCCCGGGCTTTGTGCGCTACGCGCGCGACTTCATGGGCCGCCGCAAAGATCCTGAAAAAGGCATGAACCGCCTCTATGTGGCGGAGAGTGCTCCCACAACCACGGGAGCCAAGGCGGACCACAGAATTCCCGCCCGAAACCCTGAGATTGAAAACATTGCGCGTGCTCTCGCTGCCAAAGTAGGTGTGGCTGGCGGCGGTGGAGGCCAGCTCTCTGCTGATCAGCAAAAGTGGGTGGATGCTGCCGCGGCTGATCTCATGCAGCACAAGGGGAAGAGCGTGGTTGTTCCCGGCGTCTTCCAGAGTGCTGCGGTGAATGCTCTGGCACATGCGATGAATGCGGCTCTAGGCAATGCCGGACAGACTGTCACCTACATCGATCCGGTTGAGATTGATCCACTGGAGCACACACAGTCCATCCGTGAACTGGCCGCTGACATGAATGCAGGCAAGGTAGAGACGCTCATCATTCTGGGTGGCAATCCCGTCTACGATGCGCCGACGGACCTGGAATTCGGCAGCGCGCTGGAAAAGCTGGTAGGTGACCAGAAAAACATGGTGATCCAGCTGGCGATCCATAAGAATGAAACGACTGATTTTGCCACCTGGCACGTGCCGCAAGCGCACTATCTGGAGAGCTGGGGCGATGCCCGTTCGTTCGATGGCGCTGTGACCTTGATGCAGCCGATGATTGCACCGCTGTATGACGGACGGACCGCCAATGAGTTCATCGCGATCTTCACTGACGAACCCAGCACCTCAGGTTACGATCTGGTCCGGGCTTACTGGCGTTCGCAACACACCGGCGACGATTTTGAAGCCTGGTGGCGTCGCTCCCTGCATGATGGATACATCGCGGACAGTGCGTTCGCGCCGAAACAGGTAGCAGCCAAGTTGGGCGCTGTCCCCGCGCCTCCGGCGAGTTCAAACGGAATTGAAATCATCTTCCGTCCTGATCCCACAATTTATGACGGAGCGTTCGTCAATAACGCGTGGTTGCAGGAGACGCCTAAGCCGCTCTCTCGCAACACCTGGGACAACGTGGCATATATCAGTCCCGCAATGGCACAGCGTTTCGGCTTCTTTGTGCTCGAAACCGATGGCATCGCTAAGTCAGATTCAGAAAGCGACGTAAATCGGGACCATCAGTCAGACGCGCAGAACGTGATTGAACTTACGGTCGATGGGCGCAAGGTAAAGGTTCCCGTATGGCCGCAGCCTGGACATCCGGATCAGGCAGTGACTCTGTTCCTGGGCTATGGACGTAAGAAGACCGGCAACGTTGGCACTGGAGCTGGATACGACGCGTACAGTGTGCGCTCCGCGGGCGCGCAATACACAGCTTCTGGTTCGATTGAGCTGACGAAAGATCACTGGGACATTGCCATCACGCAGGGCCACTTTACTATGGACACGCGTGAGCCGGTCAAGGCTGGAAGCCTGGCAGAATTCCTGAAAAATAAAGACTTCGCGCACAATCCGGAGGAAGAGCCCAAGACAGAAGATACGCTCTACCCGGATTATCGCGAGAAGGGTTGGTACAAGGGCAATGCCTGGGGCATGGCCATTGACCTGAATTCATGCGTCGGCTGCCAGGCTTGTTCCGTAGCTTGCTACGCCGAAAATAATATTTCTGTTGTCGGCAAGGAGCAGGTGCAGCGCGGACGCGAGATGATGTGGATCCGCATTGACACCTATTACGCGGGTGATCCGGCCAATCCGAGCGTCTATTTCCAACCGCTTCCCTGCATGCAGTGTGAAGATGCGCCGTGCGAGGGTGTTTGCCCGGTAGGAGCGACTGTACACAGCACGGAAGGGTTGAACGATATGGTCTACAACCGCTGCGTGGGCACCCGTTACTGTTCCAACAACTGCCCCTACAAGGTGCGCCGCTTCAACTTCATGCTGTTTGCCGACTATACAACGCCCATTCTTAAGCTTGGCCGCAACCCCGATGTTACGGTGCGCAGCCGTGGCGTGATGGAGAAATGCACCTACTGCATTCAGCGCATTACTGCGGCACGCATCAATGCGGAAGAGCAGAACCGGGTCAAGAACGGCAGGATTGATATTCGCGACGGCGAGATTAAAACTGCTTGCCAGCAAGCCTGCCCGGCGGATGCAATCATTTTCGGCGACATCAACGATCCCAACAGCCGCGTGGCGCAGTTGAAGGCACAGGAACGTAATTACTCGCTGCTGGCGGAAGTCAACACGCGCCCGCGCACCACGTACATTGCCGCAGTCAACAACCCTAATCCCGAACTCGAGAAGGCATAGTAGATGGCCACGAAGATTGACGAAGAGATTGATGTACTGCCGCCAAAAGGCGTAAGGCCCCCCATCATTGGGCCTGGGCACACGCTGGGCACGGTCACTGACCGCATCGGCGGAATCGTCCTGACCAAGCACACGCCGATTTTCTGGCTGATGATTGTGGCTCTATGCGTGGCTCTGTTCGGAATGTTGAACACTGCGATTGCCTATCTGCTCGGCCGCGGCGTAGGCATCTGGGGTGTGAACATCCCGGTGGGCTGGGGATTTGCCATTGTCAACTTTGTGTGGTGGATCGGTATTGGACACGCCGGAACTCTGATCTCCGCCATTCTTCTGCTTTTCAAACAGGGCTGGCGAACCTCGATTAACCGCTTTGCTGAAGCCATGACGATATTCGCTGTCATGCAGGCCGGCCTGTTCCCATTGCTTCATACAGGTCGTCCCTGGCTGGCTGCCTACTGGCTCTTCCCCATCCCACTCACCATGGGCGTGTGGCCGCAGTTCCGCAGTCCGCTCATTTGGGACGTATTTGCGGTTTCAACTTACTTCACAGTTTCGTTCCTGTTCTGGGGCATCGGACTGATTCCAGACTTCGGCACACTCCGTGACTCCGCCAAGACGCTGGTTGTTCGTCGCATCTACGGCATGCTCGCCATGGGATGGCGCGGGTCGGCTCGGCACTGGAACCGTTATGAGACGGCCTACATGCTTCTGGCAGGTCTGGCCACTCCGCTGGTGCTCTCAGTTCACTCTGTGGTCAGCTTGGACTTCGCCGTGGCCGTGGTTCCTGGCTGGCACACAACGTTCTTCCCGCCGTACTTCGTTGCCGGTGCAATCTTCTCCGGTTTTGCCATGGTGCTCATGCTGGCCATCCCTTTCCGCTATCTCTACGGAATGCAGGATTTCATCACTTTGCGACACCTGCAGAATTGCGCCAAGCTGATGCTGGCCACAGGCCTGATCGTCGCTTACTCGTACAGCATGGAAATGTTTATTGGCTGGTACAGCAATGACAAGTTCGAGTTAGGCCTGGTCCACAACCGGCTGCATGGACCATATTCGCACTTTTACTTCGTTCTGATTTTCTGCAACATCCTTGCCCCACAGTCTCTGTGGTTCAACAAAGTGCGTTCCACTCCGTGGATTCTGTTCCTTGTCTCCTGCATTGTGCAGACGGGAATGTGGCTGGAACGCTTTGTGATTGTGGTGCTCAGCCTGAACCGCGACTTCCTGCCCAGCTCCTGGGGCATGTACTGGTGGACCAAGTGGGACATGATGACCCTGATCGGCACCATGGGCTTCTTCACCCTTCTGTTCTTCCTGTTTATCCGCTTCATGCCGGCAATCTCGATCTTTGAGCTCCGCACGCTGCTGCCGCAATCGAAGGTGAAAGAATGATGACGTCCACGCCCGAACCCATTTACGGACTGATGGCCGAATTCGATAACCCAACCGACTTGGTGCATGTTTCCAAGGCGGCTTTTGCGGCGGGCTATCGGAAGATGGATACCTACACGCCCTATCCATTGGAGGAGGCTGCCGAAGCCGTGGGTGCGCACCATAATCGCGTGCCGCTGGTCTGCCTGGTTGGCGCCCTGCTGGGGATGATCGGCGGATATTCGCTTGAGTACTGGGTTTCTGTGATCAGCTATCCGATCAACGTCGGCGGCAAACCATTTCACGCCTGGCCTGCATTTATCCCGGTTACTTTTGAGTGCGCAGTGCTGGGCGCGTCCCTGGCGACTGTATTTGGCATGCTCGCCTTGAACGGACTGCCGCAGCCTTATCATCCTGTGTTCAACGTTCCGGGTTTCTCGTCCTCCAGTCGCGACAAATTCTTCCTCTGCATTGAATCGCAGGACCCCAGGTTCAGCATGAGTGAGACGAAAAAATTTCTTGAAAGCCATCATCCCGTACAGGTTTCGGAGGTGCCGTATTAAGCGTCCGGCACAAGCACGAATGGTTCTGCTGGTCATGGCGACCGCGTGGCTGCTTTCCGGCTGCCGCCAGGACATGCACAACCAGCCCAAGTTTATTCCGTTGCGCGGAAGTGAATTTTTCCCTGATCATCGTTCCGCGCGTTTCCCCGTTGACGGAACCATCCCTCGACTCGAAGACGCTGATCTCGACCGCGAGCAGCTCGATCCAAACAGCTACTACCTGACGGGAAAACACGGCGCTGCGTTCGGTAACGAGCTGCCTTCAGAGATCAAACTGGACCGCAACTTCCTGTTCCGCGGCCAGGAACGATACAACATTTACTGCGTCCCCTGCCATTCGCGTGTAGGCGACGGCAACGGCATGATTGTGCAGCGCGGATTCAAGCATCCGCCCACGTTCCATCAGGCGCGCCTAAGGAATGCGCCCATTGGACATTTTTATGATGTGATCAGCCACGGCTTTGGCGCCATGCCTGATTATGCCGCTCAGATCCATCCCGCAGACCGGTGGGCGATTGCTGCGTACATTCGTGCCCTGCAGCTCAGTCAGAATGCCACTGCGGCTGATGTTCCGCCTCAGGACCAACAAGAATTGAATAACCCAACGCCGCCCATCCAGATTCCAGATACTTCTTATGTCAGCCCGACGGCAATGCAGCCCAACGTCCCAGTGGCAGCTCCCACGCCGGTGAAAGGAGGCGTGAAGTGAGCACAAGCGCGATCCGAGTCACACCGCAGGACTACGCACCGCCGGCAATCATCAACCGCCTGGGCAGCATGGCCATTATTCCTGGCGTGGTAGCCCTGGTGGCGATAGTGGTGTGCGCCTTCATCTTCCCGCATGGCGGGACACTGTTCCTGCGCTCATGGCTGTATGCCTTTCTGTTCTGGCTGGGTATGACGCTGGGCTGCCTGGTGCTGCTCATGCTGCAATACACCAGCGGCGGAAACTGGGGAAGAGTAGGGCGGCGTTTCTGGGAAGCCGCAGCCGGCCTCCTCCCATTCATGTTTGTGTGCTGGTTACCAATCGCTATCGGGATGAAATACCTCTATCCCTGGGCTACCATGGGGCATGAGGAAGCCATCAAGGAACTTGGACAAAAGGGTGTCCTTTATCTCACGCCTTTTGGTTTCTGGCTACGCGGAGTCCTTTATTTCATTGGCTGGTACGCGTTGTACTGGTACCTCAGGCGGTGGTCGGATCGCGAAGAGGCCGGGCTGACAACGCCTGCACAGTTTCCCAAAGTGCAAAACATCAGCGGCGCGGGCATTGTGTTCTACGCTGCGACCATCACCTTCGGTTCCATCGACTGGGCCATGTCACTTGAACCGAAGTGGTTTTCGACGGTGTTTGGCATGATCTTCATGGTGGGCGAGGTGCTCACGGCGCTCTGCTTCACCGTCTGGCTGCTGGTAAAACTTGCGCCCATGGAACCAATCTCCAAGATGTTCAAGATTGATTTCCTTCACGACTTCGGCAAGCTGATGTTTGCTTTTGTCGTGCTGTGGGCCTATGTATCTTTCTCTCAGTGGCTGATTATCTGGTCAGGCAATCTGCTGGTGGAAATCCGCTGGTACCTCATTCGATTACGCGGCGGATGGCAATACTTTGGATCAGCTTTGATCTTTATTCATTTCCTGGTCCCATTTTTCATCATGCTCTCGCGCAACCTCAAGCGAGAAGGCAGGCGCATCATCAAGATGGTTTACCTGCTTTTGTTGATGCGATTGGTCGATCTCATCTGGTTTACTGCGCCTAACTTTTATCCCGGTGAGGGGCTCAGCAAGTTCGGCGTGCAGGATGGAATCATGTACGTACTGGCCCCGATTGCGATCGGCGGCATCTGGCTCTGGGCGTTCTTTACCCGGCTGAGCAAGCGGTCGCTCATGCCAGTGAACGATCCCCATTTTGTGGAAATGCTGGAAGCGAAACATGGATAATTTTGAATCACAAGCCGCTAATCTGCACCTGAAGGAAGGGCACGAAGAGAGCGATATCAGTGTTCGTGGAATCGTACTTTTTCTCGCGATGATTGCCATCCTCGGCTTTGCCTCATTCCTCGTCGTGTTCGGCTTCTTCCGATTCCTGCAGCATCTGGATAAGGAAAGCCAGCCGAAGATGACTGCGGTTGAGCAGCAGTTGCAGAAGGAGCGCGAGCCGGTCGTGTCCACGTCAGCAAAGACACCTTTGCCGGCAGGACAGGAAGAGAGCGTAAAGCCTCTGCCTGATTACTACGGACGCGGACAGATTGATAAGCATCTGGAACGGACCTTTCCTGGCCCGCGGCTGCAGTATGACGATGTCTACGATATGAACCTGTTCCGCAGCTCAGAAGACGGATGGTTGGCCAGCGCGGGCAAGAACTCTGACGGCAGTGTTCATATCCCGATTGATCAAGCTATGAATTTGCTGGTTCAACGCGGGTTGCCGCAGGTAAGCGGGCCCTTTGTACCGCCCATGCTGCCCACAGCGGTGCCCATGGTGCCGGCCGGACCCAGCAAGAGATAGGACGATCTTCAGGAGTTGAAGAAGTGAGTTGTAGCAGCACAATTCGGAAGGCCGGGGTAATGGCGGTGCTGGCCATGTGTGCCAGCGTGTGCGCCTGGAGCCAGGGCAACCAGCCGGCCTATGCTCTCCAAGGCGATGCCGCCGCGAATACCAAGATTTCCATCTTCGATAAGGTTGGCTTCGATCAAAGGCTGAACCAACAGATTCCACTCGACCTCACGTTCCTGGATGAGAACGGGCAGCCGGTGCAACTAAAGCAGTACTTCGGATCCAAGCCCGTAATCCTGTCCCTGGTCTATTTTCAGTGTCCCATGTTGTGTTCGCAGGTGATGAATGGCATGGCGGGCGCTTTCAACGGAATCACTCGTTTTAGTGTTGGTCGTGATTTCAATGTGGTTACCGTAAGCTTTGATCCGCGCGACACGCCGGAAACTGCGGCGGAGAGCAAGAAGACATATCTCGATCGTTACCGCCGTCCAGGCGCAGCACAAGGCTGGCACTTTCTGACCGGGAAAAAAGAACAGATTGACGCTCTGGCCAGCGCGGTGGGTTTCCGCTTTGCCTGGGACCCGAAGATTCAGCAATTTGCGCATGCCAGCGGAATCATGTTGCTCACCCCGGACGGAAGGCTGGCGCAGTACTACTACGGAATTGAATATGCGCCACGCGATATCCAGCTTGGATTGATTCAGTCCTCGCAGGGGAAGATCGGTAACGTGGTAGACAAGGTGATTCTCTATTGCTATGAGTACGATCCCGCGCGAGGCAAGTACGGGGCCGTGGTGTTCAGGATTCTGCGATTGAGCGCTCTGGCGACAGTGCTGGTGCTGGGTGGATTCATGATCGTCATGTTCCGCCGCGACGTGCTGGCAGCCAGACAGAACCGTTTTAACTAGGACAGCCGAATAGATGCACTTTAATTTGCCATTATTTCCGGAGCAGGCTTCAACCCTTGCAGGACAGGTGGACGCGTTCTACCTGTTTCTGGTGCTCATTACCACCTTTTTCTCCCTGCTCATTGCGCTGCTCATTCTGTTCTTCATCATCAAGTACAGAAGACGCCCGGAACAGGAGGCCGAACAGATCCACGGCTCCACGCTGCTGGAGATTGTCTGGACTGTCATCCCCCTCGGGATCACCTTGTGCATCTTTGTATGGGGCGCGGTGCTTTATTACAAAATTGAAAATCCTCCGGGAAACGCTCTGGAGATTTATGGCGTGGGCAAACAGTGGATGTGGAAGTTCCAGCACCCCGGTGGACAGCGCGAAATCAACACGCTGCATGTACCCACTGGACGTCCGGTAAAGGTAACTTTGATTTCGCAGGACGTGATCCACGACTTTTTTGTACCCGCTTTTCGCGTCAAGCAGGATGTGTTGCCAAACCGGTATGTCTACTCCTGGTTTGAAGCCACCACGCCGGGTAGCTACCATCTTTTCTGCTCGCAGTACTGTGGAACCAACCATTCCGCCATGGTGGGCCAGGTGATTGCCATGAAGCCCGAGGACTACGCAGAGTGGCTGGCCAGCGGCAAGGCGGAAGGGTCTCTTTCTTCCATGGGTGAGAAACTGTTCCAGGAATTTGGCTGCACCACCTGCCATCGCCCTGATTCAGGCGCGCGTGGACCGAACCTGCAGGGCCTATATGGCCGGCCGGTCCGATTGAGCGATAACCGTGTGGTGGTGGCGGACGATAACTACATTCGTGAATCTATCCTGAATCCGAATGCCAAAATTGTGCAGGGTTTCCAGCCGATCATGCCGACGTTTCAGGGAGTGGTCAGCGAAGAAGGTTTGATCCAGATTACTGAGTACATCAAGCACATGGGTCTGCAGGAATCTGAGCCCATCAACAACCGGACTACGCCAACGCAGCTCCGTGACAACGAAGTACCAATGATCCAGCAAGAGTTACAACAGGGTGGCCAGCCCGCACCCTCCGGGAAAAAACCATGAGTACCGCTACAACCGCAATCAAGCCGGTGATGCCGGCCAGGCATTATCTGAATGACAATTACGGGATCAGGTCATGGCTGCTGACCAAGGACCACAAGCGCATTGCCGTCCTGTATATCTTCTCAATTACCTTCTTCTTCTTCATGGGGGGCTTGTTCGCGGCCTTAATCAGGCTGGAGTTGCTGACTCCGGCGGGCGACCTGTTTACGTCGGATACCTACAACAAACTGTTCAGCATGCACGGCATCAACATGGTGTTCTTTTTCCTGGTGCCGTCGATTCCCGCAACGCTCGGGAATTTTGTGCTGCCGATCATGCTGGGAGCCAAGGACCTGGCTTTTCCAAAGATCAACTTGCTGAGCTGGTACATCTATATTTTTGCGGGCTTTTTCTCGCTGGCTGTGATGGTGAGCGGCGGTGTTGACACCGGCTGGACCTTCTATACGCCGCTGAGCAGCGGTTTTCTGCGCACACATGTGGCCCTGATGGCGGTGGGCATCATCTTTGCCGGGTTCTCTTCCATATTTACCGGATTGAATTTCATTGTCACCGTGCACCGAATGCGAGCACCCGGTTTGACGTGGGGCAGGCTGCCCTTGTTCGTGTGGTCGAACTACGCAACCAGCCTCATCATGGTGCTTGCCACTCCCGTTCTCGCCATCACGCTGATCCTTCTTGCCATGGAGAGGACATTCCACATCGGCGTGTTTGATCCCAGATACGGTGGCGATCCGGTGCTCTTCCAGCACATGTTCTGGTTTTACTCCCATCCAGCGGTCTATATCATGATTCTTCCTGGAATGGGTGTAATCAGCGAACTGGTTACCTGCTTCTCGCGCAAGCGCGTGTTTGGTTACTCCTTTGTCGCATTCTCAAGCATTGCGATTGCGGTATTCGGGTTCCTGGTGTGGGCGCACCACATGTTTGTGGCCGGAATCTCTCAGTATTCCGCGATGGTGTTCTCGCTGTTGAGCATGGCTGTGGCGATTCCCTCAGCAGTCAAGATCTTTAACTGGACTGCCACCATGTATAAGGGCTCCATCAGCCTGGATACCCCCATGCTCTATGCCCTGGGCTTCATGGGGCTATTCACTATCGGCGGCCTGACCGGCGTCATGCTGGCAGCTCTGGGAATGGACGTTCACATTCACGATACATACTTCGTCATTGCGCACTTCCATTACGTCATGGTGGGAGGCATGGTCAGCGCATATCTTGGAGGGTTACATTTCTGGTGGCCCAAGATAACAGGACGAATGTATCCCGAGGCGGTGGCCAAGCTGGCTGCCATCATCACCTTTATCGGGTTCAACCTAACGTTCTTCCCGCAGTTCATTCTGGGCTATCTTGGCATGCCGCGCCGCTATCACGCGTATCCGCCTGAGTTCCAGGTGCTCAACGTGCTCTCCAGCGCGGGCGCTTCCGTTCTGGCGGTGGCATTTATCTTGCCCGCTATCTATTTCCTATGGTCGCTGAAATACGGACCCATCGCCGGAGACAATCCATGGCAGGCCACGGGTCTCGAATGGCAGACAAGCTCTCCGCCGCCAACCCACAACTTCCATGAGATTCCGGTTGTGACCACCGAGCCATACCATTACGGATCCGACCAGGAGGTAACCGTTGTCCACTAGCCAGACGACAACCACGGATCATCATCCGGCGCTGGTCCATCAGTTTGACAGCATGGAGCAACAGAAGGCCGCTTCCACGTTCGGAATGTGGGTCTTCCTGCTCACCGAAATCATGATGTTCGGCGGGCTCTTCGCTGCCTACCTGATTTACCGGATCAAGTATTACCCGGCGTTTGTTGCGGGAAGCACCAGCATCAGCGTCTCGTGGGGCTTTGCCAACACGCTTGTCCTGATCGCTTCCAGCTTGACCATGGCAATGGCGGTGTGGGCGGCACAGAAAGGCAAGCGCAGTTACCAGATCTGGTTCATTATCGGCACCATGATCCTGGGCGCGGTGTTCCTGGGCGTCAAGGCGAAGGAATACTACGACAAGTGGGATGAGTGCCACGTTCCTGGCCATGTGATTGGCAAGGGCTTCAACGCCTGGGGCGGCTGTTCAGTCAACAACCCCAAGCTGGGTAATATCGCTGACGAGATTCAGGAACACGCACGCGAATCAGGTACGACAGTACCTGAGGCCTCAGCAATCCAGACCGCCAAGCAGACGGAGATCTTTTTTTCTTTCTATTTCCTGATGACCGGTCTCCACGCCTTCCACATGATTATTGGCATGGGGCTGATGACGTGGCTTCTCTTGCGCGCCAGGCGCGGGGAGTTCGGACCTGCGTATTTCACGCCGGTAGAACTGGGCGGGCTCTACTGGCACTTTGTAGATATTGTCTGGATTTATCTCTTCCCGTTGCTGTATCTCATCAGCCGCCACAAAGGAGCGGCTTAAGGATTTCATCATGGCTGAACACGCGCATCGTCATCCTACTCCCATGCTGTA
>DATEJX010000382.1:0-4823 GCA_035277785.1 Candidatus Angelobacter sp. | reverse complement strand
TCCACAAAGCCCACCAGCCGGACTGCTGGTGGCTGGCAGGTTGTGGGGCGCATTCGGGACGGTCTGACTCTGCAACAGGCATCCACCGAGTTAAGCGGTGTGGCTCACAGGATCTACGGTCAATTTTCCGAGGACAACTACATGCACGATGCAGTAGCAGTCCCGCTACGCGAATCGCTCACGGACAAGGCACGTCCTGCCCTTTTGATCCTGCTGGAGATCTCCGGCCTGCTTCTGCTCGTGGCATGTGCCAACGTGATGAATCTGCTGCTTGCCCAGGCAACGGCCCGTGAAAGTGAGCTTGCCGTTCGATCTGCACTCGGGGCTTCTCGCGGCCGACTGGTTCGCCAATTCCTTGCAGAATCCCTGCTGCTCTGTTTTGCCGGGGGACTGGGCGGCGTCGCGCTGGCGTACGCAGGCATTCGCCTGCTGCTCTCCATGGCACCCCAAAATTTGCCGCGGCTTGAGGACGTTGCGGTAAACCTCCCTGTGGTGCTCTTTGCTCTGGCCGTGTCACTCGTTCTGGCAGGCGCTCTAGGCATATTCACTGCTTACCGAGCGGGCTCTGCCGATCTTCAAGCTATTATTGCGCAAGGCAGCAGCCGGCTCAGCGGCGCCCACAAGAACCAGCGGACAAGTCAAACCATCATGGCCGCGCAGGTGGCAGTTACCCTGGTGCTGCTGGTCGGCGCAGGTCTCCTTGGACGAAGCTTTCTTCGCGTTCTGTCTGTGGACCCCGGATTTCGAACAGAACAGGTTGTAACCCTGGATGTTTCATTTTCCGGTCAGGATGACAATGCTCAGCGCATCGCGCTTCTGCAGCAGATCCTCGGAAAAGTCCATCAGATTCCCGGCGTGGTTGAGGCTGGAACTACAAGCGATCTTCCGCTCGGGACCGGAGGCTACTCTGATGGGACCTTTGCATTAGTTAACTCACGGCAGCTCACACCCCAGACGCTGAGCTTGATACAACGGTACTCGAACTTTAAGGGTGAGCTCTCAAAGGCGGATTATCAGGCCTTGGGAGACTTCTTCACTCCGCTATTCGCTGATAAAGCTCATACTGGCCTGGGAAACTATGTGGCTGCCAGCCCGGGCTATTTTCGTGCTCTGGATATACCTCTCAAACGTGGCCGCTTTTTTAGCGATGCCGATACAGGGGATGCACCACACGTAGCTGTGGTCAGTGAAGCACTTGCACGCCAGACTTGGCCTGACCGCGATCCTGTGGGCCAGACCATTGAATATGGAAATATGGACGGCGATCTTCGCCTGCTCACGGTGGTCGGCGTAGCCGGCGATGTCCGCGGGACCAGCCTGGAAAAACCGCCGACTCCAATCATCTATGTAAATTGTCTGCAGCGTCCCCAAAAGGCCGCCCAACTGACGCTGGTGATCAGGACCGCGGGAGACCCGAACACCACCCTATCAGCGGCGCGTCGGGTAATCAGGGAGCTTGACCCGTCTGTCCCGGTGAAAACTAACAGCTTTACCCGCGTATTTGCTGCCTCGCTGGCCGAACGCCGCTTCAATCTGCTGCTGGTTGGGGCCTTTGCGATGACAGCCCTTCTCTTGGCCATTGCCGGCATCTATGGTGTGTTGGCGTATTCGGTGGCTCGACGCACACGCGAATTTGGCGTTCGCATTGCGCTCGGCGCGAGTTCCTCAACCGTTCTGAAGCTCGTGCTGCGTCAGGCTATTTCAACCACCCTGATTGGAATCCTAATCGGTGGAATCGCCGCCTATGCGCTCACGCGAGTGATGGAGTCAATGGTTTTTGGAGTGAGTACAAGCGACCCATTAACGTATGCAGCCGTTCCAGTGCTTTTGTTGATAGTTGCCTTAATGGCCGCGTACATTCCGGCCCACCGCGCCACCCGGATTGATCCTATGATCGCGTTAAGGGCCGAATGACCTTCTCTATGGCCGCAAAATGTCTCGGACGATGTCCATAATTCTTTGTGTCCGCCGGTCCAAAATAAGGATGTCGACACCGAGCGTCACGCGGCTGTATTCGTCCGGTAACCTCGTCAGGCGTCGCTCCAGTTCAACTGGAAATGGTTGAATGCGCTTTTGCAGCCCTGGAGGCAAGGTGCCATCGCGTTCCAGATGCTTTTGCAGGCCTGGTGGTAAGTTGCCGCCACGCTTCGCCAGTCCGGGCGGCAGATTGGAATATTGGTCGTGGTAGTAGTCGCGGATGATGTCCTGATCGCGCGTAGTGAAAAGAATGCGGACTCTTCCACCCGCGTAGCTATCGCCGTCATCGGTGGCTTGTTGGTGCTTGTTCCTGCCATTGCCTTTTCCCTGACTGTTGCCTTGTGCAGTGGCCGGCAGGCTCAGCAGTGCAAGGAGGGTGATGCCGCAAAACCCAAAGTACAACAAACGCTTCAACATATGACGCAGCTCCTCTAACACGCATTCACAATACCGTTGCACCCTAGCGGCTGGCAAGATTCGGGAAGTGCTTGGCCCTGGCGATGCCACATGTTTTCAAATAGAACGGATGTTGTTTGGCCACCATCATAGGCAGATAATTAGCCCATGACGTCCTCCGCGCGAATTGCTCCGCCAGCAGGCGAAAACTCGAATCAGGTACCCGCGCTCACCGGCTACAACCTCTTTCTCACCGATCGGACTCTGGTGGAGGCCGTGAGGCGGGAGGGCGCCACCTGGGCCATGGAGCAAATCACTGAACTCGGAGAAATCCTGGGGACGGCGGAAGCGCAGAACTGGGGCGTTGAAGCTAATGAAAATCCACCGGTGCTGCATACCCACGACCGCAACGGCCACCGCCGCGATGAAGTATTGTTCCATCCTTCATGGCATTGCCTGATGAAGACTTCGATCGGCCATAGGCTGCACAGCCTGCCCTGGCTCGAGTCCAGGAAGGGTGCTCATGTAGCTCGCGCCGCGCTGATGATGATCACTGTGCAGAACGAAGCCGGGCATACGTGCCCTGTATCGATGACGTTCTCCGGTCTGGCGTCACTTCGGAGCGAACCCGCGCTTGCGAGCGAATGGGAGCCGCGCATCCTTTCGTCAGCCTACGATTCCCGTTTCATGCCTGCGGCGGATAAACGAGGCGTGTTGCTGGGCATGGGAATGACGGAAAAACAAGGTGGCTCAGATGTACGGGCGAACACGACCCGCGCCGAACGAATTGGGAGTTCGCGAGAATATCTGATCACAGGACATAAGTGGTTCTGTTCCGCGCCCATGTGCGATGCATTTTTGATTCTCGCGCAGACAGAAAAGGGCCTCTCCTGCTTCTTTCTCCCGCGCTGGACGCCAACGGGAGAGAAAAACAAATTCTTTATCCAACGCTTGAAAGATAAGATGGGCAACCGCTCTAACGCTTCCAGCGAGGTGGAGTTTGACTCCGCCTGGGCGCACATGTTGGGTGAAGAAGGGCGCGGAGTGAGCACCATTATTGAAATGGTGAACTATACACGGCTTGATTGCGCAGGAGCTTCCGCAGGCCTGATGCGCCAGGCACTTTTACAGGCAACGCATCATTGCTGTCATAGAAAAGCCTTTGGCAAGTTGCTCATCGAGCAGCCTCTCATGCGCAACGTTCTGGCTGATCTGGCGGTCGAATCGGAAGCGGCAACGCTGATGGTCATGCGGCTCGCAGCATCCTTCGACGCACGGCAATCAGATGAGCATGAGCGCGCCTTTTCCCGCATTGCTACGGCGTTTTCCAAATACTGGCTTTGCAAACGCAGCCCAGCGCTTGTAGGCGAAGCGCTGGAATGTCTTGGAGGTAATGGATACGTTGAAGATTCCGGTATGCCGAGGCTCTATCGCGAAGCTCCTCTCTACGGCATATGGGAGGGATCCGGAAACGTCATTTGCCTGGACATCCTGCGCGCGCTCGCCAAAGATCCGGGAACCGTAGATGCGGTGTTTCAGGAACTGCAATCAGCCCAGGGAAGCGATTCCGACCTGGATTCGTTTCTGGAACGAACTAAAACAGAGCTGACAGCATGTCTAAAGCAGGGCTTGAACAATGGCGGAGGCGGAGCCGAACTTCAGGGACGTCGGTTGGCAGAGCGACTTGCCCTGGCCCTGCAGGCGTCACTTGTAGTGCGCCATAGTCCCGCCGGCTTTGCTGACGCATTTATTGTTTCGCGCTTGAAGGGAGATCACGGCCACTCTTTTGGAACTCTGCCTGCGAGTCTGGAACTATCGCCAGTGCTTGAGTCGGTTACGGCTCCGCTCCGTACGTCACTCTGAAAAAAAAGTCTTCGCGGCAAAAGCTTAAATGCCGCGAAGACATCCACCAAGGTAAGAAAACAGAAGTTCTGCAGAAGCGGAAGGAGCCAGGTGGGGCTTCTGCATACTTCCGCATGGTTCTCCGTTGCTGTTTAGTGCGACAAAACGTGAAACCGTTTCAAAGTTTCTGCTGTCTCAGGCCGCCAAGTTGCGCCCATTTCTGCTATCGCGACGATCTTAAGGGTTTATAATCCGTTCCGCTGCGCACAATTTATTTCGAATTAAAAAGGTGAAACGCGATCATTAAAGTGTTTCCACGACTCTTTTTTGTTTTCACAGTTGTTTTATGTTCACATTTTGCCATCGCTCAAAACGCCTCTCTGGTTCGCTCAGATGAAGATAAGAAAACATACAAGTCCTCAATGGAAGTTGCCGACCAAAAGGTTTATGACGAGGTGAAGGCTCACTCTGAATTAATGAAGAATCTGGAATACCTTACCAGCAACATCGGTGCGCGCCTGACGGGTTCGAAGCAGATGCAGGAGGCAAGTGGCTGGACACTGCAGCGATTCAAGGACTACGGCATCGCTGCCCATCTCGAGACCACA
>DATEJX010000381.1:0-7428 GCA_035277785.1 Candidatus Angelobacter sp. | reverse complement strand
TGGCTTTGACGAAGACGATGTAGTTTCCGGCGTCGAGCGAGAATTGGGCCAGGTTCATGGTGCGCGTGGCGGCCGAGGCGTCGGCCAGCCACATGAGGTTCTGGCCATCCTGGGAAACGAAGATGGAGAAATGATCGATGGTGTTTTGCTGGCCGGTAATGCTCCAGTTCACGGTGGTTCCGCTTACTGTTGCAGAAACGGCAACACAGTTATCGATGCCGGTTTCAATCTCGGAAGCTTCTTCGTAGTCGTTCCAGGTCACGAGCTGGATGCCGGTTTGTTGCCGGGTGGTGGAGTAATACTTCCCTTCTTCAGCCAGCGTCTCAAGCCAGGTCTGGCCGCACTGCTGGTCGATGAAGCGTCCGGTTCCCCACAATGCAAGAGTGTCATTGAATCCCTTGTACCCGGACCCGGTGGAATACATGGTGGGATGGTTCAGGGCGCTGGTGTAATAGCTGTCGAGGTATCCAATGGAAGGAATGTCAGGGCTGGTGCTGCCGGCTGGATGAGGCGCTACCCAGGAAAAGGCTCCGCTGGTCTGGGTATGAGTGAAGCCGCCATTATTGCGAAAGATGAACTCAGGATTTCCTGCGACGGAGGCTCGAACCCGCGTCCAGTCAATGGTATAGGCGGTATCGCCGAAGAAATAAATGACCGGCCGGCCGTTGGCGGTCAGGTAGGCAGGCGAACCTTCATAAGTGGTGTTGACGTAATTCAGGTCGTCGATCATGGTCTGGGTCACGTCGCAACCGGGCGTGGCGGCGCAGGCTTTCATGGCGCCGGCGTCATACATGATGGCGAAATGGAATCCGGGATTCAGTTCCGCCTGCTGCATCAGCATCTGGCTGGCTTGGTCGTAGAAAACAAAGTTCTTGCTGAACTCGCCGCGACCGTACCAGTCAATGATGGCGCCATCAAGGCCGCGGCTCACCATGTCATTCACCTGCTTCTGGACCTGGGCCACATCATTGGAGGTGTAACCGACCTTCATATGGTCGCCAAAGCCGAACCAGGGCACAAAGTGGGCGTAAATTTTGGCGGTAGAGCCCGGATACAGCAAACTGCGGGTGGGCATCTTACTGATATTACTGGCCCCAATGTTGCCGTTGGTTTGAGCGGTAAAGGTGTCGGCAGCGCTGGTGTTGTTTCCAGTTTCGGCCGCCAGCGTGGTGGTGGCCTGAAATTTGGTGCCGGCAAAGGCAGATGCGGCAAGAAGCGAGCCGCAAACAATCGCCAGGAACAAACGAGTTGCGGTGAAAGAACGCAAGTGATCCCCCGAGCATTTCGTCGCCTGGGGGACGACGGATTGGCTCTCAACGTACGAATAAGTTTTTTGTCTTTCGCCCGGAAGAGCGAAGGCGCCAAAACCAGGTCCGGCGTGCTGTAAGTTTTTGTGCCTTGTTAGTGGCGGGATTCTAGGATTCCAATCCTCTTAGGGCGAATCAGGGGAAGCACTCGGCTGACTGAAGGAAATACCTTATGGTAGTAAGGTGCTTGGTCGGTCACTGATAATTAAGGAGTTAGGCCATGTCCAAATGATCGACGCACGATATGAACAACTAACTTCCGGGTGCTTGCGTCTAACGAAAGGCCTGCAAGGGCCGAAAGTGCCGGAATAACTTAAAGACTTTAATAAATCTGACGGGGAGAGCACATGAGTGCGCAAGCAAAAATGGAAACCACGGCAAAGATTCCCGCTGAAATTAATACCAAGTTAAGGTCACTGGCGCACGATCTGAGCAATTCCATTGAAACCATCATGCAGGCCTCTTATCTGCTGGCTCAGATGAAGCTGGATGAGAACGCCCGGAAGTGGTCGGATCTGGTGGACAAGGCAGCGCGTGATTGCGCCAAGATCAACCGGGAAATTCGCGATATCCTGAGGGCCAACGCGTAGCTCACACTCTGGGGCGTTTGCCGGGTTGCAGGTGCTGCCGTGAGTTAGGCGGCACGAAGCGATTTCATGCTCGTTCGCAGATAGTCCTGGGCATTGCGGTATCCTTCCATTGTTCCCACATCCATATAAACTTCGCCGCAGTGGCGTCCCCTTACGACGTTTCCTGCCGCTATAAACGCGTTCAGCAGGTCTCCCAGATATTCGTCGCTGCGATGGCGCGCTTCCCACAGCAGCTTCAGCCGATGGAAGCTCTCACCGCGAGCAGTCACTGCGCCCCAGATCCAGTGTGAGGCTGCATCTTTGCGCTTGACCTGTACCTGCTGCACAAAGCCAAGGTCGTCACAAACTACAGCGTCAAAGACTGTAGGGTCGTTCACGGGAAAAAGCACCAGGTTTACGTCCGCTTGCTCCAGGTCGAGCGCGGGGATGTAAGCGTTCTCCGGAAACCAGATGGTGTCAGGAAGGCCGATCAGCACCTGATCATGACGACGGGCAAAGGGCTCGGCACGGAAGAGCGCGTCGCACAGGCCCTGGGGCTTGCGCTGGACCACATAAAATATTTCCGCCGCGTAGTTGCGCTCGGCATAGTACTTGACGATGTCACTCTTGTCAGCCGAGATGACCATACAAATCTGCTCAGCGCCGGCGGCAATCATTCGCTCAACCAGATATTCAGATACTGCTTTGGGTCTCTCAGCCCCATCCACCAGCCGCGAGCCCACGGGAAGAAGCTCTTTAGAACAGCCCAGTGGCTGAATCCTTTGCCCGGCCCCAGCTGCGGGAATTATGCCGATCATTGCACTGCCTCGGTTCTCAAAGCTGATGATTCGCGTTGGCCAGGTGCAGATGAGAAGGCCTCCTCAATATGGCCGAGCAACTGCCGTGCGCGGATGTCGCCTGTATGCTCGTGCAGTGTTCGCTCACGGGCGCGCGACGCCATCTTCTGCAGGTCCTCATTCTCTGTAGTAAGAGCCCTCTCCACCTCATCTGCCCGGGAAACCACCTGTAGATCCTGCTCCACATCAAAGAACCGGTCCAACCCCTCCCACCAATCTGTAATAAGAGGTGTGGCGCACGCAGCCGCCTCAAAGAACCTTCCGGAAGGGCACCATCCCCACCGGGCCATGTCGCCACGTGTGATGTTCAGCGTCAACCTGGAAGACGAATACAGCCTGGGGTGATCATGCGGGGCCACATGCTCAATGCGGCGGACATTCGCAGGCCAGCGCCATTCCCAGGGATAGAGCGATCCAGCCAGCAGGAACTGCTTCTCCGGGTGCCGGTGTGCCGTCTCCAGAAAGAGTTCATCCACTTTCTGCTGACGATCTGGAGCGTAGGTCCCCATGTAGCTCAGATCGCAGGCGAGCTCGGGGCTGGCCTCCACTCGGGAATAGTCATCAGGATCCACGCACCCATATAAGGATCGTGCCATCCGAGCGCCATAGGTTTGTTCCAGTTCTTCCAGCGCCTGGCCTCCGGTGAAAGACAAAACCAAATCGAATTCCGGGATTTGCTCCCGGCGGAGATATTGCACGCCTTCTTTTTCCATGTTGGCCAGCGTTACAGGAGTATCCAGGTCATAGAACACGCGAAGCGGCCGGGCCAGATCCAGGATTTCATCATTAATCTGGACGCCTTCCGGAAGATAACTTGCCGTGATCACAACGTCAGATTCGGCTGCTTCGCGGAGCGCGTGCCGCCGCACCTGCTGCCAGTCTTCATAAAGAACCAGATAGCAATAGTCACAGGAATCAAAATCCCGGCGCAGCTTGTAGTAAGGTACGTCCTTTTCAAAGAAGAGCACCTGATGTCCCATCCGGTGAAGGGCGCGCAAAATTGCACGGTAAGGAGTGGCATGACCGTTGCCCCAGGACGAGGAGATCGTAAGCCCAAAGACAGTAATCTTCACAAATTTGCAGGTCCAAAGCCGCCGGAATCGTCACCGCGACTTGCAAGTAGGATGTGAGTAACGCTAAAGCTGTTGGCTACGTGCTCTGGATAGCACTCCTTGGCGCTCGAACCTGCTGGATGACTCGTCAGCGCAACTTTTCTGAAAGAATGACCGATGAAACGATTTACACTCCTTTGCATGAATGATGCCTCCAGACCTCCTGAAGGGCATGGCACCAACTCCCTGCAAGTCTCCGCGGACCAGCAGCAGAAATCCAAACCGGCCGACGCCAGCAGTTTTTGTCCCAACTGCGGATCGAAGATGCGTGAGTCGCGTTGCAAGCTGCTGTGCCAAACATGCGGGTTCTTCCTGAGCTGTAGCGACTTCTACTAGTCCTGATCCAAAAAGCCTCCCTCCAAAGGTCTTCGGTGTCCTTAACCGCAAAGGCCGTTGTGGAAATTCAGAGTACCGAAACGGGAATTCTGAAAACACTAATTTTTCCGGAAACGCGGCGTTTCTCGCCGAAAAGCAGCTACCCTGCTCCGGTTCTGGTTTGGTGTTAGACGTAGTTCCGTACTTCCCTGCAACAACTCCTCTACAAAATCCAGGTGCTGATGCACCTGGAGAAAGGCAAATGTGATGAACGCCAGAATCACGCTTGTGCCCGGGTTTCGAGTAGCTGTAGCGTTGTTGACAGTCATGCTTCTGGGGGGCATCCTCCAGGGCCAAACATTGACGCCGACCGATCCGGGTCCGCGTCCAGTAGGAAATAACAACCCATTTTGTCCGCCGACTCCCGGCGCCATACAGTCGGCTAAATTTCCCACCGCGCCTGCTTGTATTGATACGGTGCAGCCGCCAGATAGTATCGGCGACGCTGGCGCCGGCAACGTAGTCAGCGGCAGCAGCAACCTCACGGGATTCTGGTTCCAGGCTTTGGCAGTTTTCGAAGTCAAAGCAAATGTTGGTCCAGGTCCCCAAACCGGGGCAGGAACGTTTCCTGGCCTGGGACCATCTTTCAATGCTGTAAGCTGCTTCCAATGCCATTCCCAACCCACCGTGGGCGGCAGCAGCCCCAACAAAAACACGCCCGGTTTTCCTGGCGGAAATCCTCAGGTAGGCGACGCACCAACCGCGGCCCAGCTTCAGGCTGTTAGTTCATTCATCACCGCTACCGGGCCGGTGCGTGAAGCCCGCTTCCCCAACGGCTCACCCGGAGATGACACAATCTTCCGCGACCCGGTGCCAGCGGGCTCCGTCGCAAACCTGTTCGTCATCAAAGGACGACCTGATGCTCCCGCGAACTGCCAGATCGCCCAGGAAGATTTCCCGACGCAGGTTGCGAACCACAACATTATCTTTCGCATCCCCATCCCGACCTTCGGTGAAGGCTTTGTCGAAAACACCGCAGATGACAATCTGGAAGGAAACCTGACTACCGAAGACGCGATTGCCAACAATCCCAACTTCTTCAACCCGGTACTCGGAATAGCAGGCTCTTTCAACATCAGCGGCAACGATCAAACCATCAGCCGCTTCGGATGGAAGGCGCAGAACAAGTCCATGCTGGTTTTCGCGGGTGAGGCTTCCAACGTGGAAATGGGAGTGAGCAATGAGAACTTCCCCAACGAAAGAACTGACGGGAACGGACAATGCTCTCCCAATCCCGAGCCGGAGGACCAGGTCATTGTTCCTCCTGATCCCACGGATCCCAACCTTCGCACCATTCTTACCATCTTCAACAACCCTAACTTTGGCGCTTCAGGAGTCGCTTCAGACATCTCGAGTGACATTGAGAACTTTGCCGTTTTCATGCGCTTGAACGCCTCGCCCAGCCAATGCAATTACAACAGCGGACTTGATGCGAACGGCAAGGCTCTCTGCAAAGCCCTGGATGCTTCGGCCCAACGCGGCGCCAAAGTGTTCGGCAGCCTTGATCCATCCGTAGCGGGATCGCTCACCAGCCCCAGTCCAGATAACAATCCGAACACTTCGGCCATCAAGCCGATTGGATGCGTTCTTTGCCATTCCAACTTCCTGCGCACAACCACATCGGCCACGCCGGAATTAAATAATGCGGTGTTCCATCCCTTCTCAGATTTTGCTCTCCACACCATGGATAGCAGCTTGTCGGATGGGGTAACGCAGGGCAATGCCGGACCTGCTCAGTTCCGTTCGGCTCCGCTCTGGGGACTTGGCCAGCGCCTGTTCTTCCTCCACGATGGCCGCGCCAGCAACCTGCTTGATGCAATCAAAGACCACGCTCCCAATATCGGAACCAGTCCTGCCAACTGCACACCGGCTCAGGGAGAAGCTTGCCAGGTGATTGTGCTTTTCAACAACCTGTCGCCTAGCTTGAAACAGGATCTGCTTAACTTCTTGCGTTCACTGTAAGAACGCAATGTACGCGACGTGTCAGAGAGGGGCACGTCGCGTTTTTTCGTCATCCCACCTTCTAACGCGACCCCGCAACAGGAGCGGCCTGATCGCCCTGCGGCGCCATCTTCGAGCCGAAATACTGTTCATTGAATTCAGCGGGAACAGCATCAAGCGCTGACTTCATTGTGTCTTTGAATTTCTGCTTGTAGATCTCGCGGGCGACTTCAGCTCTCACCTCCGCTAGCGGCATTACATCTCTGCGCAACACTTTATAGATGACATAGTTCTGAGCTTCCTTTTCTACGTGGCTGACCTCACCCCCCTTCAATGAAAACAATTCGGTTGCTTCTTCGGGAACCAGCTCTGAGCGTCGACGGCTGCCCAATTCGGTGGAGGGAGCCACGGCGACACCCAGCGCGGCGTAAGCATCTTTCTGGATTTGTGCAGGGTCATCGCCCTTGACAGCACGTGACTGCGCAGCATCAGCCACGCCGCGTGCTTTCTTGTCGAAAGCGTCTTTGTCCGCTTCTGCAGCGTTTTGCCGCGGAACAAGAATCCGGGCCAGTGTCATCTTTTCGTAGTCGCCCAGGTGCTGACGGTAGTAGGCTTCTACCTCCGCATCCGCCGGCGAACGATATTTTTCCTCCAGGCTAAAACGATACAAGTCTGCTATTGCGCGCAGCCGATTCCACTCCATCACCGTGCGGAATTCAGACGTGTCCTCCATCCCTGCCTTGCGCGCTGCGGCCTCCACCGCCAGATAATCCGCGTAGGTTCTCGCCAGGCCGCGGCGCGCTTCGGCCGACAGCGTGTGTCCGGTTGGATTGAGCGCCTTTACCAGCATTTCAAATTGCTCACGTCTGATGACTGTGACGCACGAATCAGAGCCGGACTGCGCCTTTGGAGAGCTGCTCTGGTCACACACTCCACGAACGGTAATCACGACCTGCGTTGCATCTACACTTGGCGCCGGATCCGCGCTGGCTTTGGCTTTCAGCTCTTTGGCTTTTGTCGCAGTGGATTGAGTTCTGCCAGAGATGTCAGCTGACTTCTGTAACGCAGGGTTTTGCAACCATGAACCACTGAAGCCAGCAAGGTATAGAACAAGAACGTAGTGAATGGCCCACATGATCTGATTTGCTCCGAATAATGCACTGTTCAGCGTGAGACTCAGGATTATATCCATCCCGCAGTTCATCTGAGGACAGACTTTATGCAGGCGCGAGCGGCTGTGTTTCAAAATGGAACTCCGGCCTCAGAA
>DATEJX010000380.1:0-4626 GCA_035277785.1 Candidatus Angelobacter sp. | reverse complement strand
TCTGCAGCTCACGAATCACAACGACTGGTTGCACCAAGGACAAGGTACGAGCGTTTGCTCGCCGACATCTGGAAGCAGGTGCTGGGACGAGAGGCAGTTGGAGTGGATGAGAACTTTTTCGACGTTGGAGGACACTCTCTTCTGCTCGCCCAGGTCCATGCCAGATTGCTGAAGGTTCTGGACAAGCCACTTTCCATGGTGAAATTGTTTGAACATCCAACAATTTCACTGTTGGCCAGCTACTTGGAAGGGCTGGATGCAGCCTCAGTTGCGGTGGGAATACCAGAATCGGCTTCTGTAACTACCAAAAGCCGCGACATAGCAATTATAGGTATGGCGTGCCGGTTCCCGGGCGCAGCGTCAGTGGAGCAGTTCTGGCAAAACCTGTCGCATGGTATCGACTCGATCACTGAGCTTTCTCAGGAGGAGTTATCCGCTCTTCCCGAGCGTTTCGTTCAGGATCCCGGATTTGTCAACGCGGGCGGGTACCTGGACAACATTGAGTTCTTTGATGCAGCGTTCTTTGGCTTGAATCCTGCTGAAGCAACAGCTATGGACCCGCAGCAGCGGCTTCTGCTCGATTGTGCATGGGAGGCACTGGAGTCGGCCGGCTATGTTCCACGTGGGCAGCGCATTGGGTTGTTCGCCGGTGCGGGGGAAAGCCACTACCGGGAGCTCCTCCGGAACGATACTTCGCTGACGCGCAATCTCGGTGAATTGCAGGTGATGATTGCAACCGGCAAGGATCACATCGCTCCGCGCCTCTCTTATCTGCTCGATCTCCGTGGACCGAGTGTTCCGGTGAACACTGCATGCTCAACATCGCTGGTTGCCGTCCACATGGCGTGCCAAAGTCTCATCAATGACGAATGCGAAATGGCTCTGGCAGGGGGTGTCTCGCTTGCACCGCGAAGTGGGTATCTCTTTGAAGAGAACAGCATTCTTTCTCCTGACGGGCGTTGCAGAGCATTCGACGCCGAAGCGCGTGGCACGGTACCCGGCAGCGGAGCGGGACTCATTTTACTGAAACCGCTGGATGCGGCCCTCGCGGATGGTGATTACATCCATGCGGTGATCAAGGGCTCGGCTATTAATAATGATGGAACAGTCAAAGTTGGATACACCGCGCCCAGTGTTGAAGGCCAGCGCCGCGTAATTGCGGACGCTTTGTCCAGAGCCGGGGTCGATTCACACCAGATCTCTTACATTGAAACTCATGGGACGGGAACTTCTCTGGGCGACCCGATAGAGATAGAAGCTTTACGGCAAGTGCTGGCGTCCAGTGACCCGACTGTGCGTTTGGAAAAATCCTGCGCCATTGGGTCCGTTAAAACGAACATTGGGCATTGCGATTCAGCAGCGGGCATTGCCGGGCTGATCAAAACCGTGCTTTGCCTGGAAAACCGCACTCTGGTGCCCAGCCTGCATTTTGGGAAGCCCAACCCTCAACTTGATCTCGAAAACAGTCCTTTTTATGTGAATACGCAGACTAAGCCCTGGGAAGCAGATCGCAGGTTCGCCGGCGTGAGTTCATTTGGAATTGGCGGAACCAATGCTCATGTGATCCTGGAAGAAGCTCCTCCTGCGCTGTCATATTCATCGAGTCGGCCATGGCAGATGTTAACGCTCTCTGCACGAAGCGAAACCGCTCTGGAGCACAGGAAGAAAGAGCTGATCGGAATATTTTCAGCGAACCCCGACATATCGCTGGCAGAAACCGCTTTTACGCTCAACGTCGGTCGGGAAGCGTTCGCGGTCCGTCAATCATTTGTATGCAGCAGCAATCAAGAAGCTGTTGCAGCGTTTACAACTAAAAAAGAGAGTCACAGTCATACGAATGCTCGGGAGCATTCGGTTGTGTTCCTGTTTCCCGGGCAGGGCAAGGCCTACGATGACCTCGGAGCGGACTTGTACCACTCTGAAGCTGTTTTTCGTGACACCGTTAATCATTGTTCTGAGGCCCTGCTTCCGCTGATTGGAACAGACCTCCGTGAGCTTATGTTCACCCGTGAGGGAGAAGTAGATTCTCAGATCTACCGCCCGCTCTTCTGGCAGCCCGCTCTCTTTATCATTGACTATTCGCTGGCGCAACTCTGGATGTCATGGGGCATCAGACCAGCGGCAATGATCGGGCACAGCCTCGGTGAATATGTTGCGGCAACCGTTGCTGGAGTGCTCAGCATTGAAGACGCCCTGAAGCTGGTCGTAGAACGGGCATCCGGGACAGAAAAGCTGGAACCCGGTGCAATGCTGGCAGTGCCGGCTTCTGAAGCGCAGATTCTTCCTTATATAAAGGATAGAGTAGCCCTGGCCGCGGTGAATGGCCCGGAACTCTGCGTCTTGGCGGGCCCAGTAGAGGAAATTGACGCGCTGCAGCGGGAAATTCATTCGCTTAATCCCATCAGGTTGGAAGCAAGTCATGCCTTCCATTCTGTTCTGGTTGAGCCAATTACGAAGCCGCTGGCCAGGGCTGCGGCAGCGGTCAAGTTGATCGCGCCAAAGATTCCGTACCTCTCAAACGTTACCGGAACCTGGATGACTGAAGCCGATGCAACGGACCCCTACTACTGGGCACGCCACTTACGCAGCACGGTACGCTTTGAGGACGCCATAGACTCAGCCTTAGCACTGGAAAATGCGGTTCTGCTTGAGATTGGTCCCGGAAAGGTTCTGACCGACCTTGTTCGCAGAGCTCATCCACTGGCCACCACGATCTCCTCCTTAGGAACTGACGCGAGCGGCAAAGCTCTGACCCGGGCACTAGGGAAGCTTTGGTGCGAAGGAATCAAGATTGACTGGGAGAAATATTACAGCGGTGAAAGAAGGCAGCGCATCCCTCTGCCCACTTATCCGTTTGAACGCCAACGCTACTGGGTAGATGCGACCGAAACAACCGTGCCCGTTGCCGTAGCCGATCCATTATCGGCTAAAGATCGCTTCGAAAAATGGTTCTACACGACCAACTGGAAGCGAACGAACCATTTGCCTCATTGGAATCCGGAAAAGGCGGGAGAGAGAAAAAGCTGGCTGATTTTTTCGGAAGAACAAGGAATCGGCAAACAAATAGCAGAAAAGCTTCGTGAGCGTGATTGCGTGGCCCATGAAGTGCGTCGCGGCAATGTGTTCCACCGAAACGGCACTGGCCACGGCACAGTAAATCCTTCCAGCGCTGAAGATTTTCAGCGACTTGTTGAATCATTCAGCGGCAGGTTACCGGAACACATTGTGTGGGCATGGAATTCCAGCACGGATAAACAAGACGACACGAGCTCCTGCTTTGACGGTCTAATCTACCTGGCCCAGGCTCTGGCTTCTTCAACAAACCCTGTACCCGTGCGGCTGGCAGTGATCTCCTCAGGCCTGTATCGCGTTCTCGATGAGCCCCTCTCGCTCGATGAGGACGCTTCATTGCTGGGCATTCTTCATGTCTTACCTAAAGAGATTCCATTCATCAAATGTCAGAACATCGATATCCATCTGGAGCGTGGACAGAATGACCTTCAGTTAGCCGAACACATTTTGGCTGAGCTCACCACGGAAAGTATCGAACCAGTTGTGGCTTACAGAGCCACACGCCGGTGGGTGCCAATGGTTGAACAGATTGCGTCATCGCATGAGATTGAGATACCGCTCAGGCGAGATGGCGTTTATGTGATTACTCACGCGCTCCAGGAGATCGGTTTTGCGCTTGCGGATTATCTCACCGGAGCTCTCGGATGCAGAGTGGCAATGGTGGACCGCTCGTTCTTCCCGCGCCGGCAGGAATGGAAACAATGGGTGCAGACGCAGGCAGCAAGTGATCCGGTGTCACGCAACATTACCCGTTTGCAATCGATGTCTGATGCCATCAGCGTTTTCAGCGCGAATCCATCAGATGTCAGACAGGTTGCGCGGGTGAAGCGACAGATTCAGACAGAGCTGGGTGAAATTCGCGGTGTTTTCCATCTCGATCGGGCCGCAAAGACGGGACTCATCCTTGGGAAGACCGGCTCTCCTTCCGCGGAAGTTCGCAACCATCTCGCTGAGCTCACCGCGCTGGAATCCACTTTCCCCGATGAGTTACTTGTGCTGTTCTCCAGCAATCTGGCTGAATGCGGTGGAATCGGGCAGGTTGATCACGCAGCTTGTGCATCCGTCATCGCGCATTTTGCTGACCGACGTTCGGCTGCCGGTCGTCCCACACTGGCCGTGGAACTTGGCACCAGGTCATGGTCGGAACTCAACACGGAGAGTCCCGATTCAGGCTCGTTCCTCTCACAACAGCTCGAAGAGAAGAGGCAGCGCTTTGGCATGACGCAACAGGAGTGCGTGAACGCTGTATTCCGGGCGATCGCCATCAGCATGTCGAACGTAATTGTTTCCACTCGCGATTTCAACGCCTTGATGGCTCAACAGCATCTGTTTACGGCTGATTTTTTCCAGGAGCAGATGGAGCAAGCAGATGCACTTGAAACAGCGAATGCCCAGGCAGGTCACGGCAGGCCGGATGTATCCAGTGCGTACGTGCCACCGCGCAATGAAGTAGAGAAACTGCTGGTTCTGATATGGAAAGACGCTTTTCGATTCGACGAAATCGGCGTGGACGACAATTTCTTTGAACTCGGCGGGCACTCGCTTATGGCTGTG
>DATEJX010000379.1:0-23567 GCA_035277785.1 Candidatus Angelobacter sp. | reverse complement strand
TTCAAATGGCTTCAGGCAAAATTTCCCGGCGAAGAAGTTGGACGCGTCTCATGGACACGCGACGAGCAGCTCTGGCTGGTGCTGGCGAGCAGTGACGTTGAGCCCGGAAAAATTTATCTCCTGGACCGCAAGTCTCACAAGCTGACACCGGAATTCACCTTCCGGGAAAAGATACCTCGTGCAGCGCTGGCCCCGATGAAAGTGGTCAGCTACAAATCTTCTGATGGCCTGGAGATTCCAGCGTATCTCACGCTACCTAAAGGCACGGCGACGAAGAACCTTCCGGCGATCATTTTTCCGCACGGCGGCCCGTGGGGTAGAGACATCTGGGGTTTTAATCCCTATGCGCAATTTTTCGCGAACCGGGGATACGCCGTCCTGAGCATGAATTTCCGCGGGTCAGCCGGGTACGGCAAGAAATTCATTGATGGCGGCAATCAGGAATGGGGACGCAAGATGCAGGATGACGTGACCTGGGGCGCAAAGTACCTGGTTGCGGAAGGCATTGCAGATCCAAAGCGAATCGGCATCTTCGGCGGTTCGTATGGAGGCTACGCCACACTGGCCGGAGTGGCCTTCACGCCGGACATGTACGCTGCCGCGGTTGATTTGTTTGGACCATCGAACCTCATCACGTTGCTGGATTCGATCCCGCCTTATTGGGAGCCGATCCGGAAGATGTTCTACGAGCGCATGGGCAATCCCAATACCCCGGAAGGCAAGGCGCTGCTGGTGGAGCGTTCGCCACTGACTTCGGCTAGCAAAATCAAGACACCACTGATGATTGCACAAGGTGCGAACGATCCGCGGGTGAACCATGCCGAGTCTGAGCAAATTGTAGTGGCGCTGCGCGACCGCGGTTTCCCAGTGGAATATCTCCTTATTCCAGATGAAGGTCACGGCTTTGCCCGGCCGGTGAACAACATGGCGAGCATCATGGCGACAGAGGCATTTTTCGCAAAGTATCTGGGCGGGCGATATCAGGAAGGCGGCACACCGGAAGTAGTGGCCCGGCTGAAAGAAGTCACGGTCGATCCCAAGACCGTGGTATTGGCTAAGAAGGTTGATCCGGGCAGCGTGGGTGTGCCCAAACCCGCAGTTGATTTGCAACCAGGCACATATAAGTACAAGGCCAAAGTGTCTGCAGGTGGACAGGAGATAGCGCTGGATCTCTCGACCACAGTTAAAGAAGAAAAAGGGATGTGGCAGGCGACAGGGACCATGCAAGGTCCCATGGGCTCAGCAACGGATACCTCGACCCTGGAAAAAGGGACGCTGCTGCTGCGCTCGCGCAACATTGAACAAGGTCCGGCGAAGATCAATCTCGAATTCACCGATAAAAAGGCCTCCGGCACCGTGAACATGAACGGGCAAGATAAGGCAGTAGCGGTGGATCTCGACGGACCGCTATTTGCTGATGCCGCAGGCTCAGAGCTAGTCATTGCGTCTCTGCCGCTGGCCGAAGGTTACACCACGACCTTCCGCAATTTTGATGTGCGCAGGCAAAAAGAAAAACTCATGCAGTTGAAGGTGACCGGGACAGAGAGCGTTACAGTTCCGGCGGGCACCTTTGATGCGTTCAAAGTGGAGATCACATCGGCGGACGGCGGGTCCGACAAGCAGACACTGTGGATTGCCAAAGACTCGCGCAAGCCGGTGAAGATGTCCGCGGTGCTGGCTGACATGGGCGGCGCCGTGATTACTGAAGAACTGGTTCCGTAAATCGGCTTCAGAGAGCGCTCCTGGTGCAGATCAGGAGCGCGTTTTTTTGTGTTTAACAATTGAGTTCAGTAGCATCACATTGCTAAGACCGTGCTGAAAAAGATGATTGAGTTCGCAGCCGGCATGCTGGTGTGCTGGCTTTTGAATGTGGTGCAACTGGGCATTGCTTTTTTCCTGCTGGCCAGCAGTGAAAAGTCTCTTGCCTCTGTCTACGTGCTTACCCTGGCGCTCTGGCTGGTGCAGTTCGGGTATGTGGTCCCGATCTATCGCATTCTGAAACGGAAGCGGAGGCCGTACGCTGCGCACGGACTTCTTACCGCCGCGTGCATCAGTGCTGTTATAACGGTGATCCTCGATTACAAGATTTTTGGGGCTGCGGCGTTCAAGTTCTGGAGTTAGCCCTGACTGTCGGCGCGTGCATTGGTTCGTATCAACACGCCTCAACCACCAGAAAGCTCCTCAGTGGCTCCTGAGTGCAAAAGGAACCGCTCTCCTTCCTGACATTCCATGACAGCGCGTCTCTGCCGCACTTTGCCGCTTGTGTGCAATAACGGCGACGCGCAGAATCAGGCGCATTGAAGGAGGAGGACGTATGATCAAAACCACCACCATGGCGCTTCTGGCATTGCGCATCTGCCGCTCTAACCGGAGGGCAAGCGCAATGGCTTTGATATCAGGAGTGGCGGCGAAGATCCGTCCCCTGGCCGATCGCGTGTACAGCAAAAGCAAGCCGTTCATTCCGGCTTTGCTGGTCTCCTTCCGTTCCGTGCTTGGCCCGGTGATGATCGTCCTCAATCTTCTCTCTCAACGGGGTGTGATCATGACGGCCTGCATCGGGCTGGCATTGCTATCAGATGTGTTTGACGGCTTTCTGGCCCGGCGCTGGCATCTGGACACGGTGACGCTTCGCCGCTGGGACACACGCGCGGACACGTTTTTCTACACGTGTGTCCTGGCGGTAATTTGGATGCGGCATCCGGCTGCCCTCCAGACGCGATGGGTGCTCATTGCCGGACTGGTCACAGCAGAGGTGGTGCAGCATGTCTTTGCGGCTGCAAAATATGGAAGGCACGCCAGCTATCACTCATGGATCTCAAGAATATGGGGATTAATGATGGCTACAGCGATGATTGCATTGCTGGGCTGGAGCATCAATAACTGGTTTCTTGACGTGACGATCGCATGGGGCATTTTGTGTAATGCACAGGGGCTGACAATGTCCCTCATGCTTCCCGAATGGACAAACGATGTACCTACCCTCTTCCATGCCTTCAAGTTGCGGCAAGCCTATCTGGCAGCACATCCTTGAAGCAGAAAACCAACTAGATCAGAAAAATTTAAAGGATTCAGCAGCAACTCTGAATGGTATGATAAGGCCCCCTTGGTAGAGATCGAGATAAGAAAACTCTTAGTCGATCTTTTTATCTTATGTGTCTGGAGATACCTTCCGTGAAGAACCTTGCCCAGCGTGTGATGATGCTGCTTTGTGTCCTGACCCTTTCGGTTCCCGCGCTGCTGGCGCAGACTGCAAGCCAGAGCCAACAATCCAGGGACGAGCAGAAATCACCCGAGTATGTCTATCGGACGACGACTCGGCTGGTGATTCTGGATATCGTGGCCACGGACAGCAAGGGCAACATCGTGACTGATCTGAAGCCGGAAGAACTGCAGATTCTTGATAACAGCAAGGAGCAGACGAAGGTAGACTTCAGCTTTATTCATCCGAACGCAGAAAAAGCTGCCACACAGGTGCAGATGCACCTACCGCCTGATGTTTACACGAATGCTCGGCAATACAAGGACAACAGCTCCTACAACATCATTCTCTTTGACGTGCTCAACAGCAGCTTCACCAGCATGGCGTACGCGCATGACGAGATCATGAAGTACCTGGACAATGCGCCGCCCAACCAGCCTACGGCGATCTACGCACTGGGCAACAAGCTCTGGCTGCTGCATGACTTCACTACAGACCATCAGGCTTTGAAAGAAGTGATCCGCAAGTTCAAAGGGCAGGGAACACAGATGGTTACCGGGGAAGATGCTGAAGGGCACAAGCGCAAGAGCACATTCCAGACAGCCGGCGCAGACCATGTGTGGACGACACTGGACGCATTCAAGGCCATTGCGCGCATTATGGGCGTTTACAAAGGGCGCAAGAACCTGATCTGGGTTTCCGAGTCGTTTGTGGTGGACACAATGCCGGACATTCAGACGGCGCGCGGCCCTCTGTTCATGACGGAATATTCACGCCAGGTGGAAGAGATGTCAGACGCGCTGATGGAGGCGCAGATCGCCATCTATCCCATCGATCCAGCCGGCCTTACCGGAGAGGCATTCCGCCCCATCTTGAGCAATTTTTCTTCACACAGCTCATTGCGCGAGATGGCGGCCAAGACCGGGGGCAAAGCCTTTATGAACCGCAATGACCTGGACACGGGCATTCGCGACAGCATCGATGACGGTTCCAGTTACTACACCACCTCCTACCATCCGACGAACAAGACCTGGGACGGTAAGTTGCGGAAGATTGAAGTGAAGAGCACCAGGCCGGGAGTTACGCTGCGGTATCGAGAAGGCTACTACGCGGTGGATCCCTCGATCCTGCCGGGAAATCAGAAGCAGGCGAAGCAGACCTCCATGGACTTTGCCGAGGCGCTTGATCCTGACATGCCGCCATCTACGGGCGTGCTGTTTCAGGCCCAGGTAGTGCCGCCATCAGAGAAGACGCAGAACAAAGTAGTCGTCAACTTTGCCCTGGATCCGCACATGATCACCTTCCAGAAGCAGCCGGATGGCAAGCAACATGCGGAAGTAAGCTGCATCGCGTGGGCGTTCCCAGTCAAAGGCAAGCCCATCGGATCAGGCGGCGGAACGGTGAATGCCAACGTGGATGAGGCCACGTTGAACAAGGTCATGCAATCGGCTTTTCCCTGCAGGCAATCTCTGGAACTCGCGCCGGGCAACTACGAGTTGACCCTGGGCGTGATCGATCAACTGACCAGGAAGATGGGAACATTGACTGCCTGGGTCACGGTGCCGGGAGCAGACGAGGCTAAAGCGGCTCAGCCCGTCGGCGCTGGCGAAATGAGCAACCCAAATTAGACGGTTAGTGCCAGTGTCACTCGGGAACGAACTGCTTAAACTTCGCTGTGGGTTTCAAGAGTCTCGGCCAGCTCTTGCCACTCGGTCATCCGCTGCTCGAGTTCGCTCTTTGAGCGGTCCAGAAGATCCGTCTGGCGCTGCGTTTCTTCAACGCTGACAAAGTTCTGCAGTGCGGTTTCAGCCTGGGAGATGCCAGCTTCCAGCCGGGCAATCTCCTCTTCAAGTTCCTGGCACCGGTCTTTCATCTGCTTCAGCTTGATGGGATTGAGGCGCTTCTGTTTGGGTTCAGTTGAAGCCGACGACTCGGTTTCTCTGGCGCTCTCCGGTGAAGGGGAGGCAGACAATGGCTTTGCCCCGTTTGAAGAGAGCTGCAGATCGGGCGTTGCTTCCGGTTTGCCCTGCTTGCGCCAGAGATAATCTTCATAGTTGCCGGGGAAGACCTCCACGTGGCCACTTTCAATCTCAAAAATTCGGGTAGCAAGCTTGTCAATGAAGTAGCGGTCGTGCGAGACGAACACAACCGTTCCGGTGAATTTCTGCAGCGATTCGAGCAGGACATCTTTTGCACGCAAATCGAGGTGGTTGGTGGGTTCATCCAGCAGAAGGAAGTTGGAAGGATGCAGCAGCATGCGGGCGAGAGCATAGCGGTTGCGCTCGCCGCCGGAGAGCACGCCCACAGTCTTGAAAACGTCATCTTCGGAAAAAAGGAAACAGCCAAGCAGGTTGCGCAGTTCGGTCTGCGTGGAGCGCGGTGAGACTTCAAACAGATCGTCGAGCATGCGCGATTGCGGGTTCAGCGCCTTGTACTGGTCCTGGGCAAAGTAGTCCACCTGAACGTTATGGCCGAGTTTGATATCCCCGCAGGTTGCAGGTTCCATCCCGGCAAGCAGCTTGATCAGGGTTGATTTACCGGCGCCATTGACGCCGACGAGGGCGATGCGGTCGCCCCGCTCGATTACAAAGTTGGCGTGAGAGAAAACGTGTTTGGGCCCGTAACTCTTAACCACATCTTTGGCTTCCACGACGAGGCGGCCGCTTGCCGGGGGCTGAGGAAAGGAGAAATGGATGGCCTTTTCTTCCGGCGGGATCTCAATCTTCTCCATGCGCTCCAGTTCCTTGATGCGGCTCTGGACCTGCTTGGCTTTACTGGCCTGGTAGCGGAAGCGATTGATGAACGCTTCAAGCTGCTCAACTTTTTCCTGCTGATTGCGGTGCGCCGCCTCAAGCTGTTCTTTGCGCAGCTGCTTCTGGGCAAGGTACTTTTCGTAGTTACCGGTGTAGAACCAGACCTTCTTGTTCCAGATTTCAGCAATCTTATTGACCGTGACGTCGAGAAAATAGCGGTCGTGCGAGATCAGGACATAAGCATGTGGGTAGGTGGTGAGGTACTGTTCCAGCCAGTTGCGGGTTTCAAGATCAAGGTGGTTGGTGGGCTCATCGAGCAGCAGAAGGTTGGGCTTCTCCAGCAGCAGCTTGGCCAGGGCAATGCGCATCTGCCATCCACCGGAGAACTCTTCCGTGCGGCGCTCCCAGTCTTCTTTCCTGAAACCCAGGCCGTTCAGCACCACGCCGACTTCTGATTCAATGTTGTATCCGTCGCGAGAATGAATTTCCGCCTGAAGGCGGTGGAAGCGTTCGGCAATCTGCTGATATTCGTTACCTTCATGGTCTACTTCCGCCATGCGGTGAGCCAGTTCTTCCATCTCGCGCTGCATGCTGTGGACATCTTCAAAAACGGAGAGGCATTCAGCGAAGACGCTTCGGCCGGAAAGTGAAAGACCATCCTGAGGCAGGTAGCCGCAGCGCATTCCGCGCTGGCGGTTGGAACTCCCGTAATCGAGGCCATCGATCGCGGCGAGAACCTTCAGCAGAGTGGTTTTTCCCGTGCCGTTGGCGCCGACCAGGCCAACCCGATCATGCGGCGTGATGAGCCAATCGAGGTCCTGAAACAGGATTTTGGGCCCGAAACGTTTCCCGGCTTGGGAGAGTTGGATCACTACATCTATCTAACCACAGACTTTCTCCAGTCGACATACGACAAATCCACCATGGAGGCACTCTCCCAGCGAAACCGAAATCGGGTTCGCTGGGCCCCCGAGACGGAGGCACAGAGAAAAGCGGGATGTCTGAGGCTCACTTGGCGCAGGTGAAGTGTACGGGTACTTTGCTGGAAACGCGGCTCTCCGGGGAGATTACCTTGAGCTGCACCCACGCGTCGACTGTTTTTCCCGGCTTGCCCACTTTCCATTTGTGAGTTACGCCGTTGCCTCCGGCGAGCGTGAAGCGGCGATGATGCTCCGGCCAGCTGCGTCCCCGGGAGTCGACCCAGGTATAGGTCACAGAAGTCGCACGAGTAGTTGTGATGTCACCGTGAAAAACCAGAACAACGGGGCAAGGCTGGACGAGCTGCGTTGTCGCCGGACGCAGCTCAACGGCGGTAATAACCGGACCGGCCGGCGGATTCTTTGGAGGCACCACCCAAACCGCTCCAATCGGCGATACAGGAACAACGGCACACGCCAATGCGACTGAGGCCGCTAAGACGGTCAGCGGCAGGAATTTGTTTGGCATAGTTGAGGGCGGAAGTATAGCACTCCCGTGGGTACGACAAGCCTACCGCGGAGGACGGGAGACAAGGAGAGGACTGGGGCTGACTGGGGCTAGTATTCTGATCAGACCTCTCATGCCAACGCTTCAGACGACCAGAAAAATTGGTTTCGTGACCTCGGCAGAGCACCGCAGCCTTGTTGCCGATGATCTGGTACTGGCGACGGCACTGGAGAGACGCGGAACGAGAGTTGTTCCCGTGGTGTGGACAGAGATTGCGCCGCAAGAGACAGGTTGCGACCTGCTGGTGTTGCGCTCCTGCTGGGATTACCACCTGAAGCCGCAGGAATTCCTCAGTTGGGTGAATGATGCTCACAATCATGTGCGGGTGACCAATTCACCTGAGATCATCCGCTGGAACATGGACAAGCACTACCTCAGCGATCTGCAGGCTGCAGGCGTGGTGGTTCCCAGAACTACAGTTGTGGAGCACGGAATTCACGCCGATCTTGAAGCGCTGATGAATGCGGAGGGGCTGACGGATGTTGTGGTTAAGCCCACGATCTCTGCTTCTGCTTTTGAGACTTACCGTGTTCGGCGAGAGGCCGCCGGTTCATTTAACATCAAGTTCAACAGCCTCATCAGTGAGCGCGCCATGCTGGTGCAGGAGTTTGTAAGGGAAATTGAAACCGGTGGCGAGTGGTCACTGATTTATCTCAGCGGCGAGTTCAGCCACGCTGTAAACAAAGTTCCGCGGACTGGCGATTTCCGGGTGCAGCACGAGCATGGCGGCCAATATAGCGCGGCTGTCCCACCTAAAGAACTCCAGCATACGGCCTCTGCCATCCTCAGTCGCTTCGCGCCACAAGCCCTGTATTGCCGCGCGGACATGGTGCTCCGGGCGCAAGGACCAACGCTGATGGAGCTGGAGTTGATCGAGCCTTTGCTGCACTTTGAGCTTGCGCCGGATGCAGCAGAGAGGATGGCAGAGTTGCTAATCCGCTATCGCAGATAGTTGCAATGTGCACAGGCAGGAGTGCCTGTGCCACACGATCGTCGCTTCGTTCGAACTCATCGCAATAAGAGCGGCTGGTGTAGCGGCAAGCGTTGCTCTAGCTGGTACAGCGGCGAACAAACCCTTTGGCGAGAAGAACGATGCAAGCCTGAACAACATGTACTTTGCGTGGCGTGCCGCGAAACACCTCTGAGTCCGATCAGCCCGCAAGCTTTGGTACAAGGCCGATGGTCGGTGCTAAACTGATGACTGGTGGGATACGGGCAGCGTTGACACAAGTGCGCTGGATTGAGTATCCTTTAACCTTCACTGCTCTGCAGTAGCCCGCCTGGTGCCTTCCATTCAGGAAGTAGTAAGCGGCGTCAATCGAGCGGTCTTTCTTAAGCGTTTTATTCTCAGGAGTTTGAGACATGGTTACCCGTTTTCCGAGCGGGCAGGAAATTGCGCGCAAATGGCACGTCGTAGACGGCTCGGGGCAGACTTTGGGCCGGCTGGCATCACGTGTGGCCCGCATCCTGACCGGAAAAGAGAACCCGCAGTACACACCGTTCCTTGACACCGGCGATCACGTGATCGTCATTAATGCGGAGAAGATCCGCGTGACCGGAATGAAGTCAGAGCAGAAGCATTACCAGCACTACACCGGGTTCCCGGGAGGGCTGCGTGAAGAGCAGTTCCGTAAGCGCTTTGATCGGAAGCCGGAGCAGGTGGTGCAGGACGCAATTCTGGGCATGCTGCCGAAGAGCAAGCTGGGCCGGGCGATGGGCAAGAAGCTGAAAGTTTATAAGGGCGACAAACACATTCATCAGGCACAGAAGCCTGAACCGCTGGCGCTGGCAAGCCGGTAGGCGAAGAGGAGTTGAGAGATAACAGATGGCTGATCAAGTTCAGTATTACGGTACCGGACGGCGCAAGTCGAGCGTGGCGCGGGTTTTCCTGCGGCCCGGAAGCGGCAAGTTCACGGTGAATGGCCGCGACTTTGACAAATATTTTCTGACGGACGCACAGCGGGTGGAGATTCGCCAGCCGCTGGTGGTCAGTGAGACCACGTCCACTTTTGATATCCACGCCAATGTTGATGGAGGCGGGATCAATGGCCAGGCTGGGGCTTTGAAGATGGGCATTGCCCGCGCCCTGCTGGAGTTCAATGTTGAGTTGCGCAAGAAGTTGAAAGTGGAAGGCTTCCTCTCCCGTGACGCGCGCGGCAAAGAGCGCAAGAAGTACGGGCAGAAGGGCGCACGCAAGCGCTTCCAGTTCAGCAAACGTTAAAGGATTATGGGGACGGCTCCTGGCTGTCCTGTGTTTCAGTGAAGGAATTATGGGGTTCGCTCTCGCCTGGGGTCCCGCAGGCGATCAAGAGCGGCAGTGAACCGGGACCAAAAATCTTCCCTCCCGCTCCGCCGGGAGCGGACAAGGGAATAAATCCCGAGCGGGCGAATTTGCCGCGGAGGATGCAATTCAATAAGGAGGTATTTTGGCTAACATCACCATGAAGGAGTTGCTCGAAGCAGGTGTTCACTTCGGGCACCAGACGAAGCGCTGGAACCCCAAGATGAAAGAGTTCATCTTTGGCGAGCGCAACGGGATTTACATCATTGACCTGCAAAAAACGCTCAAGATGTTCAAAGACGCGAGCAAGTTTGTGCAGGACGGCGCCACGGAGGGCAAGACTGTCCTTTTCGTCGGCACCAAGCGGCAGGCGCAGGACGCCATTGCCGAAGAAGCGCAGCGCTGCGGCATGTTCTACGTGAACAACCGCTGGCTGGGCGGACTGCTCACCAACTGGGTGACAGTGCAGAAATCAGTGAAGCGGCTCAAAGACCTTGATGAGATGGCCACGGATGGCCGCTATGAGCTGCTGCCGAAAAAAGAAGTTATCAAGCTGGAACGCGAGCGCAAGCACCTGCAGGCGAACCTGGCCGGCATCAAGAACATGAGCCGGCTGCCTGACATCATCTTTGTCATCGACTCCAACAAGGAAGCCATTGCGGTGAAAGAAGCCCGCAAGCTGGGCATTCCGGTGGTCGCCGTGGTGGATACCAACTGCGATCCTACGGAAGTTGACTGGGTGATTCCCGGCAATGACGACGCGTTGCGCGCGATCCGTTTGTTCGCATCGAAGATTGCGGACTCGATTGCTGAGGGCGCTCAGGCTGCCACCGACAAACAGACAGAAGAGATTGCCAGTGCCATCGCGCAGGCTCCGGCTGAGACCACTCACATTCCAACCACAGCCGATCTGATGGAAGAAGAAGAGCTGAATATGGAAGAAGTGCTGGGCGGGAAGGTACGTAAGGCGCCCGAATCCGAGACCAGCGAGACCGAGACACCAGCGGTGGACGCGGTGGCAAAAGGGCAATAGGGTAAGTCCTCAGACGAGAGTTTCGCTACAACAAATATTTGTCCCCGCGAAACAAAATTTCGCGGGGTAAGTTTTATATAAAGATTTTTAGAAGGATTTTCGATGAAAACGGAAGGAACTATGAGCACGACCGCAGCGCCGGGCGAAAACGACGGAAAGAAGCCGAACATTTCAGCAGCCCAGGTGAAAGAGCTTCGCGAGCGCAGCGGCGCTCCCATGATGGACTGCAAGAACGCGCTCACCGAGACCAAGGGCGACGTCGAACAGGCGCTGGTTTGGCTGCGCAAGAAGGGCCTTTCCACGGCGGCCAAGAAGGCAGCGCGCGTGACCAGCGAAGGCTCGGTGGCCAGCTATATCCATGCCGGGGGGAAGATTGGCGTGCTGGTGGAAGTGAACTGTGAGAGCGATTTTGTGGCGCGCACCGATGACTTCAAGGACCTGATCAAGGACATCGCCATGCACATTGCGGCAGCGGACCCGAAGTTTGTCCGCAAGGAGGATGTCACGCCCGAGGCTTACGAGAAAGAGAAGGAAATCTACCGCGCCCAGGCAGCCGCAACCGGCAAGCCCGCACCGGTGGTGGAGAAGATTGTGGAAGGCAAGATGACTAAGTTCTATGAGGAAGTCTGCCTGCTAGACCAGCCCTTTGTGAAGGAGCCGGGCATCACGGTGCACCAGCTCATCGCCAGCAAGATCGGCAAGCTGGGCGAGAACATCTCCGTCCGGCGCTTTGCCCGCTTCAAGGTGGGTGACGTGGGCGAAACGGTTGCCATCAGTAATCCGCAGCAGGAAGCGAAGGCAGAATAGCTTCCGGCTTCTAGCGTTGTAATTTGGGCCGCGCGTTGCGCGGCCCTTTTTATTGCCTGCGGAAAAGCTGTGAATTGGGCTCTGGAAAACGCGGCAGAAACCCATGGAAATGTGCGTTGACGGCAAAGCAGCCATCGCTGACAATCCAAAGACGCATGCTCTTCTATCTGGCTGGTTCCATTGAATACTCGCCTGATTTGGGAAAGGCGTGGCGGGCGCAGATCACGCCGGAACTGAAAGCGCTGGGACACAGCGTCTATGATCCTGCCGAAGATGAGCAGAAAAACCTGACCGATACGGAAGTTCGTGAGTTCAGGTCATGGAAAAAGACTGATTTGGGCAGATTTCAGCAGACCGTGCGCAAGATCATTGCGTATGATCTGGACCTGATAGAGCACGAGTGCGATGCGATTGTCTGCTACTGGGACGAGCACGCAGGACGCGGCGCGGGAACGCAGGGTGAGTTGACGTTTGCGCATAGGCTGGGCATTCCGGTGTATCTCATCTGCGCGGTTCCAGTGGAGCAGGTGAGCGGCTGGCTGCTGGCGTGTGCGACGGAGGTATTCGCGAGCCTTGCGGCCTTTCAGGAATTTGCCAAAAAGAAGCTGGCGACGGTAGCGGTTGCAGAAGCAGAAATCTGACTTGCGCTGGGGAATCTGAATCATGAATGCAATGCGGGGAAATCTCGGCTGGATAGAGGTGGTTTGTGGTCCCATGTTCAGCGGCAAGAGTGAAGAGCTGATCCGGCGGCTGCGGCGGGCGGAGATTGCGCGCCAAAGGGTGCAGATCTTCAAGCCGGCGATTGACGAGCGCTATTCAAGCGACCACATTGTCTCGCACAATTCCACGCGCATTCATTCCGTAGGCGTGAGCAGCGCGGCAGAAGTGGAAGCCAAGCTGGATCTCAGGACGGAAGTGATCGGCATTGATGAAGCGCAGTTTCTGGGTGAGGGTGTGGTGGAATTTGTGGTGCGACTGGCCGATATGGGCAAGCGCATCATCATTGCCGGGCTGGATACAGATTATCTCGGCCGTCCGTTTCATCCCATGCCGGAACTGCTGGCCATTGCCGACGAGATCACCAAGACGCTTGCCATCTGCATGCAGTGCGGCAATCCGGCCAAGCATACGCAGAGGCTGATTGGCAGCGAGGATCTGATCGTTGTCGGTGCGGCGGGGATGTATGAGGCACGGTGCAGAAGGTGCTTTGAGCCGAATCTTGCGGCAGAAGAGGCGGAGAAGAGAAAGAAGGCAGTAGCGACGGCGTGAGTTAGCCGCGAATGAACGCGAATAAACACCAATCAAAGCTTGTCTGCCGAACATCAAAGTTCGGTGAGATCTGAGCAGCAAAGTGAGAGCCGCCTGTTTTGGGCAGCTCTTTTGATTTTTTCGTGTTTATTCGCGTCGATTCGCGGCTGAGCCGTTACTCCTCCACCTCCACCACCTCGCCGCGCTCCGCTTTGAACTGGGTGATGATCTTCTCCTGGTTGACCGAGGGGACGAAGTCGTAGTGGGACATTTCCATGTTGAAGCTGCCGCGGGCCTGGGTCATCGACGTCAGATCGGCGCCGTAGCTGAGCATCTCTGACATGGGGACTTCGGCTTTGACGATGGTCTTGCCGGCCTTGTTTTCCATACCCTGAATGCGGCCGCGACGGGAGTTGAGATCGCCCATGATGCTGCCGGCGAATTCGTCAGGGATGGTGATTTCCGCTTTCATGATGGGTTCCAGCAGCGTGGGCTTGGCCTGCTCCATGGCTTTCTTGAAGGCGATGCGGCCAGCAGTCTTGAAGGAGAGTTCGTTCGAGTCTACGTCGTGGTAGCTGCCGTCGTAGAGGATGACGCGGAAATCGACGACGGGAAAGCCGGCGAGAAAGCCGCGCTGGGCGGCCTCAACGATTCCCTTTTCCACAGCAGGAATAAAGTTTCTGGGAATGGCGCCGCCGAAAATGTCATTGACGAATTCAAAGCCCTTGCCCCGTTCCATGGGTTCCATTTTGATTTTGCAATCGCCGTACTGGCCGTGGCCGCCGCTCTGCTTCTTGTGGCGACCCTGAACATCAGCCTTGCCGCGGATGGTCTCGCGATACGGGACTTTGGGAGCTTTCAGGTTGACTTCAGTGTGATAGCGCTTCTTGAGCTTGGAGACCACGACTTCAATGTGCTGCTGGCCAGTGCCGGCGATAAGGAATTCTTTCGTCTGCTCGTCGCGGAAGAAGCGCAGCATGGGATCTTCTTCCATCAGCTTGTGCACGCCGTTGGAAAGCTTGTCTTCGTCGTTGCGGCTCTTGGGCTCTATGGCGAAGGTGATGGCCGGTTCGGGCAGCGTGACGCCGGGATATTGAATAGGATTGGCTTTGTCGCCCAGCGTGTCGCCGGTGAGCGTGTCTTTGAGTTTAGCGACGGCGCCGATATCGCCTGCGTGTAACTCGGGAACAGGCAACAGGTTCTTGCCTTGGGGGACGGAGAGATGGGCCAGTTTTTCTGATGAGCTGCGAGTAAAGTTCTGCAGAGTGGCATCGTTTTTTACGACGCCGGAGAAGACTTTGAAGTAGGTGATACGGCCGGCAAAGGGATCGTTGGCAGTGCGGAAAACGTAGGCCGATACCGGCTCGGCATCGCTGATGTGGCGTTCGGCGCTGTGGCCGTTTCCGGTGGCGTCGGGCGCTGCATGCACCGCGGCGTGTTCGGCGGCGGTGGGGAAATAGTCGACAACGAAATCGAGAAGATGATCGGTGCCGATGTTGCCCAGACCGGAGGCGAAGAGCACAGGGAAAATCTTGTCATCGCGAATGGCTTCATGCAGCGCGGGAATGAGGTGCTCTTCAGAGATGGTGCCTTTGTCAAAGAACTCTTCCATCAGTTCGTCTTTGCCTTCGGCAACGATCTCGACCAGCTTCTCATGGGCTTCCTGGGCAGCGGCCTGAAGGTCGCCCGGGATGGGTCCTTCTTTGCCTTTGCCGTTGCCGCCAAGGTCGTAGGTGTAGGCCTTCATGGTGACCAGGTCGACCACGCCTTTGAGATCTTTTTCCTTGCCGATGGGGAGCTGGACAGGAACGATCTGGCGACCGAAAGCGGAGACCAGGCTCTCCAGAGCGGTTTCATAGTTGGCGCGCTCGCGGTCCATGCGGCTGACCACGATCACGCGCGGCAGATTGATTTCTTCCGCGTACTGCCAGACTTTTTCGGTAACGACTTCGACGCCGGAGACGCCATCGACCACGACCAGCGCAGCTTCCGCGGCGCTCATGGCGATCTTGGCTTCATGGGCGAAAAGGGTAAAACCTGGCGTGTCGAGGATGTTGATCTTGCAGTTGTGCCACTCCACCGGAGCGATGCCGGTGGAGACAGTCATCTGGCGGGCGATGGCTTCTTCGTCGTGGTCAGTAACGGTGGAACCGTCATCCACGCGTCCCAGTTTGGTGGTGGCGCCGCCGGTAAACAGCATGGCTGAAACCAGGGAGGTCTTTCCTGAATGGGAGTGGCCAATGACAACGAGATTGCGGATATCCTTGCCTTCGTAAACCTTCAAAGCGCCTCCTTCAGCGGCGAGCCCGGGGACCGGACAGACGAAATTGATCCGAAAAGTTGTACTTGGTGGCTAACTTTTGGTCAAGAGGGTCGCGGACTCCGGGTGGAAGAGTTAAGAACCTGTTAAAGGGATATTATCCCGCCGGGGACAGGGTTTGTAAAAGGGGGAGGAAGCGGGCATCAGGTGATCTGGTGGTCGGAGTACCGGGATTGGGATATGCCTGAAGAAGCGTCCCGACAGGGGTGCCTGGGCCCCAATTCAGGAGGCGACGGCGGATTCGGCAGTTATCCGGGCCTGGCGGGAGGAGAGGCGTTCGCGCAGGCGGAGGAACGGGCGTTCAACGGCCAAGTAGAGCAGGATGGCGACGCATATGCTGGCAATGAAGGTGAGGGCTAATGCCGACCAGCCTGCTGGTTGCATGTACTGGCTGAGGTGGACGCGGCAGAGGTGGCTGATCTGCTTGTGAGTGAGATAGAGCGAATAAGCGAGCGTGGCAAGCATGGCGAAGCACTGCCCAGAGAGCAAGCGGATCCGTTCGCCCCGGCGGCCCGGGAGCAATCGCTGAAGTGAAGCAAGAAGCTGCGGACTGATGCTGCAGGCCACGAGTAACCCCAATCCGAGAGACAACAGAGGATAACCGACAAGGGTGGCCGAAAAGACGAAGCGGTCGCGGAAGAGCCACATGGCGCAGCCGCAGGCGAGAAGACCGGAGATGAGCAGCAGGTAGCCGCGGGACATCATCTTCTCCCACCAGAGCGGGCGGAAGGTTTTCAGACAGGCGAGCACGACTCCCACCAGGAGACCATCGAGGCGAGTGTGAGTCGGGTAGTAGATGCGCTCGGTATAGCGAAGATAGAAGTCATCATTGCCCGCGAGCAGCAGTGGCCTGAGTTGATGGAGATAGATGTAACCGCGAATGAAGATGCCGAAGGCAAGAATACCCAGGATCAGGGTAAGGGCTTTGCCGAAACGCGGCTTGCGCATGAGGAGCAGGATCAACAGCGGCAGGACGAGATAGAAATGCTCCTCCACACAGAGAGACCACACATGAGAAAAGGCGTGATCTACGGCGTAGTTGATGCGGAAATTTTCCGTGAACGTCAGAAATTGCCAGGCGGGTGAGATGCTGGGAGCTTCGCGGAATCCGGGAACGACAAAGTAGAGCGCAAGAACGGTGAGGTAGGCAGGCAGGATGCGGAAGGCGCGGCGAAAATAGAAGCCGCCCAGAGAAGGCGTGCTGCCTTTGAGATAGGGCCGCATGAGCTGCGAGCCGATCAGGTAACCGCTGAGGACAAAAAACAAATCCACTCCCATCCATCCATAGTGCGAGGGCCAATACAAAACGCGCGGCAAGGCGATCATGAAGCGGAAGTGAAACAGCATTACCCAGAGGATGGCGATGCCACGCATCAGGTCGAGGCCGGGCACGCGAGGGGCGGAGGTGTCGAGGAGATTCAAGGTGATCAGGGTACAGCAGGGAGAGCACAAGGCATATTAGGTATTTATCGGAAGCCTATGTGAATAAGGTGCACAGGCAGGAGTGCCTGTGCCACACATTTCTGGTCCGCGCGAACGGATTCGCTGCAGTCCGGAGCCTTTATACTGGGTTTATGGCTGTAGCGAACCCAAAATCGGTAAAGGTGAACGTGACCACCGGGACGGGCATGGATATTGAGTGGGATGACGGGCACCGAACGCATTACAGCTTCCAGTGGCTGAGAGATGCGTGCCCTTGCGCCACCTGCAACGAAGAGCGCGAACAGCAGGGCCGCAAGCCAGGAGAGCCGGAAAAGAAAGCTTCAGCGCTCCTGCCAATGTATAAGGAGCCTCCCAAGCCAAAAGAAGTGAAGCCAGTAGGGCGGTATGCGCTGAACATCACCTGGAATGACGGGCATGCGAGCGGGATTTACTCATGGGATTATTTGCGGGAGATGTGCCAGTGCGAGGAATGCAAGAAATCGGGTGATCGCCGTGATCCGGTGATCGGGTGATCGGTTTCATCGCCGAGATCGCCGTCATCGCGCGTCATCGCCGACATCAGTTGTCGTGAGAACTCCCTGTTGCACCATGGTCACCGTTTTCCGATGACCCTATCACCAGATCTACCGATCACCGGATGTTATGAACCTTCTTGATCAGCTCAATCCGCGACAGAGAGAGGCGGCAGAGACCGTCGAGGGACCAGTGTTGATTCTGGCTGGAGCGGGCAGTGGCAAGACGCGGGTGATCACCTACCGGATCGCGCACCTGATTGAGAACCTGGGCGTGGAACCGGATGCGATCCTGGCGGTTACGTTCACTAACAAAGCCGCGGCGGAGATGGTGGAGCGGGTGGAGCATCTGCTGGGCGGGCGCATGCTGCGGAAGCCGCTGATCTCGACGTTTCATTCTTTCTGCGTGCGCGTGTTGCGGCGGGACATTGAGGCGCTAAGGGTCGGAGACAGCGGGTACAAGAAAGATTTCGCTATTTACGACGAGGCAGACCAGCAGAGCGTAGTGAAATCGGTGATGCGGCGGCTGGGGATTGATGACAAGCAGCACAAGCCGTCGGCAGTACTGTCACGGATCTCATGGGCGAAAAACCACATGCTGGATCCGCAGGAGCTTTATCTCCAGTCGGCCGATCCGCTGACGGAGAAGGTGGCGCACGTCTTTGAGGCGTACCGCAAAGAGCTGCGTAAGGCAAACGCGCTGGATTTCGACGATCTCCTGCTGGAGACGGTGCGGCTGCTGAAGTCCTCCAAGGAAGTGCGGGAGCGCTACCAGCGCAGGTTTGAGTATGTGCTGATTGATGAGTACCAGGACACCAACCGTCCGCAGTATGAGCTGATTAAGTTACTCGTAGGAAGCCGGCATAATTTGTGCGTCGTGGGCGATGAGGACCAGTCAATTTATTCCTGGCGTGGCGCGGACATCCGCAACATTCTGGAATTCGAGAAGGATTTTCCCGAGGCGAGGATCATCCGGCTGGAGCAGAACTACCGCTCGACGCAATTCATCCTGGAAGCGGCGTCGGCGGTGGTGGCGAACAACGTTAAGCGCAAAGGCAAGACGCTGTGGACGGCGCGGCAGGGTGGTTCACGAATTGGGTATTACGAAGCGCCGGATGGCGAGAACGAATCGCTGTTTGCCGCTGATTACATTGCCAACTACCTGCGCAAGGCGGGCGAGGAAGGTACGGAAAATCCCCGGGTAGCGGTGCTGTACCGCATCAACTCACAATCGCGGCTGGTAGAAGAGGCAATGAGGCGGTATCAGCTGCCGTATCAGGTGGTGGGAGGGTTTTCGTTTTACGAGCGGGCCGAGATCAAAGACATGATCAGCTATCTAAAGCTGATCAATAACCCGCAGGATTCGGTGGCGCTGTTGCGGGTGATCAACACTCCCGCGCGCGGGATTGGCAAGACAACGGTGGAGACAGTTGAGCGACTTGCGCTGGAGACGGGGATGTCGCTGTGGGGATCGCTCGATTCCGCAGTGCAGCAGAAATTATTGCCGCAGCGGGCGTGCGCGGCACTGGTGGGGTTCAGAGAGTTGGTGGAAGACGCGCGGGCGATGTTGACCGGAGACTTCGTGGAACGGGTATCGTCGGATAGCGCGAACGAAGAATCTCACCACGGAGACACGGAGACACGGAGAAAACCAGAAAAAGGTCACAGCGGAGGCGCGGAGACGCGGAGAACAGCGGAATCGGAATCTGATGTTTCGTTTGAACCAGCAGAGTTCGGTGAGAACATCAGCTTTGATTTTGGAGCGAATGCAGAGTCTGAAGAAGTTCCGGGTGGTGCAGATGAAACCGACTTCTTGCCGGAGGGGACAGTAGCTGCCGATAATTCTGCAGAAGGCGGAGGCGAGCGAGGTGAGCCTGTCGAAGGCTTTCGCGCTCCGGGTGGCGCGGCCACTGTGCCGGAGATTTTGAAATTTCTGATCGACCGAACGGGATACATCAAGCAACTGGAAGAGGAAGCAACGCCGGATGCGTTTGCGCGGATTGAGAACCTGCGCGAACTGGTGAATGCGGCCATGGATTCGCGGGACCGTGGAGAGACGCTGGCCGAGTTCCTGGACCATGCGGCGCTGGTGAGCGACGTGGATACCTATGATCCGCGTGGAAAGGTCACGTTGATGTCGCTGCACTCGGCCAAGGGGCTGGAGTTCAACCTGGTGTTTTTGATCGGCATGGAAGAAGGATTATTTCCGCACTCGCGGGCGTTCAATGATCCTGACCAGATGGAAGAAGAGCGGCGGTTGTGTTACGTGGGAATGACGCGGGCTATGGACCAACTGGTGCTGAGCCAGGCGCGCTTCCGCCGGCGGTATGGGACGGATATGCCGGATGCGAGCGTACCGTCGCGTTTTCTGGAAGAGGTGCCGCCGCAACTGCTGCAGGATTTGAGCGCACCTCGACCGGGACGGGCTCCGATGCAGCGCGACGCGTTTTCCCGACGCTCTGGCTATGGCGATGCCGCCCACGAAGACCATCACTATAGCTATGAAGATGAGGACCAGAGCGCGCCGACCCGCTATGCTGAGCCGAGGCAGAAGGCGCGTAGCGGCGCATATTCAGGACCGAAGTACAACTCTATCGACAATATCGCCGAATTTTTTGCTTCTCGGGGAAAGAAGTTTACGCGGCCGTCGGTGCCCGTGGAAGAGAAGAAGGGTAAGACATCATTCCGGCCGGGCCAGAGGGTAAAGCATCCGAAGTTTGGCGAAGGTGTGGTGTACCAGCGCGAAGGAGAAGGAGAAAACGCCAAGATTACGGTACAATTCCCGAGATTCGGGTTGAAGAAACTGGTGGAGAAGTACGCGGGGCTGGAGAGAGCTTGAGAACGTTATTATTGCGGGGGATTGGACTGCCATTGTTGCTGGCCTTGGCCTGGGCTACCGTCGCCTATGGCGGAGGCGAAAGAAAGGATGCGGCACCCGGGCAAATGCCCACGGTTTACTTTGAAGGCAAAGGTCCAGACCCACTGGTGAGACGGTTTGGAAGGTTCCTGGATATCGCCTTGGACGACTACAACCTTCAGAAAGCTAATTCAGCAAAAGGCGCTGATATCACAATAAAAGCGCGGTTCAAGGAGGACCAAGAAAGCAGGGACCTCTACGCTCCACTGATCCATTTTGTGCTCAGGTCGAGAGATAACAAGGACCAGATGGTGAATCTATGTAACAGTGTTTCGACCAGCGAGTCTGTTTTCAAGGAGAAGATCAATTATCTGGGAAACATTACTCTCCCTGATTCAAAGCGGCACCTCTCAGTCTATGTTGACGAGGCAAGTGCGAAAATACCCGCAGATCTGATTGTGATGCTGAAAAAAGGACTTGCCGACAGTGGCTATAAAGTAACAGGTTCACCTGCTGATGCCGATGCGCAACTCAAAAACCTACAATTGGGACGTCTTGCTGTTCCAATGCGCGCGGAGACTCGCAGCCTCGAATTTGAAGTATTTGACAGAAACGCGACAAAGTTCTTCTACACGTCGGGTTCCGGAACATCTGATGTTCGATATCTGAGCCCGCAGCCTGGTTTGAATCTCGACAAACTCCCGTGCTGGAGCACATTCGAGAATTTTCAGGGAGAGACGGTTGAGACAGCCTTCTGGAGCGAGGCTAGCCGTATAGCGAAAACTATCCGGAAACATGTTAACGAAGAAGAAAAGAAACAAAAAAACTGAGGACCAAAAGCAAAGATGGCAAATACCAAAGCACTGAGCAGAGAAGAACGTAAAAAGGCAAAGCGCACATCACGGAAGAAGCAGGCGCCGAAGAAGCCGAGAGATTATCCACGCGGATCGAAGAAGCCGAAAGTGAAGAAGCTGGCGAGAGGTCAGGCGAAGCGGTAGTTTGTTGCGATATTCAAGCTGAGCAGCGCATTAAAAGGGCGCTGCTCAAGGCATGGTCGTGAGAACTCCCTGGAGCAGCATGGCGGAGGAAGCATTGTCGGGGTTCTTCGACGCTCTCCTTCGCGCTGGGCGCTCATGCGGGCTCGATGGCAAATTACTATTGCTTTCAAACGCAGGCTGAAGGCGCACCCCGAGGACCCTTGAAAATGCCACAGCCGAGGGCGGCTGTGCCACACGATCGTGAAAGTGGGATAGAGCGTCGAACTACACCGGCAGTAATCTGAAGTGAACCAGTCACAGGTACACCAGGCGTTTTGATTGTCCTGGTGGCGTCTAAGAAATCGAAGAGTGCCAAGGAGGCGCTTCTGGCCAGCCAACTGTTAGCCAAGAAGTCCATTGACAAGCTGATTTCCGATTCGGAAGATCCGGCGCACCGGCTGAAGAAGTCGCTGGGGCCGTGGTCACTGACCGCGCTGGGTATTGGCGCCATCATCGGGTCGGGCATTTTCACGCTAACCGGCACTGCGGCAGCCGGAGAGAGCGGCGATCCTTCCTTCTACAAGGCGCAGGTGCTGGACCTTGTGATGCACCTGATTCATGGTGGCGGGCTGCATGACCTCGCGATGTATGGCCGACCGCCAGCCGGTCCGGCAATTGCGATCTCATTCCTGCTGGTTGCAGTCGCATGCGCGTTTGCCGGCATGTGCTACGCAGAGCTGGCATCCATGATTCCGATCGCGGGGAGCGCCTACACGTATAGCTATGCCACGCTGGGAGAGTTGATTGCCTGGATCATCGGCTGGGACCTGATCCTTGAATATGCGGTCAGCAACATAGCGGTGGCGGTGGGCTTTGCCGGTTATTTCAAGGCGCAGCTTGGATCCTTTGGCCTGAATCTTCCCGACAAATGGTCCAGTCCGGTATTTACTCCTCAGGGCTGGAGCCACGCCTATTTCAATTTTCCTGCGTTTCTGATCGTTTTTATCCTGACGGTGTTGCTGGTCTGGGGCATTCGTGAATCGGCCGAGGCCAACAACATTATGGTGGTCGTGAAAATCGGGGCGATCCTGCTGTTTCTCATCGTGGGCGGAATGCTGGTGAGGCCAGCGAACTGGCATCCGTTTGCGCCCAGCGGCTTTCCCGGGATCATGGCGGGCGGCGCCATTATCTTCTTCACTTATATTGGCTTTGATTCTGTCTCCACGGCAGCGGAAGAGTGCCGAAGTCCGCAGCGGGACCTTCCCTTTGGGATCATCGCGAGCCTGATTGTCTGCACCATCCTCTATATTGGCGTGGCTATTGTGCTGCTCGGCATGATGCGCTATGACACTTTCGCGATGGCAGGCGAAGCCAGCGAAGCGCCCGTGGCGTATGCACTGAAACAGCTTAGTGCGAACCACTTTTTCCAGGCGGTGATTGTGGTTGGCGCGCTGACGGGAATGATTTCCTCTCTTCTCGTCTTCCAGTACGGCCAGACGCGAATCTGGTTTGCGATGTCGCGCGATGGGCTGCTGCCGAAACTCTTCTCCGTACTGCATCCCAAGTTCAAGACACCGCACTGGTCGACATGGATTGCCGGTCTGGTTGTGGGTTTGCCTGCGGGATTCGTTGACATAGGTGAGGCCGCCGATCTCTCGAACATCGGCACACTCTTTGCGTTTGTGCTGGTGTCACTGGGCGTGATCTTCCTGCGCAAGAGCCAGCCGGATCGACCCCGCGCGTTCCGGGTACCACTTGTGCCGTTGTTTCCCATTCTGTCTGTTCTGCTTTGCGTGGGATTGATGGCGGGCTTGCTGGTTATTACGTGGATCCGGTTTTTTTTGTGGCTGGCGATCGGCCTGGTGATTTACTTCTTCTATAGCCGTCACCACAGCGAATTCGCCAGCAACACAGCTACTAACGGCAAGGGCTAATGGCCAGGTCCTTCATTCAATCGCTCCCCAAGGCCGAGCTGCATCTTCATCTGGAAGGCAGTGTAGAACCCGGAACACTGGCTGAGCTGAGCCGTCGCCACAACACACCGCTCCCCACAGAGAACAACCGGTATGACGTGCGGGGAAGCGGGGATGTATTGAGCGAAGAGGACGTCCGCCGACTTTACTCTTACAAAGATTTCGATGGCTTCATGCTGGCGTTCAAGTCAGTAACCGAGCGGCTGCGCACTCCTGAAGACTATGAGCTGATTACCTACCGGCTGATGCAGAAGCTCAGGCAGCAGAACATTATGCACGCTGAAGTTTATGTGAGCGTGGGCGTGATCCGCTGGCGTGGCCAGGATTTTGAACCGATTTTTGAGGGCATGGAGCGCGGACGCGAGCGCGGGCAGCGGGACTTTGGCGCATCACTTTTCTGGATCTTTGATGCCGTGCGGCATTTCGGGCCGGAAGCAGCTGCAGAGGTTTTCGATTTGGCGGCGCGATATGTTGATCGCAATGTTGTGGGGATCGGAATCGGCGGAGATGAGCGTCGGGGACCTGCCGAGTGGTTCCGTGATCTCTACAAGAAGGCGGCAGACCACGGACTTCGGTTGACTGCACACGCGGGCGAGACCACCGGGCCGGAGTCAGTGTGGAGCGCGTTGAACATTGGGGCAGAGCGGATCGGGCACGGGCTTTCTATTGCGCAAGACCC
>DATEJX010000378.1:0-11001 GCA_035277785.1 Candidatus Angelobacter sp. | reverse complement strand
AAAGATTCGGGTCAGGTGGAAACTCCCTGCGTCAGCATGGTATAGGAAGTATCCTCGGGATCTCTCCACTCCTTCTCAGGTCCCCTTCGACAAGCTCAGGGTCCCTCGAAGTCGGTCGAGATGACAGGGGTTGAGTTTCCGGCACGCGGATGAATCCGCGCGCTGATACAAAGCGTGTCGGCAAGGGCAACCTATTTACCCTGCAATCGTCGCCAGAGCGTGCTCCAGATCTGCTTTGAGATCGTCAGGGTCCTCGAGTCCGGTATAGAGCCGCACGATACGCGAACCGTATGCAGGGCGTTTGGGTGAGTGCAGGTCATAGCTCATGACCAGGCTGCTGACGCCGCCCCAGCTATAGCCGATCTTGAAAAGCTTCAGGGAATCAGCAAATCGCTGCACCTGATCCTTGCCGAAGCGCTCATGGAACACGATGGAGAACAGGCCGGTGGAACCGGTGAAGTCGCGTTTCCAGAGTTCGTGTCCGGGACAGGAGGGCAGAGCGGGATGGAGCACGCGCTCAATTTCGCTTCGCCGGCTGAGCCACTGCGCCAGATCGAGCGCGGACTGTTCAACATGCCTGAGGCGGACGGCCATGGTTTTCATGCCGCGCAAGGCGAGGCTGCAATCATCAGGCGAGGCCGGGCAGCCGACCACCTGGTGAGTTTCTCCTAAACGCTGGAACAATTGAGGATCGCGTACGGTCACGGAGCCGAGCAGGAGATCGCTGTGGCCACCGACGTACTTGGTGAGCGCCTGCATGGTTACGTCAACGCCATGAGCAAAGGCGTCAAAATAGATTCCGGCGGACCAGGTGTTGTCCAGGACTACTAAAGCTCCGTGACGATGCGCGGCTTCGGCAATTGCGGGCACGTCCTGGATTTCCATGGTGACCGAGCCGGGATTCTCACACCAGACCACACGCGTATTCGGGTGGAACTGGGAAGAAATGGATGCGCCGCAGTCAGGAGGATAGTAGCTGACTTCAACGGCAAACCGGCGCAGGAGATGGTTGGCAAGTTTACGGTTAGGACCGTAAATGTTCTCGGGAAGAAGCACATGATCTCCGGCCTTAAGCAGAGCCAGATGGATGAGGGAAATGGCTCCTTGCCCGCCGGGGATGATGAGCGTGTGCCGGCCGCCCTCGAGCTCACAAACTTTGGCTGCAAGCTCCAGCGTTGTAGGCGTCCCGTAGAGCCCGTAGGTGTATCCATGCTCCCACTGGTTCCATTCCTCGCTGGCGTCAGCGACATGTTCAAACAGGACGGTTGAGCCCCGATAGACGGGCGACGTCAGGGAATGGAAGTTTTCAGGAACAGCTGCATCGGAATGAATGAGGGCAGTTTTCCAGTTTTTGCGTCCGGACATGCGCAACATTGTATTGGAGCAGGCGTGCTCAACGTTGCGTACAGACGCAAAGACCTGCAAATGCGAGCATCAGGAGACTTCAACGCCAGTCGATCCGGCTGGTTCTTCTTTGAAATCCACATCATGGCTGATGTGGTCAGCCTCCTGATGCTCCGGAGCATGTTCAAAACGTGTCCGTTCACCACACTTGGCGCAACAGGGGAAACTTTCTCCCGTCTTTAGGTAGCTGAGGTGTGGCATGCGGTGCTGATAGTGGTGCACCCAATACAATCCGTTCTTGGGAACAGGAGACCCCGGCGTGAAACCTTGCCTGAACATATAAGGTCCTTTGAAAATATAAAATCTGGCGATCCCGTCGACATAGCAGCTCTCCTTAAACCCGGAAGAAAAGAGCCCCTAAATTAAAGTTTTTTCATTTTAAGCCCCAGACGGGCTGAGGAACAAACAAAAGAACTGAAAAACACCTGCTTGGTCAACAGTGAGAAGGGTCAAGATGCGCCACCGCCGTTTCTGAAAACGGAACGAGCACGGCCTGAGGACTGCTCAAGATGATTCAGACACTACAATCGCTGAACAGAATCATGCAAAAGAAGCGCCCTAAGCCATTGGTGGAGACACCCGTGTTACCTGCCGCATTGCCTGAAGTCGCAGAGGCAGTTGCTGAAGAACTCTGGGTGCGTCCAAATTACAATCTTCGGCAGGAGCGCCGGCGGCAAAGCGATGGCAACGTGACACCTGAGAGTGGGCAACGACTTCTTGAGCTGGCTGATATAGCACTGGGTTTGAAGAAACCGGCAGCGGACCGAAGGCGCAAAGCACTTTCCGCAGAAGCACACCACCAGAAAATGCTGGAGCAGAAACGAAAGAAACCGCGAGGATCAGCTTAAGCCTGTCGCGTTATACGCGGCCAGCTTTGGACAGATTCCTGTTCCACTCAAGTTCCCGGGCAAAAAGATCTCGCAGAACATGCGGATCGGTGCCTTCTTCCCGCAGCCGCCGCAGGCTCAGGGAGTCGTGACGTTTGGCCAGACGCCGATTCTCCCGGTCGCGCAGCAAGGGACAGTGAAAGTAAGCAGGAACCGGGTACCCCAATGCATCCAGCAGCAGGAGCTGCCGCGCGGTGCTGCGGAGAAGATCTGCGCCGCGCACCACTTCGCTGATGTGCATGGCTTCGTCATCGACAACCACCGCGAGCTGGTAGGCGGTAACGTCATCGCGGCGCCAGACAAGAAAGTCAGAAAAATCGCATCCTGCGGTGAATTGCTGCGGGCCCTGATAAAGGTCAGTGAAGGAGATGATCTTATCGTCAGGAACTTTGAACCGCCAGCTCACACCGGCGGGCGACTGCCATGTACGTGCTTCTGCAAGGCGCTGCCGGCAAGTGCCGGGATAATGGATCTCATCGTCGTCCTCATGAGGTGCGGCAAGCGCGCGTTCCAGGTCCTTGCGTGAGCAGGCGCAGGGATAAATGAAGTCGCCATCGCGAAGTCTGCGCCACGCCGCGAGATAGAAATCGCGGCGCTGGCTTTGCGACCAGAGACCAACTGCACCGTCTGAGAATGGGAGATCGGGCCCTTCGTCCCAGTCAAGGCCCAGCCAGCGCAAGTCTTCATACATGGCCTGCAAAAACTCGGGGCGTGAACGCTGGCAGTCAATATCTTCGTTGCGAAAGACAAGGGTTCCGGCACACGCGCGCGCACGCTGATGAGCCACCCAGAAAGTTCGGGCGTGACCAAGATGGAGATAACCCGTAGGCGAAGGCGCGAGCCTGCCACGGTACGGACGAGTCACCTGAAACTATTTCGGTCGTACGGCGATGAGGTCCGGCACCGCGTTCGTGTTGTTGAGATTGAGCTGAACCTGGAAGAAATCTCCGCCTCCGGCCAGGCTGATTTCATGGACCGTATTGGTTCCGCCGACTCCGGCCCAGAGAGTATTGCCATCCTGCGTCAAGTCTCCGCTGACTGCTTCAGTGCCGCCGGCAGCGATGGGAATGACTCCCGGTCCGGCACTGGGAATGGCCACGCCAATCTGATCAATGCCAACGGGCAGCACAGCAATGTGCGAGCCATTGGAGCCAAACAGCACCTGGCGGGCAGTGAACGCCCCCAGTCCAAAACCAGAAAACTGGTTGTTGAAGGTTACCGGAGGAGGACATTGACCTATGGTTGTGTCTGGAAGATTTGCAAATTTGATATCCACGCCGGTTTGATTGACGACGGCAATGGTATTCGCGTCCTTCTGCGCTGCAACCAGCTGTGGAGCGCTGGTGGTGGACAGCGTGGTGCTGAGCGAGTTATCGCAGACGTTGAATACTTGGAGGCCCGAGCCATCCGCCACAACGGATAACGGCCCCGCGCTGACTGGCGCAACACTGTTAGGTGTGCCTGTGGGAGTCAAAGTGCGCAGCGTCAGCACAGGGGACCAAACATAGATACGGGCTTGCGGGTTGGTGGCGGCAGCGGGATCTACGAAGTTAGCTGCGATATAGGCTTTGAAACCATCGCTCGTGAATGCCGCGCCCACCGCGCCAGGCAGAATAAAAGTCTGCAGCGTGTTGTTGGTGGAATCAAAGATAAAGATGCGTTGCGAATGTATATCCAGCTGAAATTTTACGTTGGAAATAATAACCTTGGTTCCATCAGGCGAGACCGCCAGGATGGTGCCAATCGCGTCGGCATCCAGCAGGGTTGCCGCATTGGAGAGCGCATCTACAGAGACCAGACCGGAACTGGTATCCACATACAACTTCAAGCCGTCTGAGGTAAAGGCCATGGAAGTCGGCGCGCCGGGCAGAACGATCGGTGTACCAGGAGCGGGCGGAGATTTGCTTGTATCGATGGGAATGATAGCCGGTGAAGTTCCGGGAGCAGGAATGGTGGTTGTGCCAACGTATACGGTGGTGGCGGGGCTGGTGCCGGTTACATTCACGCCGAACAAATTGCTGTACACCGGTGTGTTAATACCACTGCCACACTTGGGCGGTGCACAGACTGCAACCAGACCTGCGCCTCCAGGAGCAGTGGCTGTCAGAGTGGCTCCAGTGGTGGCGCCGGCAATAGTGGCCACCGCCGGGTTATTGCTGGAAACGCTTATGGGCGCTCCGAGCGTCACCACGCCATTCGTATCAATCATGTCTGCCTGAATCGTCTGCGTCTGGCCGACAGCCAGAGTGGTTGCCTCTGTCGGTTGTCCTGGAGGATCGCCCGTTAGATGGAGAACAATTCGTTGAGGCATGCAGGTATCAAACGGCACAGACTGCGAGGTGACTCCGCCCACGCTGGCGACAATGCCTGCTTCTCCCGGAGTGTTGGCAGTAGCAAGCCCGTTGGCGTCAACGCTCACAACGGCGCCGTTAGAACTTGCCCAGGAAAACTGGCCAATGGAACTCGTAATGTCATTTCCGTTATGCAGCGCTTTGGCGGTGAACTGTTGCGTGTTGCCATGCGAGACGCAGCCGGAAACCGTGGCGGGACTGATTTGGATTGAAGTCACACTGGGATGAACCGAGACCGTGACCGGGCTGCTGGTAACCCCCGCGGCACTGGCAGTGACGGTGGCTGTGCCGGTCAGGGGCACGCCCGAGGCATTATTTCCGTTGCAGGTGACGAAAGTAGAGTCCCACACTCCACCGCAGACCAGGCCGGCTGGCGACACCGTTACCAGATTGGGATTGGTGGAGTTGAAGGTAAAAGTGGTGGCGACAGCCGTGGCAGCTGAGTTGACTGCGGAGACTGAAAGTGGCGTAACCTGCCCAGCCACAAGAGAGATGGTGGCCGGCGCCAAGTTAACCACGGCAACCGTGTTGCTGTTCGACGAACTTCCGCCACAGCCGGCCATGAGCATGGCCGCCGCGAGCAGGGCCAGCAGACTTCCAGCGACAGACCACCGCATACTACCCAGGAGACTCTTCATAGGAGGAAAGACAATGCCTCAGTCTAGTGATTGAATCGCATTTCTTCAACAGGGCAACAAAAAGAGGGTGTTTCAGGGCGCTGAAGACACCTCTCCCCCAGTCCCTGGCGCAAGAACGCCGCATGACGGGTGTTCTTGCTGGATTTCCTGCGATTAATTGGTGCTAGGGTTATTTTTCTTGATTCCGGGGGGGCTTAAGGTGACACACCGGTTGAGCCGCCGTGTTGACGGTTTCCGCACCCGCTTGCTATAGTAAGAAGGTTCCGCGAGAACAATTTAGCTTGTTTGTGAGCTGTAGAAAGTTGCCCGAGGATTTTTTCCGATATCAGGGCATGCCTCGCTGAAAACAGGGTTCGCGCTTTCCTTCCCCCGTGAAGGGTATGCGGACCAAGGGAACGAAACGGAGCGCCCCCGTTTGGCTCGGCGCCACCGTCGTAAACCCGGCCACCGAAAGGTAACTTCATCTTTCCGCCAGATTTGGGCGGAATCATGGCTGCACGCGTTCGTAGCCAGCCCCAATGGGGTCCTCAACAAGTTGGTTTTGCGCTTGATTGGGTAGCACTGTGGGGTAAAAAGCGCGGGCAGCATGCGTGTGGAAAGCTGCGGGTTGCGCGAGGGACCTGAAACGTTACGGATTTAGAAGGAATCTATGCCGACATTTAATCAATTGGTTCGCAAAGGCAGAAAGGCGCCGAATTACAAAACGGCCAGCCCGGCCCTGCAGTCGTGCCCGCAGCGGCGTGGCGTTTGCACCCGCGTCTATACCCAGACGCCCAAGAAGCCGAATTCGGCGCTTCGCAAAGTGGCGCGCGTCCGCCTTACCAATGGAATTGAAGTCACTACGTACATCCCCGGAGTGGGACACAACCTGCAGGAGCACTCGATTGTGCTGATCCGCGGAGGCCGCGTAAAGGACCTCCCTGGTGTGCGCTATCACGTGGTGCGCGGAACGCTGGATGCAACGGGTGTCGCGAACCGTAAGCAGGGACGGTCGAAGTACGGAGCGAAGCGGCCTAAATAAGCCGCCGACGAGAGACAGTCTTAGAGGAACAAAGAGTTTATGCCAAGAAAAGGCCACATTCCGAAGCGGGACCCCATCGCGGACCCGATTTATAACTCCACGCTGGTGACCAAGTTTGTGAACACCATGATGTGGGGCGGCAAGAAGTCCACGGCGCAGAACATCTTCTATAAGTCGATGGAAAACCTCCAGTCGAAGGGCGGCGATGAGGCCCTGAAGCTGTTCAAGAAGGCCGTGGAAAACGCCAAGCCGCTGCTGGAAGTGAAGACCCGGCGCGTGGGCGGCGCGAACTATCAGGTGCCGGTGGAAGTGAATCCGGACCGTCGCACTTCGCTCGCCATCCGCTGGATCGTCGGTTATGCGCGCGAGCGTGGCGAAAAGGGAATGGTGGACAAGCTCACCAACGAGTTGCTGGATGCGGCCAACGGACGCGGCGCGGCGATCAAGAAGAAAGAAGACGTGCACCGCATGGCCGAGGCGAACAAGGCGTTCGCGCACTATCGCTGGTAATTGGCCATTAGCTCTTAGCTCTTGGCTTTTTGTAAAGAAAAAACAAGTTTCGGCTAAAGGCCAAAAGCCAAGAGCCAAAAGCGACAACACAACAAGATTTTAGAGAGAGTTCAGGAACATAACGTGCCACGACAAGTACCATTAGAGCGCTGCAGGAACATCGGCATCATGGCCCACATCGATGCCGGCAAGACCACTACGACTGAGCGCATCCTTTTTTATACCGGCATTACGCACCGGATCGGCGAAGTGCATGAAGGCACCGCCACCATGGACTGGATGGAGCAGGAGCAGGAGCGCGGCATTACGATTACGTCTGCCGCTACGACATGTTTCTGGCGCGACATCCGCATCAACATTATTGATACGCCCGGCCACGTGGATTTCACGGCTGAGGTGGAGCGCTCTCTGCGCGTTCTCGACGGCGCATGCGCTGTATTCGACGCAGTGCATGGCGTAGAACCGCAGTCGGAAACCGTATGGCGCCAGGCGGATAAATACGGTGTCCCGCGAATTTGCTTCATCAACAAAATGGATAAGATGGGCGCCGATTTTGAGCATGCCGTCGATACCATCCGCAAACGCCTCAACGCCCGCCCCGTAGCCATTCAAATCCCCATTGGACAGGAAGCAGCTTTTAAGGGAGTCGTCGATCTCATCGGCATGAAGGCCATTTACTGGCGCGATGAAACCATGGGCGCCAAGTACGAAGTGGAAGAGATTCCTGCCGACCTCAAAAAGAAAGCCGAAGCGTTCCACGCGCAGCTGGTCGAGTCCGTCGCGGAACATGATGACGAGCTGCTGCACAAGTTTCTGGAAGGCGAGCCGATCTCAGCGGACGAGCTGCGCTCATCGCTGCGCAAGAGCGTGATTAGCCTCAAGTTGTTCCCAGTGCTCTGCGGGACGGCCTTCAAGAACAAAGGCGTACAGACACTGCTCGATGCAGTTGTCGATTTTCTGCCCTCGCCTATCGATATTCCGCCCGCGCAAGGTCACGAACCTGATCATCCGGAGAAAGTCCTGGAGCGCAAGCCGGCTGATAACGAACCTTTTGCCGGTCTGGCCTTCAAGATCATGGCTGACCCGTTCGTCGGCCAGCTGACCTTCGTTCGCGTGTATTCCGGCCATCTCAAGACCGGTGACAGCGTGCTGAACACCACCAAAGGCAAGACGGAGCGTATTGGCCGTCTGCTCAAGATGCACGCCAATAAGCGCGAAGAAATTACCGAGATCTATGCCGGTGACATCTGCGCCTGCGTCGGATTGAAGAACGTCACTACGGGCGACACGATCTGCACCGAAAAGGCGCCGATCGTGCTTGAGTCGATTGAATTTGCCGCGCCGGTGATTTCTGTTGCGGTCGAGCCCAAGACCAAGGGCGACCAGGAAAAGATGGGCATCGCACTGAGCCGCCTGGCGCAGGAAGATCCCACCTTTAAGGTGATGACCGATCCTGATTCCGGCCAGACCATCATCAGCGGCATGGGCGAGCTTCACCTTGAAATCATCGTGGACCGCATGATGCGCGAGTACAAGGTGGAAGCCAATGTCGGCAAGCCGCAGGTGGCGTATCGCGAAACCATCCGCAAGCAGTCTGAGGCGGAGGGTAAATACATCCGCCAGACGGGCGGTTCCGGCCAGTACGGACACGTGAAACTGCGCGTAGAGCCCAACGGCAAAGGCGCAGGTTTTGAGTTCGTCAATGACATTGTTGGCGGTTCGGTGCCACGCGAATATATCAGGCCGATTGAGCAGGGCATTAAGCAGGCCATGGAAGGCGGCGTTCTCGCCGGGTATGAAATGGTCGATATCAAGGCCACGCTTTATGACGGCAGCTACCACGAAGTGGATTCGAACGAAATGGCGTTTAAGATCGCCGCTTCGATGGGCTTCAAGGAGGCTGCGCGCAAGGCTTCACCGGTTCTGCTGGAGCCGATCATGTCAGTCGAAGTCGTGGTTCCGGAAGAGTTCATGGGAACCATCATCGGCGACCTGAACTCCCGCCGCGGCCGCATTGAAGGCATCGATCATCGCGCAGGTTCGCAGGTAATCAAATCGCTGGTGCCGCTGGCGGAAATGTTTGGGTATGCGACGCAGATGCGGTCGAATACTCAAGGCCGCGCAACGTTCTCCATGCACTTTGCCCACTATGACGAAGCTCCGCGGTCAGTGACCGAGGAGATTGTGGCCAAGGTGCAGGGCAAAAGTACGGCCAGGTGAACTGGCCGGGGCCAAATGGTTTGTAGTAGTTCGTGAGTTTGTCGTCAGGCTGGGATGCGAAAGAGACTTTGCGATTGTCTTCGGTTCTGACGGTATGTGGTGCGGGTTATTGCAGCGTTGCGCGCCGGGATTTCTGGTGACAGAGCTGCAATGGATGGGTGATCGTCGGTTTCGTATCCGGGATTACTGGTCATCGCACCAAGCGTTCGAGATGTTTCGTAACTGGCGGCAGCACGAAGTCGAGCAATTTCGCGACTGGCTGACGAGCAAGGAACTGGTGGAGCACGAAACAGTCCTGGGAGCGTTCTACATGGACGATTCCAACTGGGACGAAGGAACAGGACTCGTTTCCGCATGACTTCACAGGCAGGGAACGGAACGGAATACGTGATCGTATGGGAGTTCCGGGTACGGCAGGACAGAGAAAGAGAATTTGTTGAGCAGTATGGCCCCGAGGGATCCTGGGCGCAGTTATTTAGGCGATCTGGTGGTTATATCCGAACGGAGCTGGCAAGAGATGTTACTGATCATCTTCGCTTTCTTACGCTGGATTACTGGCAGACAGAAGAAGAGTTCAACGACTTTCGCAAGCGAAACCTGGCCGAGTACCAGCGGCTGGACAAAGAGTTCGAAGGTTTAACGGAAACGGAAACGCGCCTTGGTGCTTTTTACCGGGCTGCAAAACAGAACCGATTGAAAGCTAGTGGCTAGGAGCTGAAGGCTAGAGGCTAAGAAGAATATGGCAAAGGAAAAATTTGACCGCAGCAAGCCGCACGTGAACGTAGGGACGATTGGTCACATTGACCACGGCAAGACCACGCTGACGGCGGCCATCACCAAGGTGTTGTCCAAGAACAACCCCAAAATCAAGTTCCGCGATTTTGCATCGATCGACAACGCTCCGGAAGAGCGCGAGCGCGGCATCACCATCGCCACGGCGCACGTGGAGTATGAGACGCCGAACCGGCACTATGCCCACGTCGATTGCCCCGGCCACGCCGACTACATCAAGAACATGATCACGGGCGCGGCACAGATGGATGGCGCGATCCTGGTGGTCGCGGCGACGGACGGTCCGATGCCGCAGACCAGAGAGCATGTGCTGCTGGCCCGTCAGGTAGGAGTGCCTTACATCGTGGTGGCGCTGAACAAGTGCGATGCGGTGGATGATCCTGAGCTCCTCGACCTGGTGGAGTTGGAAGTCCGCGAACTGCTGAAGAGCTACAAGTTCCCCGGCGACGACGTCCCGGTGGTGCGTCTCTCCGCCCTCAACGCTTTGAATGGCGATCCTAAGTGGGAAGCCAAAATTGACGAGTTGATGGAAGCGGTGGACAAGAACGTGCCTCTGCCGGCGCGCGATGTGGACAAGCCGTTTCTGATGCCGATTGAAGACATCTTCTCCATCTCAGGCCGCGGCACTGTTGTGACAGGCCGTATTGAGCGCGGCAAGGTCAAAGTCGGCGAGGAAGTGGAGATTGTGGGCTTCCGTGAGACCAGAAAGACCGTGGTCACCGGCGTGGAAATGTTCAAGAAGCAGCTCGATGAAGGGTTGGCGGGCGACAATGCCGGATTGCTGCTGCGCGGTATCGGCAAGGATGACGTGGAGCGTGGGATGGTGCTGGCCAAGGGTGGATCGATCACGCCGCACACCAAGTTCAAGGCTGAGATTTACGTGCTGACCAAGGAAGAAGGCGGGCGGCATACACCGTTCTTCAAGGGCTATCGTCCGCAGTTCTACTTCCGCACCACGGACGTGACGGGCGTGGCGGAGTTGCCGAGCGGCACGGAGATGGTGATGCCCGGCGACAACGTGGCGCTGACGATTGAGCTAATTACGCCGGTGGCCATGGAGAAGGGACTCCGGTTCGCTATCCGCGAAGGTGGAAGGACCGTGGGAGCAGGAACCATCAGCGAGATTATCCAGTAAGAGAGATTGGGTAATTGAGTAAGTTGGTAGTTGGGTAATTTTG
>DATEJX010000377.1:0-3561 GCA_035277785.1 Candidatus Angelobacter sp. | reverse complement strand
CACGCCGGTTCCCAACAAAGAGCAGCTGCACAAGCTGATTGATCCGCGCAATCCGGGCCGCCCAGCTCCAACCCAGCAGCCGGCGCCGGCACAGCAACAGGCCGCCATCACTCCTCAACAGCAACCAGCACCGCAGCAGGGCCAGTCGCAGACTCCGCAACAGCCTCCAACGGAAACAGCCAAATTAGCGGAACCGCCCAAACCGCGCGTACCGTTCAAGATTGCTTCACCGGGTTCCACTATCAGCCAGGCAATTCAATCCGTGGCGAATTCGCACGGCACTACCAGCGTGCCTTTTGGCGGCGGCAATTACGGATCAGGGCTGCGGCCTAAAGCAGCAACACAAGGTAATCTGGAAATTCTGAGTGACACAATGGGTGTCGACTTTGGTCCATACCTGAGCCGGCTGAAACTCACAGTGCAGGAGCACTGGTACGCAATCATGCCTCAGTCTGCAATGCCTCCTGAAATGAAAAAGGGAGTGGTCATGGTGGAGTTCGCAATTTTGAAAGATGGTCGAGTCGCAGGGTTGCGCATAGTCCGGGGCTCCGGAGATGTTGCTCTTGACCGGGCCGCGTATGGGGGCATCACGTACTCAGACCCCCTCCCAAAGCTTCCGGTCAACTTCACAGGCGACTATCTGCTGCTTCGCGCCACCTTCTACTACAACCCTGAGACCAATCAGCTCGAATAGGGTTCAAGCTTTCATCTGCATCATTTTCATCAGGACACGCTGTGCGAATGGCATGTAAAGCAGTGCTGCGGTTGCAGCCAGCGCGAACCCCGGCCCAATGCGATCGGCAATGAGAAATGGCGCAAGCGCCCAGATCATATCCAGCAGGAAGAGCGCCGGATAAAGGACGCGATACTTCTCGCTCAGAAGATGGTAGTCGAGCGCTATCGCCGTAATCAGGTATAAACGCATTACCAGTCCGACGAGCGCAGTGAGAAGATAGGCTGGAAACGCCACCTGCCCCGCGCTATGCCACGCCATGTAAGCCGAGCGGCGAAGCTCATCCAGACGAAACAGCGCCGAAAGATAAAACACCAGGTACATGATTTGCGCCAGGATAAACAGCGCGCGTGACGTCGTGCGGCTGGCCCTTGGCAGCGTTGGATCGGCAGCCGGACGTGGTGTCATCGAAGGCAGAGATCCTGGCTCCGCTTCTTTGGACTGTACTATTGGCAGATTAACCTTTGTCTTTTCCTGTGTAGCCGTTTGCGGCACGCTCTGGGCCGAGGTGGCCGGTTGCTCGTCTTGCGTCTGGACCTCCGCCAGAAAGCGATAGCCTCTCTTGGCAATTGTCTCAATATAGCGAGGAGAAGAGGCAGAGTCGCCGAGTACGTCTCGCAATTTGGCTACGGCTGTATTCAATCCATGATCAAAATCGACGAATGTATCTTCGGGCCACAGGCGCTGCCGAAGCTCTTCACGGGTCACAACATCGTTGGGCCGTTCCAGCAAAGCCACCAGCACTTGAAAGGGCTGCATCTGCAACTTCAGCCGGGTTCCCTTACGGCGCAATTCAGCAGCACGAAGATCGGCTTCGTAATCGTCAAACCTGTATTTAAGAATGGGAGGCATGCGCAGCTTGAAGCGATATCTTAAATGAAGTCCTTTACCTCATTACAATGATGATGCATGGATAATCGCGCGCAGCGGCAGCAGGTGATTGGGCTGGCATTGATTGCTCTGTTCGTCCTTCTTTTTCTTGTGCTGCGTCGGCTCTGGAGCCATCCGTGAGAGAGCCTCTCCTGGTAATCCTGCTTGGCCCTACAGCCAGCGGCAAAACGGCCCTGTCTCTCTGGCTGGCACAGCGTCTCAAGGGCGAAATTGTCAGCTGTGATTCGGTAGCGGTTTATCAGGAATTTGAGATCGGCACAGCCAAACCTTCGGCTGAAGAACGGCGGCTGGTTCCACATCATTTGATCGATATTGCTCCGCCTGATGGTTTGTTGACCGCGGGCGATTATGCGCGCATGGCGCGAGAAGCCCTTTCGGAGATCAGTGCTCGGGGAAAGCTTCCCATTGTGGTCGGCGGAACAGGGCTTTACCTCAAAGCTCTCCTCGAAGGGCTTTTCGCCGGACCACCACGATCTGAAGACTTGCGTGCCCGTTTGCGGCAGCGCGTCGAAACACGAGGAGCGGAATATCTGCACCGCATTCTGAAGAGGCTTGATCCCAGGGCGGCAGCCAGCATCCACGCAAATGACGTCCCCAAAGTGATTCGTGCCATCGAGGTCTGTATCAATGCCCGGCAAAGAATGACCGAGATGTGGCAAGCCGGGCGCGATCCCCTGCGCGGGTTCCGCATATTCAGGATCGGACTTGATCCTGATCGTGACCTGCTCTATCAGCGCATCAATCAACGGGCACAAGAGATGTTTCAGCATGGCCTGGTGGAGGAGACGCGCGTGTTGCGCGAGCGCTATGGCAGTTCAGCGCGTTCGCTCGGCTCACTGGGGTACAAGCAGGCGGCACAGTTGCTCGCGGGCGAGCTGTCCCGGGAACAGGCCGTCGCCGCGGCGCAACAAGGCCACCGTAACTACGCGAAGCGGCAGATGACATGGTTCCGCCGCGAACGGGACGTCCACTGGCTGCGCGGGTTTGGTTCTGATCAGCAGGTAAAGCAGGATGCTTTATCTCTCATTTCAGCGGTGTCGCAATGAACGCGAGTGCTTTTAAGGGCTAAGTGCTGATTGCTGAGTGCTGAGTGCCTTCTCCGCCTTCAGTCTGCACCTTTCCAGTGTGTCCTGCATCTGCTGATGAAAAGTCTGCATCTGCTCTTCCGTCACATCGGGCGGGACCACAATGGGGCCACTTGCATAGAAAGCCGCGCGAGAGAACGGCTTGGGAATCATCATGCGGTCCCAGGAATTCAACACCCAGGCGCGTTCCAGATGTATGTAAAAACAGCCTATGGGAACTCCTGTCTTTTTTGCCAGCAGCACCGGCCCCGGTTTGGCCACGTAGCGTGGACCGCGTGGACCGTCAATGGTGAAGGCCACGGAATGTCCCTGCTCCAGTTGCTGGCGCATGCCTATCAGCGCTCCCACGGCGCCACGCGAACTCGATCCGCGCACAGGAACGAACCCGAATTTGGAGATGATGCGGGCAATGTACTCACCATCAAAGCTGCGGCTGGTCATGACAGCAATCTGGTTGTCACGACAGCGATGCGTAGCGGGAATAACGCAACGATGCCAGAAAGCCCATATGGTGGCCGGCCCCTGGCCGCGAATGTTGCCAGGGCAGCCAGGTTCGGGCAAAAAGGTGTAACGCAGCGTGGGACAAATCAGCCGGATGAGCGCGGTCGCGGCCCAGGTAATCAGCGCCAGCTGGATGCGCTCACGCAGGGAAAAAGTGCGGACCAGGTCCGCATCTTTCCCGCTGTTTTCCGCATGGGCAAGCTCGGCCGAGGATACCATTGCAGGTGATTCTATCTGACTCAAGCCGATCTCACGCGTATTTGAGCCACTTCATGATCTCCGGCATCGTTGGCCGCTTGCCGTACATGAGGATGCCCACACGGTAAATCTTGGCGCAGAGCAAAACCAGTC
>DATEJX010000376.1:0-7054 GCA_035277785.1 Candidatus Angelobacter sp. | reverse complement strand
GCAGAGGACGTGCGCGGGCATCTGGTGAGCGAAAACTATTTCAATGTGCTCGGAGTAGAGCCTGCGATTGGACGCTTTTTCTCTCCAGAGGACGCGAAAGCTCCGGGCCAGGACCCATTCGCTGTAATCAGTTATGACTTCTGGCAGAAGCGCTTTGGCGGGAACGTGAGCGTGATTGGAACCCCGATCAAAATCTTTTCCACTTCACTGACGGTTATTGGCGTAGCACCTCCGGGTTTTCATGGCGAGACGGTTGGACAGAAGCCGGACGTGTGGATGCCGATGATGATGCAGCCCATGGTCCTTCCCGGACGCGACTGGCTGCATGAGGATCTGGGAAAAGACCTGGCAAAAGTCATGTGGCTGCACGCCATTGGACGCCTCAAGCACGGAGTGTCACTGGCGAACGTGCAAACTGAAATGGATGTGCTGTTCCGCAATGTCATAGAAAACGGTTATCCCGGCACTCTTTCCGAAGAAACGAGAAAGTCCGTGCTGAATCAGAACCTGAAACTGCACGACGCCAGCACGGGAGCGTTTTCAAACAGAGATGATTTTTCCCAGCAACTCCTGATCCTTCTGAGCATGGCAGGTGTTGTGCTGTTGATTGCCTGCGCGAACATTGCCAACCTGCTTTTGGCGCGGGCGACCGCACGCTACAAAGAGGTGGGCGTCAGGCTTTCCATTGGCGCGTCGCGGGTGCGGATTGTAAGGCAATTCCTTACAGAGAGCTTGTTGCTTTCGCTTCTGGGTGGGATTGCAGGTCTTCTGGTGGCCATGGGCGCAGCGCGTCTGCTGGTGATCCAGTTTGCGGAGGTGAGCCAGAACTTTTCGTTAGATACCACTCTCGATTGGCGCGTACTAGGCTTCACTCTGGGCGTTACCGTACTCACCGGGATTATTTTCGGACTGGCACCTGCCCTGAGAGGAACGAAGGTAAATATCAATGAGAGCCTGCGGGAAAGCGGGCGAGGCTACACGGGCTCAAGCGCAAAACTGAATCTGGCCAAGAGCCTGGTGGTTGTTCAGGTGGGATTGTCATTACTGGTGATTGTGGGGGCAGGGCTTTTCCTGCGTACTCTGTGGAACCTGCAAGCGGTGGATCTGGGCTATCCCAAAGAGAAGCTGCTGCTGGTAGGCCTGGATGCAGGTGCGGCGGGATATAAGGGCGGACAGCTTCCGGCGTTCTGGCATGACGTTGCGGAGAAGGCGAGCGCGGTGCCGGGCGTTCGTGGCGTGTCATATTCGATTAATGGCATTTTCAGCGGCGGCGAGTCAGGAGATCTGATCGAAGTAGAAGGGTTTACTCCAACCAAAAAGGACGAGAAGGCTTCACGCTTTGATCTTGTGGGTCCGGGCTACTTTGCGACGGTCGGGATTCCCATGTTGCGCGGGCGCGAATTCGATCTGCATGATACGGCGAGCAGCACGAAAATCTGCGTAATCAATGAGGCTTTTGCGAAGAAATTTTTCTCCGGCCGCGACCCGATCGGCCTACACGTAACCGAGAGATTTGGCGATAAGAAAAGTATCATGGAGATTGTGGGCATCGCCAGAAATGCGCGTGACCACTCTTTGCGCGGAGAGATTCCACCCCGCTTTTACGCGCCGTTTGAGCAATTCATGGAAGGAACTCCCGATTCAGGAACGGTGATCGTGCGCTCGGCGGGAGATCCTGAGCAAACGCTGGCGGCTGTGAACAAGTCAATTCTCAGCCTGAATGAAAACATACCGCTGGATGAAGCACATCCCCTGGTCGTTTCCCTTGAGCGCACCACGGCGCAGCCGAGGATGATCGCGCGCCTGTGCTCGGCATTCGGACTGATGGCCCTGCTGCTGGCGGCGACCGGCCTTTATGGGGTGCTGGCCTACGGTGTGGCACGACGCACGAATGAAATTGGCATTCGCATGGCGTTGGGCGCTGGACGCGGAACCGTTGTATCCATGATCCTGCGCGAGACCGCAGTGGTGGTCGCGATTGGAGTGGCGATTGGCATCGGGCTCACGGCAGCGGGATCGCGGCTGGTTGCCAACAAGCTTTATGGGTTAACGGCTCTCGATCCGCTCACCATCGCCGAGGCTGTACTGGTGCTGGGCGCAGTGGCGCTCACCGCCGGGTATATTCCCGCAGCACGAGCGGCAAGGGTGAACCCCGTGAAAGCACTGCGGCACGAGTAAAGTTCGCAGGCTCTCAAGCTATTCATACGCTAAAGCGTCAATTGGATCCTTCTGTGCCGCTTTGAAAGCCGGATAAACAGCGCCGATCATGGCCCCCACGATGGCAATAATGGCCGCGCGCAGAATCCAGCCTCCCGTGAACTGAACAGGCATGGTGGGCACAACACGGCGAATGCTGCTGGAAGCAATGAAACTAAGAACCACTCCAACAACAATTCCGGCAAGCGCGAGCACCAGCGTTTCCCGTAAGATCACGCGGACAATGTAGGATTTGGAAGCGCCTAACGATTTGAGGATGCCGATTTCACGGGTGCGCTCCATGACTGCCGTGTACATCGACTGGAAAATTACCAGGAAGCCGATCACCATGGCGATCCCAACAACAGCGTTGATGAAATTATTCAGCATGGGAATGTGATCGGGCGAGAAAAGGCTGACCACATCCCGCATGGTCATAATGCTGTACTCAGACATCCCTGGGATGGCTTTGAAGTCCTGAACTGCCTGGCCCGCATACTGCGGATTATCGAGCTTGACGTAAAACGCACTGGCCTTGCCGGAAGCTTGAATCAAATCCTGCATCGTCTTCATGGGAATGAACCGTCGGGCTCCGCGCCCATTGGGGACAATTCCGCAGACACGGAAATCATGGTTGAACAGGTTGATGGTTGATCCAACTTTCGTCTTGTTGCTGGCGGCGAAAAGGTCATCCACAATCATGTCATCCGGCCCTTGAAAAGGCCCGCCGTGAATGTACTGAAAAGGCCCTCCCACTGCTTCAAACGAATTCAGGTCAATTCCGTAGATGATCTCAATATTTGTGGTTGAAGTTACGTGCATTGCCACGGGCGCGACGGCCACAACATGCGGCCGCTTGGCAAGAACATCTGCCACCTTCACCGAAACCGACGCGCTGTTAAACGCGTTCATCATGGACGATCCCGGCGGTCGCACCAGCACGTCTGCGCCAATGCCGTACTGCCGAGTCTTGGAGTCCTTCAGCATGCCCAGAGAAAGCCCGACAATCAGCAGGATCATACTGACTTCAATCGCCACAGCCACAATGCTGATAATTGAGCGAATCGGCCGTTGTGCCAGGTTGGAGATGATCATCCGGTTCATTTGCGGTTGTTTCCCTTCGTCCACGCTTTCAGCGCTAAAGCTTAATGCCCCGCCGTTCAACTCTCGGCGTAAATGTTCAATGTTGCCTCGTCCACGCTCTCAGCGCAACAGATCGACGTTGCGCCTCTGGGCCATTTAGTTATGTCTCACGGCTGCAGCCGGCTGGTTCCCGACGCTGGCGCTCTTTTCATCCACGTTGATCAGCTGTGACCCGGGCGGTTGCTGCAAAGAGAACTGATCATCGCGCAGCGGTACATTCACGTTGAATTTGGTCACTGCCAGCGTGATGGCGTACTCCTCCACCGGGCGCTGGATTTCCACCACGCTGGGCAGCATGATGCCGTTGTGCTCGGCAAAGTTTTCATAGTGCGCGTAGGTCACCAGCTGGCCTTTTTCATCGTAAATCCATTGTTCATGCGGCAGCAGGTCTGTGCGGCTGTAAACGATTCGGCGGGAAAGAAAGTAGCCGTGCTCGCCCCTGCGGATCGCCACCACAATGTAATCCGGCTGGATGGCATCTTTGTGCGTCTTGGGGTCCTTCACCATCTCCGTGCTCTGTTCCAGCACGGCAATCTCGTTGGGCGCACCTTCAATTGGGCGGATCAGCAGCGCGTCAAAAATGTCCTGGGGACGCAGGTTGGCCAGCGGTTCGTCCGTACGTTTTATGGGCGGCTTCTGTGCCGATCCTATATAAAACTTGTTCTTGGGCGGAATGGACAGCTCAAACTTGGCGCCATCGCTCACCATATCAAACATGCGGTTGCGGACCACCGGCACCAGGCCAATCATCCGCAGCATGTCTGGCTTGCGTACCAGCACGTAACCGCTGAACGTCCTGTAGTCAGTGACTTTGCCTTTCTTTTCTCCGCCGGTAGAGACGCTGAAATCCACATTGGCGCTGATGCTCTGGAGTTTGGACGAATTGGCGTTCACCCATTCCACCAGCTCTTCCAGCGACGCCTCCTTAAGCGTGGCTGTGCTCAACCGCGTGGTCACGCTTCGGGTACGGAAAAGACATCCAGTAAGCAGCACCGCGAACAACAGAACAGCCAGTAATTTTTTCCGCGAATGTACGACCATGAAAAATGAATTCCGTTCCAAATAGATAAACACCCTAAGTATATCGAAGAGAATGGCGCTTAAGAGGTTGGATAAGGCGGCAAAGCCTGACAATGCGCGGCAGAATCAGCGATTTACGGTCTGGGCAACCGCGCGCCGGTAAGCTGCAACGTTGCGCGCGTGTTCTTCCGGAGTGCTGGAAAAGCGGTGGTGACCCTGATTGTCACTCACAAAATAAAGGTAATCAGTGTTGGCAGGATGCATGGCCGCCAGCAATGAAGGCTTTCCCGGATTCGAAATCGGTCCCGGAGGCAATCCGGTGTGCCGATACGTGTTGTAGGCGGAATCATATTGCAGGTCAGAACGGTAGATCGTTCCGCGATAGCGGTCATCGCGCAGAGCAGCGTAGATCACCGTGGGATCCGTGGAGAGCGTCATGCGCCGCTTCAGGCGGTTGTAGAAGACGCTGGCCACCTCCGGACGCTCCGTATCCACCGCCGTTTCTTTTTCCACAATGCTGGCCATGGTCACCGTGGAATGAACATCCTGATTCAGGCCAATTTCATGAGCGGCCTGGCGGAAACGGTGCACCATCACGGCGGCAATGTCATGCAATGACTGCGTGCGGGTAAAACGATACGTGTCAGGGAACAGATAACCTTCCAGCGTGGGAGCATCGGGATCAAGGTCGTGAACAAGGGAAACATCCGTCTGCGCCACGCGCAGGAAATCTTCATGCCGTCCCAGCCCGGCATCTTCCAGGGCATGGGCAATGTCGTAGATGTTGTAACCTTCCGGAATCACCACGTAGTGGACATAAATGTCACCGCGAACAATGCGGTCATAAACGTCACGCAGCTTCTCAGGATGATCAAAGGAGTATTCGCCCGCCTTCAGCGCTTTGTGTCCGTGCGTGTAATGCCACAGCAGGAAGGCATACTGGCTGTGAATGATGCCGGCTTTCTTCAATTCCGCCGCAATGTGCCGCGCCGATGATCCGGACTTAAGCTGCACCAGCTTCTGCTCACCGGGACCGGCGGGTAAGAGCACCGCATACGCCAGCAGGGCCACAATCACCACGGCGACGACCAGAACCAGTTTGAAGAATTTCATCATGCGGCTTTTACCTTCTCAGGCTCTCTTGCAAAGCTCACTTGTAACTCAATAGATTTCTTCCAATCGTGCTCCCCGGAATTTCGTTTCCACTTGAGGGGATGCTTCCTGACCCATGCTCCAGCGCCGTCAGGCGCGACAGCGAGCTTTAGCGAGCTTAGCCCAGCGCGTAAGCGCTGGGTTCAGGTGCGGCCCTCATTCCAGCCCCGTAGGGGCGGCACATCGCTCCTTATCTTAGCCGGAATCCCGGTCCGCGCAGCCGCTCAAGCGTGCAACTACCCTCCGGATTCACAAACGGATGTACATGCACCGGAAGACGCCAAGGACCGGGCCAATGAGGGCTTACATCATTAGAGCCCGGTCACAACCCTGGAGTTGCAGAGGAATTCAGCGCGCCAGACAGAACGAAGAAAACAAAAAAGGCGCAGGGTGTCTCAAGCCCTGCGCCACAAGTCGGAGTAAGAGAGCCGGAAAAGCCGGTTGCTTCTCATCAAGCATGCGTCGTTAATGCGTTGGGGAATACGTTCCTGCCCCCGAACAACCCGGATGGTCCGTGCCGCAAGGCCCGCTTCGGGGGCAGCTGATCAAGATAGAAGGCGGCGATTAAAGCAGTGTGAACAGGACGTTAAGAAACCATTACAGGAAAGTTGTGGTGTTGGTCTTCCGCCCTCGCTTCCGTTGTGCCCGTTGCGGTAAATGCCCGCGCTTCGGGTTTACGATACCCGCCGCTTAACGAGCTATGCGCACATCGAGCGTGGCGTAATGCTTGAGCTTCACGTCTTCCTTATTATCGGTGAGAGTGGTCTGCGTCCCGGAGGCGTCTTTCTGCACGCTGATGTTGGGATCGCGCACATTGCTGGGGCCGGGCGCGGGGAGCTTGTCATCCGGCCCGTTCTGGCCCTGTTCCGGCATTTGCGCAGGCATGGCGATATTCGTGGTGCTCCCGGGATTGGGGCTATAGAGCTGGGCGCCACCTTTTGCCGCCGCGGCCACGGCCAATGGAGAGAGCTCCACCCGCTCAACCGCGCCGTGCAAGGGAATTTCCGCTCCGCCCTTCACCAGAGCCTTGTCAAACGCAATGGTCAACTTTGATTCAGGGCCGGACTTGCCGCGCGGCTGCGCTTCCACCACGTGCCCCACGATGACGCTCTTTTTGGGCACAACAACTTTGTCGCCCACGCGAATGTCATTCCACAATTTGGCTTGAAACGTATCGCCAGGATGGGCTTTTCTGGCGTCAACGTCCTTGCTCATTTCCACCTGGATCACGGTCCCGGGAGTGATCTGGTCATTACTGTTGCTATTGCCATTGCCAGTCGCGGCAGAAGGTTGCTGGCCGGCCGCCGGCAACGAAGCCAACGAAGCCGACGAAGCCAACGAAGCAAGTGACACCAGGCAAATGCACGCGCTCAAGAGCAAAGTCCTGGAACTCATTCTTGTCTCTCCTGTGTGGTATTAGACCGCGCTATCTTCCGCTGAGAGTTGCGGGGCTGTCAATTGGAAACAGGATCTGCTCCACTGCGGCCTCCGTCAACGCAAATCAGTGTTATCTGCGTCATCAGCGGTAAGGTTTTGCTTTTCC
>DATEJX010000375.1:0-12375 GCA_035277785.1 Candidatus Angelobacter sp. | reverse complement strand
GCGCCCCGCGGAAGAAGAGTGGTAAAGGCCTGGCGCGCACCAATGATGCTGCGGGCCTGGTCCGTGATGGCCTGCAACAGCGAATCAAGCGCTAGCGTGGAGTTGATTTGCACGGCGGCTTCCGCCAATGAGCGTAGAAGCGCCGTGCGCTGCTGCTCGGCGGCCAGCGTGTCCAGCGAGTTGCGATAAAGGCGGGCATTATCAAGGGCGTTGGCGGCCTGCCGCGCATAAAGTTCCACCAGACGTGACTGGCGGTCACTGGGAGCGTTCGGCTGGCGGAAGAAGGTGGCTACAACTCCAAGCGGTTCGCCACGAACATTGATGATGGGAGTGCTGAACACCGCGCGCAGGCCCACTTTTTCCGCGGCATCCATGAAAGGGAAATAGATGCCGCGACGCTCAATGTCCTCCACAAGCACACGATGTTCCAGCGAAAAGAAATCTGCAGGCAGTTCGCCAAACAGGCGTATCTGTTCCGCGGTGAAACCTATGAACGTTTCCACGCGCAGCCGCTTGCTGGAAGGTTCGGGCAGGACAAGCAGCATGGCGAGATCAGTTTTTTGCAGGCTGGCTACCGACGTCAAGACGTCATTCAGAAGCCGCTGCAGTTCCAGGCTGCTGGAAAGACGAACGCTAAGATCATGAAAGCGCTTGAGGTCAGTGCGCTGGGATTCCAGTTCATCGCGCAGTCGAGCGAGGTCTGTGCTGAGCCGCCCGGCAAGCATCTCAGCGGCCGACCATTTTTCACGCGCGTAGCCGACGATGAAGGTAACGGCCACCAGCAACGCGGTCCAGAGTCCGGCATTTGCATGCGCGGGACCTGGCTGATGTAGATAAATGAAGGCGTTCAAGGCCGCGCCATTCAGAACAATCGCCGCAAGCGCCACCCGCAATCCACCAACGGCAGCGGAGAGACATCCAGCCGCAACAAAGAAAACGCCGATTCCAGGATGAAAGAAGCTCCAGCTGAAACCGCTGGAAATCCAGGCGGCAACCGGCAGAACAATGGTTACAATCCAGATTGCAACACGAAGGCGAGGAGTGGGGGAGGGAGCCAAATCTATACTTCTCCTGCTGAAAACAAGTCAGTTGTTGAAACGAATCGCAACCGCAGAATAGCACGCTTACGTAAAAATCCGGCCTCTGTCATTCGGCCTAGTTCGGCAGGACAATACAAATGTGGCCAGATTTCAGAGAAGAAGCGTGCCTGAGAAAAATGGCCTGAAATCAACAGTTTTAGATGTGAACATTGAAGCCTGAGCTGCCTCAGATTTTCTTAATCATTTCTCATGAATGGAGTTCAGAGTGATATCAAACCGCGACGAATTCCATGACTGACGGCTTCTGTTCTGCTGGCAGCTCCTAATTTTCCAAGAATCGAGCTGGCATGAAACTTCGCGGTGTGCTCGGAGATTCCGAGGCGCAGCGCAATCTCGCGGTTGCCCAGTCCCTCACTCATCAGCCTGAGTACCTCGCGCTCACGCGCGGTCAAATGTTCGATTGTCTGGAAGTCGTCGTCAAAATGAGAAGTGATGCCTGCAGGTCCCAACAACGGACGAGAGGACGACGGATGAAGGAGCACGAACCCTGCGGTCGCGGCTTCGATGGCCAGACGCAAATCATCTTTACCTGAATCCGACTCGAGTATTGCATTCACTCCCGCTGCAAGAACACGACGCACCCACGCAGGATCAGGATTATCCAGCAGCGCGACTGCGGGAGGTGGAGTCGAGGTGGTTGCAAGAAATCGCAACAGCATCTCAGCCTGAGAGAAGGAATCGAGATCTGCCACCAGAATTTCCGCTCCACTCTCGCGCATTCGTTCGTCTGAAAGCGAGGCACCCACGGTAATCACCGACTCGGGCCAGATGCTGGACAAGAGTTTCTGCAATCCGCTGCGTCGCGCAGCGGAAGCCGCAGAAATGAAAATCGTGGGCCGCCTCATCGACCGGATGTGACTCTCCTTTATCACTCCTTGTGCGCCGAAACAGGTTTGTTGCCATCAGTGCGAAGGACGCGCTTCCAGCCTGATCCTCAGCGCTGCTAAAACTCCAGCGCGAATCAACCTGGTTTCAATTTCCTGGCCTGGTTTGGCCGACCGCAACACGTTCTGGATGCTTTCAATGTCCTGCAATCTGTGGCCACCGAGTTCGATCAGAAGATCACCCAGCAATACACCAGCCTTGTCCGCCGGCCCCCCAGCATCCAGATGCGCAACCAGCAGGCCCTCGCTGGCTGTTAGATTCAGCTTGCTGCGCAAGGATTCGGGCAGCGCCACCGGTTGCATGCCAAGGCCGAGATAGGGACGTTCAATGGCGCCTTTCTCAAGTAGCTCTGCGGCTACCCGCTGCACCGTGCTGGCCGGAATCGTGATGCCGCTGCGATGCAGGCCGGCGGTGTTGAGACCAAGAAATTCTCCGGAACTCGAAACCAGTGGACCGCCGGAAAATCCCGGATAGAGCGTGAGATCAGGCCGGATGAACTGGTCCAGTTCGCCATTACGCCACGTGCGCCATGGCCCGGCCATCAGCCCGGAGATGATTCCCGAACTCGCGGCAATGTTTCCCCGCCAGGTGCGTCCTAAAGCCAGAACCAACTCGCCAACACGTAAATTGGAGGCAGACGACCATGCCGCCAGAGGTGCATCAATGGAATGTTCAAGCCGAAGCACCGCGAGATCGGTGCCGGCATCTCGGCCGGCCAGTTGTGCCTTGAGCTTCTGTCCGGGACCGGTTACGACTGCCATTTCGTCATCCCGCCGCAACGCGTGGCTGGCGGTGACGATTGCGTCCGCGCGAAAAAGTATGCCGCTGGAAGGATGCCGACGCCCAAGAACAGCAACCACTGATTTGCCCGCAGTGTCGGTGGTAGTGGCCAGTTCGTTGGAGACTGCTGCCCAAATTTTATCTGGCATTTTTCTTGCTCCTTTTGCCCTGTTTCCACATCACTATGGGACATGCTGAAGAAATGCACATCGGCCATTTGGCTAGGGCAGGCGCATAATTCGGGAAGCACGTTTTGGGTAAGATAAAAAAGGAATTTGAGAGCAAGCAGCGGATGGCAGCCCCGCCCCGCGGAATCTAGACTCGTCCTCAGACAGAAACCAGATTCAGCGGAGAGAAAAAATGCAAGCTGCAACGATAATGGCGAAAAACAGAAACAACGATCAACTCTGGGCCCTGGTGCTGGGCAGAAGCGCGAAGGCCGACGGCGAGTTTGTGTATGCCGTGAAATCGACCGGTATTTTCTGCAGACCATCGTGCCCCAGCCGCAGGCCTGGGCGCGACCAGGTCGAATTCTTTGACTCACCAAGCGAGGCGCAACATGCCGGCTACCGCGCGTGCCGCCGCTGCCGCCCACAGCAACGCAACGCGCAGCTGGAAAAGGTGGAAACAGCCTGCCGCTATATCGAGCAGAACCTTGAGGAAACACTGAGCCTGGAACAGATTGCCGCGGCGGTGGGATTGAGCCCGTTTCATTTTCAAAGACTCTTCAAGCGCGCTCTGGGTATCAGCCCGCGTGAGTACCAGCACGCGCATCGTGCGGGAAAGTTCAAACAGGCACTGCAAAGCGACTCGCGGATCACTGATGCCATCTACGAAGCGGGATACAGTTCCAGCAGCCGCGCTTATGAAAACAGCAATCAGCATCTGGGCATGACTCCGACGGCCTTCCGCCGTCACGGAGAAGGAGTGCAGATCAGTTATACGATCGTGCCATCTGAACTGGGCAAGCTTTTGATTGCCACCACACCCAAAGGCGTATGTGCGGTGCGCTTCGGCGAGAGTGAACGCAAACTGGAGCAGGATTTGCGTGGTGAATTCAGCGCAGCAAAAATCTCGCGTGAAGACCGGGAATTAAAGGGGATCGCAGGGACAGTGCAAAAGCTGTTGGCACAGCCCGCGTCCGCCGGAGAAATTCCGCTGGATATTCAGGGGACTGCATTTCAACAGCGTGTGTGGAGCGCGTTGCGTATGATTCCGCGCGGCGAGACGCGTAGTTATACCGACGTGGCCAGGCAAATTGGATCTCCACGCGCAGTGCGGGCGGTTGCAAATGCTTGTGGGTCTAACCCTGTGGCGGTGGTGATTCCTTGCCATCGCGTGGTGCAGAAGAACGGCAGCATGGCCGGATACCGCTGGGGTGTGGAGAGAAAAGAGGCGTTACTAAGACGGGAACGCGAGAGTCCATCCAGAATTCGTTGAACGGCAGTTCCCAGCGTAGATTCTGATGATATTCTTACGAGAACATGACTGCAAAAGAAGAAGCCAGAACGCTCTTAGAGAAGCTGCCGGACAACTGCTCGATCGAGGACATTCAATATCATCTGTATGTTCTCGATAAAGTGCGCCGGGGGCTGGAAGATGCTGAGGCGGGAAGAACCTTCTCTCAGGAAGAAGCCGAAGCTCGACTGGGTAAATGGCTAACCGAATAAGGTGGTCATCTCGCGCAATATCAGATTTGGAGTCGATTGCCGCTTATATTGAGGCAGACTCCCCCGCGTACGCGAGATCTGTGGTGAAGAAGATAATTTCTGCGACAAGGCAGTTGTCTCGGTTTCCACGGTCCGGACGTGAAGTGCCAGAATTCGAGAATCCTTCCATACGTGAGCTGATCATCTATAGCTATCGAATCATTTACAAGTTCGATGATAACGTCATTAATATTCTTTCAGTGATTCACGGCAAGCAAAAGCTCCATTGAGATTGGCAGCCGCCTTGCGGCGGCGTTAGCATCATATGAGTTATGCCAATGCTGACGCTGCTGGTGAATGGGACTGAACGCAAGATTGAGACGCAGGCAGGCGAACCGTTGCTGTGGGTATTGCGCGACCGCCTCGGTTTGACGGGAACGAAGTATGGCTGTGGTGAAGGTCAGTGCGGCGCGTGTACTGTTTTGCTGGATGGCAAGCCGGTACGCTCCTGCCGCACTCCTGCCGAATCGGCCACGGGAAAAAAGATCCTGACCATTGAAAGTCTGGCGGAGAACGGAAAGCTAACTGCTTTGCAACAGGCCTTTCTCGACGAGGAGGCCTTTCAATGTGCGTACTGTACCTCGGGCATGATCATGTCAGCGCATGCTCTGCTTGCTGCCACGCCGCAGCCGAGTGATGACGAGATCATCCGGCAGATGAATGGCAATGTTTGCCGCTGCGGGACCTATCCGCGGATTGTTGCGGCGATCCACCGTGCGGCGGGAGGGAAAAAGGCATGAGCAGGCGCCCTCCCATTTGGGAAAAAGAACATGAAGAGCTGAAGCAGCATGAAGTTGTGCGGCTGCAGCACCTGTTTCAAGTCAACCGGCGTGATGTTTTCAAGCTGCTGGGCGCAGGAATTGTGATCGGCATCTGCGTGCCGGCTGCGCTGACGCAGGAATCAGGACGATCTCGCGGTGAAGATGTCCCGCAGAACCTCGATGCCTGGCTGCACATTGGCGGCGATGGCAAAGTCACGGTGTTCACCGGCAAAGCGGAGATGGGGCAGAACATTCGTACGTCTTTGAGCCAGCAGGTGGCGGAAGAGCTTCGAGTCCCCATGTCATCCATCACGATGGTCATGGGCGACACGGATCTCACTCCCTTCGACATGGGAACGTTTGGCAGTCGCACCACTCCGCAAATGGGACCGCAGCTTCGTGAGGCGGCGGCGAGCGCAAGAGAGCTGCTGCTGGACATGGCTGCTCGGCAGTGGCAAGCCCAACGGTCAGAACTCTCGGCTGAGAATGGCTCCATTGCCAACAAGAAAACGGAAAAGAGCATTTCATACGCTGATCTCACACACGGTCAGAAGCTGGTAAAGGTGATAGGCGATGATCCGGCAGTCACGCCGGCAACTGAGTGGCGCATTGCGGGAACATCGCCGGCGAAGGTGGATGGTAAAGAGTTTGTTACCGGGATACACCAGTACACTTCTGACATCAGCCGTCCGGGCATGGTGCACGGCAAAGTGCTGCGGCCTTCGGCATTCCATGGGACGCTGACTTCGCTGGAATTGAATGGCGCGGACAAGATGGCTGGCGTGAAGGTGGTTCGCGATGGTGAGTTTACAGGTGTAACAGCAGGCAGCCTGTATTCGGCAGAGCAGGCACTCAAGCTGCTCAAGCCGCAGTGGAAAGCGCCACAACAGATCGGGGAGAAAGATCTTTTCGATTACCTGCGAAAAAATCCTGACACCGAATCGCGCGGCGGGTTTGGAGGAAGATCGAACCACGAGACCGGCTCGGTGGAAAAGGCGATGGGGGCAGCGGCCAAGACTCTGTCGCAGACGTACACGGTTGCGTACATTCAGCATGCGCCACTGGAGCCCCGAGCAGCGGTGGCCGAATGGAGTGAAGGCAAGCTTACGGTGTGGACGGGCACGCAAAGGCCGTTCGCGGTGAAGCAGGAACTCGCAGAGGCGTTTCATCTTTCTGAAGACAAGGTCCGCGTGATTGTTCCAGACACCGGGTCGGCTTACGGCGGCAAGCACACGGGTGAGTGTGCGGTGGAAGCGGCGCGCCTCGCTAAGGGAGCAGGCAAGCCGGTGAAACTGATCTGGACGCGCGAAGAAGAGTTCACCTGGGCCTACTTCCGTCCAGCGGGTGTGATTGATGTGAAGAGCGGTATTGCGCCGGATGGAACGCTTGTGGCCTGGGAGTTCCATAACTACAACTCAGGTCCGGCGGCGATCGACACACCGTATAACGTCGCGAACAAGAAGATTGAATTCCATCCCACAGCGAACCCGCCGCTGCGTCAGGGATCGTATCGCGGACTGGCGGCGACGGCGAATTTCTTTGCCCGCGAGAGCCACATGGACGAACTGGCCCACCAGATCGGCATGGATCCGCTGCAATTCCGGCTGAAGAACATTACTGATCCGCGATTGCGCGCTGTGTTTGAGACGGCGGCGGGAAAATTTGGCTGGGGAAAACAGCCATCGAGTCCCGAGCGCGGATTTGGCATGGCAGGTGGATTTGAGAAAGGCAGCTACGTGGCCGCGTGCGCCGAAGTATCTTTCGATCGTGGACAGGCAAAGATCGCGCGGGTGGTGCAGGCATTCGATTGCGGAGCGGTGATCAATCCGCAGGGACTTAAGAACCAGATCTCTGGAGCGATTGTGATGGGAATCGGCGGAGCGTTGTTTGAAGCCATCCACTTTGAGAACGGACAGGTGACTAATCCGCACTTCTATGAGTACCGTGTGCCGCGCTTCAAGGACGCGCCGAAAGTGGAAATGGAGTTGATCGATCGCAAAGATCAGAAATCCATGGGCGCGGGCGAGACTCCGATCATGGCGCTCGCTCCCGCAGTTGCCAATGCAATCTTCAACGCCAATGGAAAGCGTTTGCGAAGTTTACCACTTGGCGTGGGCTGATCCACGGCAATTCAGTTCTAAGAAATCGTTGAGAGTCTTAGCTAAACGAGAATTCATGTTTGCTCACGCCTCTATTCACGCCACATATAATGTGGCAAGGAGAGTTCCTGCATGCGCAAGATTTTCCACTTTGAGTCGCCGCGTGACCGTTATATGGCTGATGCGGCTGTGGTGTGGTGCTTTGACCATCGCTTTGACCTGGTGCTGCACAAACTGCTAAAGAAGATCGGGGTGGAGCGCTTTGATCCCATCCTGGTGGCGGGCGGCGCAAAAAACTTGTCATCGCCAGGCAGTGAGAACGATCGGCAGTTCGTGCTGGATCAGGTCAAGAGTTCCATCCGCCTGCATGGCACGAAAAATGTGATCCTGATGCTGCACTCTGATTGCGGCGCCTATGGCGGGCTGGCAGCATTCAACAATGACACGGCCATGGAGGCGGAGCATCATCGCCAGGAAATGCACAAGGCGGTTGCGTGTTTGAAAGCGGAGATTCCGGAGGTTGAGATCCGAAGTTTTTTCGTGGACTTCGATGGCGTGTGGGAAGCAGACATCACCGCGAGCACCGAAAAGGCGGGTTGAAAACGCCTAGTTCTCGGACGAAGGCCATGGCCTGATGATCAAGGCCTTGCAAGAAAGAAAAAAGCTGGTAGGATTCTCAGCAAATTTTGGAAGCAAAAAATTCAGTCAGTCAGCTCCCAGTTAAAGGTCCAGGTATAAGTCCCAATGTTTCACGGTGTCCATGGCGAGTTCAGGTGGGTGGAGTCCGCCTATCACGGCGTCCCTGAGGTTCTGCAGACCTGCCCTAACTTGATCAATCACAAAGGACTGGTGATCACGTCATTTGCCGGAGGGCCGCCACTGCCCAGCGAGGAAGACACGCATCGCGGATGGAGGTTGAAGGGCTCAGTCCTCTATATTCCCGGCACCGAATCTCAGGAACAAATTCCCAGCGAAGCGTTCAGGGAGTGGTACATCTTCAATACTGCGCCGCCGGAACGCGAGTTTGCTGTCTTTGCGAACTACGACTGGTTCACTCTGGGGCCGGTAATTGCGAGCAAGCCCCAGGCGAACAGCCGCTGGGATCTGCGGCGCATCCAGCGCATCTTCTGGCAGTTGCTGGAGTCGGTTTCGCCTGAATCCTATCTGGCCTGTGGGAACCGCCTGATCTTTGCCACCCAGAACCAGGCATATTTCAGTTGCGTGCTGAAGGGCCTGAGTGCGCTGGCTAAGGTGAAGACCGGCAGCATGTAGAGAACGTCTCCGCGATATACTGCCCAATTCCCATGGCCAATATTCTTTACGGCGTGAACGGTGAAGGTGCCGGGCATTCAACCCGTTCAAAGGAAGTAATCTCTCACCTGATCAGCAAAGGACACACGGTGCATGTGGCCTCGTTTGACCGAGGGCTGACCAATCTGAGCAAAAATTTTGAAGTGACGGAAATTTTCGGATTTCGTTTCTCGTACCTGAACAATCGCGTGCGTTATCGCCGTACCGCGGCAAAGAACCTGCTGACTGCGCCCAAGGCGGCGCGCAGCTTTGTGAAACTGTTGCGGCTGCTGGAGCGATGGAAGATTGATATGGTGATCACGGATTTTGAACCGCTCACCTGCCATGTGGGACATCGCAAGCGGCTGCCAGTAATTTCCATTGATAACCAGCACTGCCTGACAAACACAGACATTTCCTTGCCGCACAAGTACAGGCGCGACGCGGCGGCGGCCAAACTGGTCACGAGGCTTATGACCCCTCACGCGGAAGCGTACCTCGTAACTTCATTTTTCGCCGCGCAGCCGCGAAAGAGAAATACGTTTGTCTTTCCGCCCATCCTCCGCCGCGAGGTACTGGATATTCATCCGAGTATTGGCGACCACGTTCTGGTGTACGTCACATCACCTGCCCCTGAACTGGCGGCCATGCTGAAACAGGTGCGCTGCCCGTTTATCGCCTATGGATTTGAGAGGGAAGGGCAGGACGACAATGTGCTGTTCAAGAAGCCTAGTATGGAAACCTTCCTTTCGGACCTGACAACATGCAAGGCAATTGTGGCCAATGCCGGTTTTTCATTAGTCAGTGAGGCGTTGCATCTGGGAAAGCCCTATCTTGCGGTCCCGGTGAGGCACCAGTTCGAACAGATCTTCAACGCCTATTATCTGGACAAGAACGGATATGGGGCATTCTGGGATGAGCTAGGCAAAGAGAAGATCGAATCATTTCTGTTTAACCTACCGCATTTCACCGAGCGTCTGGCAGGCTATCCGCGCCAGGACAATTCACTTCTGCTGAGCAAACTGGACGAACTCGTAGCGAGTTTTGCGGGCACACCGCGACCGCGTCGCAGGCGAGGATTGCAACTGGGAGGCAGAGCCCGGCCGGCAAAGAGGCGCTCAGCTTGAACGAACCGAACCAGCAACAGCTTCCCGAGCCGGAAGCTGCGCCGCAATCGGCGAAGCTCATTGAAGGCCTGGCACTGGCCGGACTTGTGGCGGCTCTGCTGTCACTGTTCCTTTTCGCCAGGCTGGCAAGCGAGATGCGCGAAGGCGAGACAGCCAGCTTCGATAACGCAGTGCGAGGCTGGGTACACCAGTTCGCGTCTCCGGGGATGACGCAGGCGATGAAATTTGTCTCTCTGCTTGGCTATGACATTCTGCTGGCGGAGTTGGTGATTGCAATTCTGATCTTTCTGCGCATCGGCTGGCGCCGCGCAGCCATCTGGCTGTCTGTAACCATGGCCGGCTCCGTGCTGCTGGATGTGACATTGAAGCAGGTCTTCCATCGCCATCGTCCTGTGCCGTATTTTGGCGACGCGCCGCATTCTTACAGCTTCCCCAGCGGACACGCTCTGTCTTCGTTCTGTTTTTATGGTGTGCTGGCAGGACTGATTGCTGATCGAGTGGAGCGACTCGGCGTGCGTATTGTGGTGGGCGTACTGGCTGCGGTACTGGTGCTGGCCATTGGGATTTCACGCATCTATCTTGGCGTGCATTATCCCAGCGATGTAGTGGCCGGTTATATTGCGGCGGCCATGTGGGTAGGCACCATGCTGGTGATCGATCACGTTGGAACCAGGGCAGTAAAACACGTGATTCGGAGACGGAAGCGATCCTGATCCAGCCAATGATCAGGCAGCTTCGTCCGGATCAGGTGCCTCTACGTCATCCAGCAGGGCGCGGGCTGTTTCCAAGTCCTTTCTGTTAACCCACAGAATCATGTTCGCGGGCAGGCCGGGGATGGTCTGGGCCCCAAGTTCGCAGGCAATGCCGTTGGCGCGCAGAAGGCCGCAGTCGATCTCAGCTTCGGCGCCGGTATCAGTTTCGTAGCGCTCAAGCTCCGCGCGGGTTTCCGGGTCCACGAATTCCAGTTCGGGATCGTTATCAGAGAAGCCATTAAAGCCAGGATCGGCGCTCATCTCTGCACCGCAGGAGGCGCAGGTGGCTGCGCCGGGTTTATTTTCACTGCCGCAGGCAGGGCATGCTTGATTGTGTTCGGTCATCTTCTCCATGCAAGTGTTCTCTTCAAAAAGGAGATGCGCTGGTTCGGCAACGGGTTGCGGCAGAGGCACTGCGTTCGAGATGATGCGCGGTCACGTGCGAGGCTGAGCAATGGAATGAGCGTCTTTTCACGGCAGGCGCGCGTTCAAATGCAATAATGATTCCGCATGAGATTTCTGCTCTCCGCCGGTGAGGCGTCAGGCGATAACTATGGCGCTCAGCTGATTACAGCGTTGCGCCAGCTGGCGCCGGGCTCGGAATTTTTCGGCATGGGCGGCGAGAGTATGCGCGGCGCTGGTTTTGATGCGCAGGTCCACGCCAATGAAGTGGCCGTGGTAGGTTTGGTGGAAGTGATCACGCACCTGCCGGCGATTCGTCGCCGTTTCAGGGCCCTGGTGGCGGAGGCCGCGAGCCGCCGTCCGAATGCGGCCGTTCTGATTGATTTTCCTGATTTCAACTTGCGACTGGCGCGGGAGCTTCACGCGCTGGGAATCCCGGTTTTCTATTTCGTGAGCCCGCAGATCTGGGCCTGGCGCACCGGCCGCGTGGAGCAGATCAGGAAGTATGTCCGCAAGATGATCGTCATCTTTCCCTTTGAGCAGGAGTTCTATCGCAGCCATGGAGTGGATGTGGCTTATGTTGGCCATCCGCTGGCGTTCCTGCCGTTGCCGCAGGTTTCAAGGACGGAGTTCGCTTCTCAGTACAAGCTCGATGCCAATAAACAATGGTTGGCGCTGCTTCCGGGCAGCCGCCGAAGAGAAGTACATCTCAATCTGCCTCCTTTGATGGACGCTATTGAGTTGTTGCAAAAAGAAGGCAGCGATTTCGAGTATCTGTTGCCGGTGGCCTCCACTCTGGACAAGGAGTGGGTGCGATATCAGCTCGGACCGGGCTACAAGTCGGTGAAGCTGACGGAGAACGCACAGGCAACGGCGATGCTTTCACGCGCGGCAGTGGTGGCTAGCGGCACGGCAACGGTGGAAACTGCACTCACAGGGACACCGTTTGTGGTGGTGTATCGTCTGTTTCTGCTTACGTGGCTCCTCGGCCGTCGGCTGGTGAAACTGGATACATTTGCCATGCCCAACCTCATTGCCGGGAGGAAAGTTGTGCCGGAGCTGATTCAGAGTGACTTCACGGGCGAGGCGGTGGTGAGGGAATTGAAAAAGATTTTGCCGGACGGAGCCGCCAGGACGGAGATGCAGGAGGCGCTGGCGGAAGTGAAAAGAAAGCTGGCGGTGGAGGAAGCGCCGGCGCTACGGGCGGCAGAAGAGATTTTGGAGGCGATAAGGAACTGACTCCATTGGGCGGGGATTTCGAGGATTACAGTCGGGCGGTGGGAGAATTCCTCTAGTTGTGGGACATCCATCAAGCACGCAAGTTCAGGCGGCACAAGCGTTCTATCATGATGCTTTGCGCCTCAGGCGTCTCCTGCAGTGGTATTAAGGCAGCTTTTTTGAAAAAATAGACATCTAACGTTGATACTGTCAGCAGCTCTGGAGATTTGCATGCCCATCGCACGACGGCCC
>DATEJX010000374.1:0-10164 GCA_035277785.1 Candidatus Angelobacter sp. | reverse complement strand
GCGACAGAAATATAAGAAGCCCCGAGTTGGGTTGACCCATTCGCCTCGACCAGCGGTTCGCTATAGACCCTTGCCGACCTGCTTTCTTTGCCAAGCATCTTTCGACACTCCACAAAGCGCGATCTTTAATCAGCTTGCGCTGAAGCTCGGGCTCCGGGCTCACCACCAACCGGGTAAATCGGTCAACGCCTCGGGGCTTCTATTTTGGCCTCGGACATCTCGAGTTCTCCTCAACCAGCAGTTCGCTATAGATTCTCGCCAGCCCTCTCGCCGCTTCCAGCCTGCTCATGATCCGTTTCTCGCTGTTTCCAGCAATCATGGTTTTCGAGCTGGGCCGTGCAACCGTGACTTAGCTTGGATCCCGGTACTCGCCACCAATCGGGAAAACGTTTGAGATGTCAAAGAACGAGTGTGAATTTACGCTTCCCGCCATCGAAGTCAACTAAAATTCAGCAACTCTAATTGGCGCTAAATCAAAGACTTACAAGCCATCCACAAGCCTCTGCTTTGGAAATGGTGCACCCGGTTACCAAAGTACAGCAAAAATGCAGTGAAGGACCTGCTTTTAGGAAACGGCTGAATGTGAAAATTTGAGCAGAAATCAGCATTTATGCGGAGAACAACAGCAGTTAGCAATTGGCAATTGGGACAGCTAAAAGCTCGCGGCCAAGTGTCAGGCTAATTGCCAACTGCTATTTGCTAATTGCTTTCCTCTCACGCTGCCCCGGTCTTTCCCGTCCAGTCCCCGAGCAGAGCCATCTCTCCTCCGGGATCTGGCGTTTCCGTCGGCGGTTGAAAGACAAGCTGCTCGTCGCGGCGGTAGTAGGGACTCAGAAGACTCCAGGTTTCAAAGCCTCCGCCGGAGACGGTGACAACAATAGCTTCCTGTGGCGATTGCGCAAGACCTCCCCAGCCCTCGCCCTGCAATCGGACTGGCGCGGCTGGAGTGTCGTCCATGTAAATATCATTCACAGTCAAAATGGCGCTGGCGCTCTTCTCTTTGGCCACATCCATCATTTCTGCGTAGAGTTCGTCACGTTCCTCATCGGATTCAAACTCAAGATCAAAAATGAGATTTTCGCTGGGCGTGATTACTATTGCGGCAGGATTCACGTGACCATCATTTTGCAGGATGGTTTGTGCTTCGTTGAGCAGTTCGTAAGCAAGGGCCTTCAGGTCGGTCACAAGCAGACTACCTCCGCAGCAAACAGATCTTTGAGAGTCTCACGGCGGCGAATCACCCGCGCACGGGAACCATCCACCAGGACCTCCACCGCACGCGGACGGCTATTGTAGTTCGATGACAAAGACATGCCGTACGCGCCGGCATCGTAGACGCACAGCAGCGAGTCCGTGGGCACATCCGGCAATACCATATCCCGAGCCAGAAAATCTCCTGTTTCGCAGATCGGGCCACAGACATCCGTGACACTCGTCTGAGCCGCGCTTGTACCCGATTCAACCGGCACAATTTCATGACGAGCGTGGTACAGCGCAGGCCGGATGAGATCGTTCATAGCGGCATCCACAATGGTGAAGCGCTTCGCTCCATTTTGCTTGGAATATAGGACCCGCGTCACAAGGGCGCCGGCGGGACCCACAATAGATCTTCCCGGTTCCAGCAACACATGAACGCGGCGCTTCAGCCGTCTGAGAGGCTCGGTGATCGCTGTAGCGTAACGTTCTGCCTGTTCCCGAAAATCCATTGGCCTCTCGCTGTCGTATGAGATGCCTAGTCCACCGCCCGCGTCGAGGAAGCGGATATCGTGTGCTAGCGTCGCAAGCTGTTGAATCAGGTCTGCAGCACGCTCGACGGCAAGGCGAAATGGCGCAATGTCAGTGATCTGGGAGCCAATGTGCAGGCTTACACCAGCCACGCGCAGATATTTGCAGGATGCCGCTAGGCGATAGAGCGGAGCGGCAGCAGAGATCGGAACGCCAAATTTGTGTTCGCGCAAGCCGGTTGAGATATAAGGATGAGTTTCAGCCGGGACATCCGGATTTACGCGTACAGCAATATTTGCCTGTTTGCGCAACGACGACGCGCACTCCGCCAGAAGTTCCAGTTCACCTTCGCTCTCAACGTTGAAAAGCAGAATGCCGTTGCGCAGCGCGGCACGCAGCTCATCTGCCGTTTTCCCTACTCCGGAAAAAACAACCTTCTTCAACGCTTTGCGTTGAGCCAGACGAACACGTTCGAGTTCCCCGCCGGAAACAATGTCAAACCCGGCGCCCTGCTTTGCCAGCATCCGAAGAATGCTCAAATTGGAATTTGCTTTTACTGAAAAGCAAATCGTGTGCGGCACTGCCCTAAAAGCGCGGTCAAGAATTTGATACCGTTGGCGGATAGCGGCTGCCGAGTAGAGATATAGCGGCGTTCTGTGTTTCGCAGCTAGTTTAATGACGGGAAGACTTTCACAATGGAGGGCGCCATTCTTGTAAGTGAACGCCGGGGGCCGGATGCGCATGACCGGGATTGTAGCAAACGCTCTTTGCGCATCCGCTGTTCAAGTTAGATCTCGCTTTGCTTTGCCAAAACGAATTGGGCCGCCGACGCGCCAATCGCCGGCGGCCAATCGCACAGCCGGGAGCAATGCTCCAGGCCAGGCGAATTCGGGCAGCACAGGACTCTTCTTGGCACGCGTCCTGTGCTGCAACTCCTCACGTGACGTCAGTGAGGATACAAAGTGGAGATCGGAAGGGGCGGATGCACGCTTCCGCCCCTGGCAAGCAAACGGAACCAATTGCCTTGCGAGCAACTGCGATTTCTGACTGGGGCACGTTAATTCAGGAGCTGCGCAGACTCAATCCGTTACAGTCAGAAATCGGCTGAAGTGCCTGAACCGGAAGAGCTTGGCTCCGCCGGCAATTTGATTCCTAGCTGGCTAAGAATCTGCTCCAGCGATTAGAGAGGAATAAAGTTTCGATTAATGTTTCTAATTCTGCTTATTGGGTCGCCACACGCCGAGTCCACACGCTGCCTGACGTCTTGCAAATTGCTTGTTAACGCTTTCTTTGACGCGCAATCTCATACATCACCACACCGGCAGCAACTGAGACGTTGAGCGAAGAGATCTTGCCCAGCATGGGAATTGAGACTAGAAAATCGCATTTCTTCCGGATCTGTTCGTGCAGACCGTGCCCCTCAGCCCCAAGCACGATGGCGCAATCCATCTTGTAGTCCAACTCGTCGTAGCTTTTTGGGCCGCGTTCATCCAGTCCGACAGTCCAGATGTTGCGTTCTTTAAGCTCCTCGAGGGTGCGGCTGACGTTGGTGACCTTGGCAATCGGCATATACTCTGAGGCGCCAGCCGATGCCTTGACGACGATAGCGGTCACTCCAGTGGCACGCCGTTCTGGAATGACAAGCCCATCTACGCCCGCTCCTTCAGCCGTGCGGATAATCGCGCCAAGGTTGTGAGGATCTTCAATACCGTTAAGCACTGCAAGAAAACTGTACTCTCCGCGTTTTTTCGCCAGGAGATCGTCGATGTCCGCGTATTTCTTCTCTGCTGTAATCGCAACCACGCCCTGGTGACCAGCGGTCCTGGCGAGTCGAGTCAACTGGTCTCGCGGCATAACGCGAAGAGGCACTCCGGCCGTGCGGCAGAGTTGCGTAATTTTCTCGATCCGTGAATCGCCGCGTCCGGAAAGCACGGCCACGTATTCAAAGCCCCGACCGCGCGCTGCCAGTGCCTCTTCCACAGCATGAATTCCGAATATGATCTCCATATGAGTGCAGGCTAGTTTGGCAGTTCTGCAGTTGGTACGGCAAGTACGCGGATTTCGATACTCCAGAAAGTGACTAAAGAATGCCGCCAAAAATGAAAAAGCGGAGAGACTGTGGCAAGTCCCTCCGCTGGGATAAGTTTAAGGTCTATTGCCCGTTATTTTCGTACGGGGTAAGCTGATCGGCGATCTTTGATTTATCGCCGACCACGACAATCGTCATCTTGTCCGTCGTCAGGTGCTTTTCTGCCATCTGCTGCACCTGCTCCGGAGTTACTGCGTAAATTTTCTTCACGTAGGTTTCAAGATAATCATCGCCAAGGTTGTGCAAATCTGCAAAGGCAAGCTGGTTGATGATGCCCTGTCGCGACGAATTCTGCAGAATGAACAAGCCGGCGATGTAATCCTGAATTCCCTTCAGCTCTGCCTCGGCCGGCGCTTCTTTCTGCAGACGATTGATCTCACTAAAGATCTCTTTGAGTGATGGTCCGGTCACAGCCGTCGTCACGTCAGCTATTTCCGCCCAATATGCATCATGGTAGCGCGTGGAAAGCTGGCTGAAAGGCGAGTAGGTGTACCCTTTCTGCTCGCGAATGTTCGATGTGATGCGCGAAGCAAACGACCCTCCGAGCAACGTGTTGGTCACAGCGAGGGGAATGTAATCTGCTTCTCCCGGATAAACTGTTGGGAGCCCAACGTAGACCGTGGATTGTGTGGCGTTGGGGCGATCCACCAGGTTGAATCCGCGCTTCGTTACCGGCTTGGGAACATTGATCAGCGGATCGGGTCCTTTTGCCCAGCCGGAAAACGCATCAGTGATGGTCTTCTTCATCGTCGACGCATCAAATTTGCCTGCTACATAAACATGGGTGCGGGCTGCGCCGAAATTCTCTTTGTAGAACTTCTGCACATCAGCGATGGTGTATTTGCTGATCATCTCGTCCGTGGGAAAGATCCGCCCGTACGGATGATCAGGATATAGAGCTTTCATGAACTGCTCGCGCGCCAGAGGTTGGGATTGCGATCTGGAGATGGCGAGCCTGCGCTGGGCATCCTGCTTCATGCGTGGCAGGTCTGAGTCCGGCAACAGAGGATGCTCGGCAACATCAGCGAGCAAGGCCACGGCTTTGGGACCAAATTCAGAGAGTACATCAGAAGCAATCTCGGTCTGGTCCGCGCCGGCATTCACTTCAACGGAGCCGCCCATGGACGCCGCTTCCTGCGCCACCTGCTGGGCGCTGCGGGAAGTGGTACCGCCTTCCTTGATCATGCGGCCGACAAAATCAGACATCCATACCTGGTCCGGCGCTTCGTTCAATTCGCCTGCACGCACAATCACTGCGACAGTCACCTTCGGCAGTTTTCCATAGGGGACCATGGTAACTCGCAGCCCATTGGGCAACGAGAATGTCTCTTTTGCCGGCAGATGAAATGCCTTGGGAGGACCGCCTGCCGGAGGCGCCTGTTTTGGCGCGGTCTGGGCTACAAGGCTCCCAATCAGAGCCATGCCGGTAAACACAATCTGCTTCAACCATTTCATTTTGCTCATGGCTCCTCCTTAATTCCCTGACTTCGCCGGTTTGTCAGCTTCCGCCGAGGCTGTTTTGGGTTCAACCACCAGAATAGTGCGGTTGCTGGAACGCAGATATTCACGTGCGGTCTTTTGAATCAGCGCCGGCGTAACTTTCCGGAATTGGGCTTCAAGGGTGTTTACGCGCGCGGGGTTATCGTCAAAGAGAGCAAAGCTGCACAACAGATCTGCCAACCCCACGCCAAAGAAGCCGCCTTCGGTATCGTAGAGGTCAGAACGCAGCTTGATCAAAGAGCGATCCAATGTTTTCTGATCAATAGGTTTGGCCTGAAGCTGATCCACAACGGAATCAACTGCGGAGATGATTGTTTCCGGTTTCACCTCGTTGTCATAGAACAGATAGGCGGTCCAGAGCATGGGGCCGTTGTAGTTGTAAAGATTGCCCAGCAGGTTGGCGCCGCCCTCCACTTCAGAGGTGAGAGCGCGCTTCTTTACCAGTTCCTCATGCAGAAGGCTATCATCGCCCTGCAGCAATAACTGGTTGAGTATGCCCATGGCGTAATATTCCGGCGTGTTGCGGTCCGGCATGTGATAGGCGAATGCAATGGCAGGCCGTTTTGCCTGAGCGTCAACTCTGGTGGCACGCTTTTCTTTTTCCTGCCGTGGCTCTGTCAAATCGGGCAGCTTTGGCTGCGGAGGAGATGAAATTCCGGCAAAGTATTTCTGGATCCACTGTTTCGCCTGCGCCGGATCGAAATCTCCAACCACGGCCAGCGCCGCGTTGCTGGGCACGTAATAGGTCTTGAAGAATTTCTGTACATCTTCAAGCTTCGCCGCTTCAATGTCTTTCAGGTCGCCATAGAAATTGTGGGCGTTGTACCAGTTAGTGTTGGCATATTGCGGCATGTCCACCCAGGGGAACCCGCCATAAGGCCGGTTCAGTACATTCACTTTCACTTCATTGCCGACTACGCCCTGCTGGTTTTTCAGGTTCTCTTCCGTAATGTTCAAGCCTCGCATACGGTCCGCTTCGGCCCACAAAGCGGTTTCCAGCTTGTTGGAAGGCAGCGCCTCAAAATAATTCGTGAAGTCGAAGCGCGTAGACCCATTCAGGATTCCGCCGTTCTTCTGCACCAGTCTGATGAACTCCATCTTGCCAAGATTCTGCGAGCCCTGAAACATCATGTGCTCGAAGAGATGGGCAAAGCCGGTGCGATCGCGCGGTTCAACGCGAAAACCGATCCGGTAATAGACCGCGACGGTGACCGTGGGAGCTGTATGATCCGGTGAAAGTGACACGCGCAGTCCGTTTGGCAGCTTGTAATACTCCACGGGGACCTGGAACGTGGAACTGACTGGCGCTTTGACTTTAGACGCGGTGCCCTTCTTCGTCGTCGCCTGCGCAATAGACATGGATGTAAGCGCCAGCAGGACAAGAAAGAGCCGGCAGGAAGACTTCATGAATTTCCTCCAGGAAATGACTTAAGAACTTTGCTTAAGAAAATCGTGGTCTCGTTGGTTGCTCGATTTTACAACTTAGGCTGACGGTTAGACTACTCAATCCAGCCGAGGTTAGCGCTGCCAGCAGGCCGGTGAGCACATCAGAAAGATAATGGTAGCCGCCATAGACGGCGCCAAGGCAGATAAGGCAAAGAGATGTCCAGACGAAAGGCGCCAGCCTCGGCAGCCATCGCTGAGCGGAGAAGGCACACAGCAGCGCCAGCGCCACATGGCTGCTGGGCAAGGCATTTCCATGGACACCGGCTCCACTCTGGATCGCACGTACTAGTGCACTGAAAAGCCACCCGGACGGGGGCGTATGAAATCCGGCCAGAGCTCTCCTCGGGCCCTCCAAAGGAAATGCCAGATACACACAAAATGAGATCAGATACATCCACACTGCTGCGAGGACAAGCCGATGAAACGGACGCCTGTCTGTCCTTGCGTACAAACATCCGGCGACCACGGGAAAAAGTGGATAATAGGAGAAGTACCCCAGATCCATGATTTCAGACAGCAGGCGCGTCCCGTGCTTTGCCCAAAAATTTGGTGAAATCGAAAAGACCCGTTGCTCAACAGCGACGATGCGAGAATCCTGCCAATGCGGAACCAGCAGCAGAGAGAAGCGCGCCATCTCTTCAAAGCTAAAGATAAACATCGCCAGCGGATACCAGTCATGAAGGAACCGAATAACCTTTGAGCGATGAGCATTCATTGCCAGGAGCACAATCAGCGTTGCGATGGCGCAATGCGCGAAAGTGATTCGCAGGGCGGAATGAGAGCTCCAGATAGCGAGACCAGCCACCGCTGTGAGATAAAACAGATAAAGCCGGTCAACCAGGTTAAGTCGTGCAAACAATCTTGTGCTCCGGTTTTTCCCTGTTGCTGTACCTTTAGTCTGCGGGATGCGGATGTTTACAATACACCTGAGTACTGTCATTCACTACTGCATCTATGGCAAAACCCAAAACCAGCCACAAGCCGGTTGTCCTCTCCATCGCCGGTTTTGATCCCTCATCCGGTGCTGGCATAACCGCGGATATCAAAACGATTGCGGCTCACAAATGCTACGGAATCAGCTGCATTACTGCTCTTACAGTGCAATCCACCAGGGGCGTTCTTCGTATGGATCCTGTGGAAGGAAGAATCATCACGGAGACTGTGGAAGAGCTTGCCATTGACTTTGACATAGCTGCCGTAAAGATTGGCATGGTGGGATCGGCTGAAGGCGGGCGCGCAGTGGCGGCGTTTCTCAGACGCAATCGACCGAGGCATGTTGTCCTGGATCCCATTCTCAAATCATCTTCAGGTGCAGAGATGATTTCCAAAGATGGACTGGAGTTTTTAAAGGAGCGTTTGCTGCCACTCGCCAGGGTCGTCACCCCGAATATAGCCGAAGCGGCCGTGCTGACGGGGCTGGAGGTCAACAACGTAGAGCAAATGAATGATGCGGCGCTCCGCCTGCAACGGATGGGAGCAGAGGGTGTGATCATCACCGGAGGGCATCTTGATCCTCCTTTGGACCTGGTGGTTCAAAAGGGACACGCCGCAGTTATTCTGGAAGGGAAAAAAATATCGAGCCCTTCTACCCACGGGACCGGATGCGCCTTCTCAACCTCAGTGGCCTGCAACCTGGCCAAAGGGAAATCGCTGCTTCAAGCGGCCCGGGCAGCAAAGAAGTATGTTGAAACTGCCTTGTTGAAACCAATCTCCCTGGGTACCGGGATTGGGCCATTGGTGTGAACGCACGATCCTTCTAAGACCCGGTGCGCAAGCTCTGGCATCGAACTTCGTTGAAAACTGGCTCGCAGCCCGCTTATCGAGGCGGCCGCTGAGTATTGCTCTCTGGCGGATTCTGCTGCGGCGCTGAATTGGCGGGAGGAGGCGTCCGCTGCTTCAATTCCGGTGGCTGATCGGATTGCGGAGCCGCCGGCTCTGACTGCTCTTCCTGGCCAGGCGGTTGTTGCCCGACATTCGATGGCGCAGTGTGCGAAGGCCGCGCCTTGTCAATCACGGTGCGGTTGTCTCGTGTGCGCAGCGCTGGCGGAGCGCCGCCGCGGCGCTTAGCTTCGGCCACAGCTTGCATCTGACTGTCGACCAATGCATCACTTTGCCCCGCCACTTGTCCCACGGCCTTGCCTTCCGCCTCCGGGCGGGTTGAAACGGCTACTCTTGCACGTGAACGTCTGGCGTTCTGCGCCTGCTCGTAATAAGAACTCGCCGTCTCTTTGTCTCCTTCCAGCTCGGAGAGATATCCCATGTTGTTGATGGTGAATGAGTTTTTAGGATCGAGTTTGTAGGCCTGCTGGAAGTACTCTCGGGCAGCCTTGTGATCATTGCGGTTCATGGCGGAAACGCCGCGCAAGTTCAGGCGAGCAACCTGGTCATCTATATTGTTTGATCGCGCAAGCTCTTTCTGCGCTTTCTCCGCATTCTCTCCCGCAACCTCGCTGATGGCCCGGCCCCGCCATTCTTTATTTACAGTTACCACCACCGGCTCTCGAGATCCAGTCTGAGCTGCCTTGCTATAGGACCTGATCGCTTCCTCCAGTTCACCCTCTTTCTCTTTGGCGAAGCCCATGTTGTTCAGTGAGAACGGATTCCTGGGTTCAAGCTTGAGTGCTTGTTGCAGCAGCAGATCCGCTTCAGGAGCCCGGTCCTGGTTCAACAGACGTACTGCCTGGCTATTGAGCTGATTGACCTTCATGGGGCCTTCAGCGGTACGTCCCGCGATTTTGTCGACTGGCTTACCGATGTCTGCGGCCTCTGTAGAACGATCAACCAGCGCATCCGAAGTGTTCGCCTCAGCCTGGTCGTAATATCGCTGCGCGCGATCACCATCGCCTTCCAGCTCCGCGACGTACCCCAGGTTATTGAGAGTAAATGGATCATTCGGATCGATCAGGTAGGCCTTGTAAAAGTACCTTTTGGCCTTGTCAATCTCATGCTTCTCAAGGGCTTGCACGCCATCACGATTCAGCTTCTGGACCGGAGTGTATTTGCTCTTCTTGGGCAGGGGAAGACGCAACTCCTGGGCCCCGGCGGACACAAATCCGAACGAAAGAATCAGAACTATGAGCAGGTAAAGGCGCATGCGGATATCGATCCCTCAGTAATCGTCGCGTCAGAGGCAGTAGCTCTGCTTTGCTGTTGGATGGGAGCCAGCGCGGTTTAGGTTGGGTACCCTGTTCGCACCTTTTTCACCTTAGGGCCACAGGCTGCCATCTGAGCTGCTGACACTTGCATCCAACCCAAGTTGAACTGGTGATGCCGCCCGGTTCTGTTGGACGCAAAAAGCATATGCATCGTTCCCCATTTCTTGCTGCCGCATTGTTCTTATTGACTGCCTGTGTCTGGGCGCAACAGCCTGTCTCTCCGGAAGCGAAGGATTCTTCCGGAACGCC
>DATEJX010000373.1:0-3066 GCA_035277785.1 Candidatus Angelobacter sp. | reverse complement strand
ATCGGCCATGCCGACAATGAATCCGGCCAAATCGTATTCGCCCTTCGGGTAAAAACCCGGCATTTCCGCAGTTTCACCGCCGATCAGCGCGCAGCCGTTGTGCTTGCATGCCTCGGCGATACCTTCCACGATCTTCTCCGCGACATTCGGGTCCAGCGCCCCTGTGGCCAGGTAATCCATAAAGAAGAGTGGCGTCGCACCCTGCACGGCTATGTCATTCACACAGTGATTGACCAGGTCGCCTCCCACGGTGTGGTGCAGGTCCATCATGAAGGCCAGCTTCAGCTTGGTGCCAACGCCATCAACACTTGAAACCAGTACCGGATCGCGAAACTTTTTTTTGTCGACGGCATACATGCCACCAAAGCCGCCAATTTCACTCACCACACCTTTGGTGAAGGTGCGATGGGCCAGGTACTTGATGCGCTGCTTGGCGCGGTCGGCGCGGTCAATATTGACCCCGCTGTCAGCGTAGGTGATTGCGGTTTTCTTCAAACGAGAGTCCAACTGTAGTTGTGCGGGGCACCGATTGGGTTCATCAGAATTGTAGCATGCGGTCTAAGCCGCTCCTGCTTCGGCGCGCGCAGCAACATCGCTCACTTATCATGCGCTGAGAATCCGCATGTGTCTCATTACTACTGCTCATCCTCAGTTGTTCCGGCACCTTCGTACTTTGTGGAACTTCGCTCTCGGTGGATTCTCGGCTTGTGGTTTCGTATCATAAAACTAATCTTCACTTTCAAAGAATCAGGGCAGGGTGCGTTTAGCAAATGACAATGGCAACCATGGAAGTAGCTTCGCAGCCCGCCAATGTTTCATCTCCTGCTTCCCGCGTTCCCATGTCTCAAAATGCCTTCTGGTTGAAGCTTGCGGCACAGGCGGCATTTGGCGTTTTGGTCCTTGTAAATGCTTTGTACATGGGCGTTTGCTATATCACGCAGAACTTCTTCGGTTTTTTGTCCAATCCCTTCTTTGGCTGGCTACAGGAACTGGCGGTTGTGTGCCGCTTCTCATACTTTCCTTTGCTGTTAGCTGGTCTCATCGCTCTGAACAGTGGGTCGGAAAAACAGAAAGCCAGAAGGCTCAGCGTTGTATTTGTTGCAGCGCAAATGGCTGCAGGATTTCTATTGCTCCTCTCGCCAAAGTTGTTTGACGTGGGGTGGACTCTTCTATACGGTGCTGACGTCGCCGGGATCGTTCATCGTGCTCCGTCCAACCTTTATTTCCCGGCGCTGGCTTCATTGGTCCCCCTCATCTGGATGGGAATCATCAATTTCTCCACGACATCTAGATCAGGTTTAGAGAAGAAGATCTCTTTCGGACAGCCGTACCGTGTATTTTTCCTCTCCGCTTGCGCAATTTCGGCCGTTTATTGGATTGTTGCCGCTGTATCCTATTCCCTTTGGCATCAACCCCGCGCCGCATGGCAAGGGGCGGCGACTCTGGCTGCACATTGGGCCGTCTTCACAGCTCTATTTCTTGTTTTTCAATGGATTAGACGGGTTGTAGTCGCCTTTCGCTGGTCGTGGGCTGTTGCATTCATTCTCCAGGCCGCTACTGTGTGGGTACTCCTCTCGTTGTATCTAAGGCGTATCCTCTTTTCCGCTCTGGCATTCAATTCTGTCCGTGCTGATTGCTTCGCATTTATCTTCTGCTTCGCTGCAGCGTTGTACATCTCAGGTCTTGTATTGAAAATTCAGGAAAGAGCAACTGCTTCGAGCGGCCGTTCTGCGATTCTTTCCCATCTCACGTTCGTGCATTGGGCGGTGCGCATCCTGGCTGTTTTGGCTTCGGTCGCTCTGATCTATGTTGCACTGGTCCGACTGGCGAATGTGGACTGGAACCACATTGGTGCCATGCTCGCCGCTTCGGGAACGTGGCTTCTGGCGTACGCGTTTTTCTTTAACGGCTCGAAAAGATTGCATCCCTACTCTGCGGCTTTTCTGCTGGCGCTTTCACTGCTCGATGTCGGAGTCCTGGGCGCGATTCGCTGGAGCACGACCGACGCCGCTCAGGAACACGCCGCCGTGGCGGCCATGGAGCAGTATGTTGCCTATGACCCTTCGTTTGGTCTGATTCACCAGGCTGTGCGAGAAGTCGTGAGCGATAGCTCGTACGATTCCTTCTACAGTTTCCTGGATCGTCACGCAGACATCAGCGAGCATGTAAACGCGCCGGAAGTGAAGCTCACAGATAATCTGGCTCCGGCAAAAACATTCCGGCCGAACATCTTCATCTTTGTCATTGACGCCCTGCGCCGCGATTACGTCTCCGCTTACAATCCCGCGGTCACGTTCACGCCATCGTTCCAGGCATTTGCCCAGGACAGCATCGTGTTTCAGGATGCATATACCCCGTTTGCGGGGACCATACTTGCCGAACCAAGCATCTGGACCGGGGTTCAGATGATCCACAAGGAGTACCCGGATCCTCTGCCGCGTATGAATGCCCTGAAAGCCATGCTCGACGTTGATCAGTACCAGTCGTACATAAGTTATGACACGGTTCTGCTGTCGCTTGTCCCCAAGTCACCGAACGTGACCGTAATTCAAAGTGGCCTGGCGAGCTGGCGCGACAAGGAGTTCACCGCCGTCACAAAAGAGCTGGAGAGCGATTTGCTGGCCGCTGGCAATACCAACCAGCCGGTGTTTGCCTATTCACAGCCGGAAAATGTCCATTCGCTCTCTGTGGGCCTCTTTGGAAAATACGCCCACCTCACGCCTCATCCCGGCTTTGACAGCCGTTATGCTTCCGCCGTTCAGGGAGTGGATGAGGCATTCGGTGAGTTCATCATGTTCCTGAAGCAGCACGGCTACTATGAGAACAGCGTCATCGTCCTTACCGCAGACCACGGCGAGAGTCTTGGCGAGTGGGGACGACGCGGGCACATTGGCTATCTCACTCCGGAAGCCATTCGCATCCCGCTGATTATCCATTTACCAGAGAAGCTAAAGGCGAATCTCACCTGGGACGCGAACCGCCCCGCCTTTCTTCAGGACCTGACTCCCACGCTCTATTACCTTTTGGGACACAAGCCCGCGCGACCAAATGATCTATACGGCAGGC
>DATEJX010000372.1:0-4091 GCA_035277785.1 Candidatus Angelobacter sp. | reverse complement strand
TGGAGCGACGGTGGGATTTGCGGTGGGCGAAGAGCTGTTGCAGGAGTTGAGGAGGCTGAGCCAGGGGGAAGGGGCGACGTTATTTATGACGCTGGTGGCGGCATTCCAGGTGCTGCTGCACTACTACAGCGGGCAGAGTGAGATTGTAGTGGGGACGGATGATGCCAACCGGCAGCGAGGGGAGACGGAGGGGCTGATCGGGTTTTTCATCAACCAACTGGCGTTGCGGACAGACCTGTCAGGGAACCCGAGTTTCCGGAAGGTATTGCAGCGGGTACGGCAGACAACGCTGGATGCGTATGTACACAATGCAGCGCCGTTCGAGAAAGTGGTAGAGGCCCTGAACGTCCAGCGCAGCTTGCAGTACTCACCCGTTTTTCAGGTGCAGATCACAATGCAAAATACCGTGGGTGAAGGCGTGGCGGTTACTGGTCTCGCGGTTGAATCTTACGGTGCTTTGCTCCCATCCTCAAAGTTTGATTTGACTCTGTTCCTTACTGAGGAAGCGCAACAGCTGCGTTGTGCTTTGAATTACAGCACCGAACTTTTTGCCGAGGAAACAATCACCAAATATCGGAAAGACTTCCTTCATATACTCGAAGCGGTATCAGTCAATCCTGATCTCACGATTCAGGAGCTTGCCGCAGCTACCGGCATTGCAGTACAGCCAAATGCGTACACACCAACGGGCCTTCGCGAGATGCGCCCGGCGCAAATCGCTTTACCCTGACTCACAATTCATTGGAGCCGACTTCGAGCCGCTCTGCAGGATGTAAAACTCATTTATGCAACCTGTAACTTATGCCTACACGCTCTCTACAGAGCAAAAACTGATCTGGCAGGCAGAGAATGCCACTGGCATGCCGCAACTGGCGCACTGCATCGTACTTCTGCGCGGAAAAGTTGACAGTGGAGTTCTGTTCCGTGCACTGAACAGAGCTGCCGCGCGGCATGAGGCGTTACGGGCCCTGTTCACTCCGGCTGAGCAGACTGATATCCCGGTGCAGATCATTGGAGACAGACCAACGATCGTATGGAGTGAACGCGGGGTTTTGGTGCCCGGTTCGGTTGGCGATAATGTTTGCTGGAACCAGATACTCGAACAACACGCGCAGGAACCGCTGAAGTGGCAAAACAGCATTCTTCGCGCTTCCCTTATGCAATGCGAGCAAGGGTATGCCTTATGTATGACCACGCCCCTGTCTAGCAGCGACTTATCGGGATTCGATTATCTGGTCGAGCAACTGCTCAGAGAGTATGGTGCTGAAGAACGGGGTGGCGAGCTAACAGATGACCCTGTTCAATACCCCAGCTATGTCGAATGGCAAAAACTTTCGCCTGAAGAAGAACTGCCGCGCCTACGAGCAGCTCTGGCCTCTCCCCGTGAAATCAAGTTTCCGTTTGAACGCGCGCCGCGTAATGCAAACCGGCAGCCAAAATTTGTCCGGTTCCCGCTGGGGCGGGAGCAGCACGCTTTAATAGACTCCTGCGCCCGACAATGTGAAGTTAGCAAAGCGTCGTTCCTTGCCGCATGCTGGCGGATTTTGCTTACCCGCATTTCCGGTCAATCGGAAGTTGTGCTTGGAGTCATCGCTGACGCAAGAAGCGGAGAGGAACTAAAAGGAACCATCGGTAGCTATTCCAGATATCTGCCGTTGACTATCGAAATAAGTCAGCATGAGCCGTATCGCTCGGCAGTAAGAGCAGTGGACGCAGCATGCAACCATCTCAATTCTGTCGTACACGCTTCCAGTACGCTTCTTACCGGCGCTGAATGGCGTCCCTATGATGCATTGTTCGATTACCATACGACGCGAACACACTCTGCTACCGGAGTGACCGCTGCTATTCAGGACCTATATGACAGTCTGATGGGCGCTAAGGTCAGATTGGCGGCACTGCAACACGAGCAAGAAACCGCGATTTCCCTCGCTTACGATCCTGACTCCATCAGGGAAGAGTACATTGGCTGTCTGGCTGAGCAGCTCTCTGCTCTTATTGAAAGCGCGGCTTCTGAACCGGATCTACCTGTTTCGCGTTTGCAGCTTTTAAGTAAACGTGAGAAGCAACTTCAGCTTGAAGTCAATTGCACCGGTGCGGATGACGCTGATGGGCGTTGTTTTCATCAACTTTTTGAGGAGCAGGCGCTCCGGACTCCAGACGCAATTGCGCTAGTTTATGGTGACCGGAAACTCTGCTATCGCGAGCTCAATTCTCAGGCCAATGAAATCGCATCGTGGTTGCATGCTGCCGGCTGCGGGCCGGAAGTCCCAGTGGGATTAGCCATTGAACGTTCAATCGAAATGGTTGTTGGATTACTTGGCATCCTGAAGAGTGGAGCAGCATACGTTCCGCTGGATGGAAAGCAGCCGCGCGCCCGCCTGGAGCAGGTCATCCGACAGGCAGGAATAGAAATAGCGCTCTGCAGCCCTTCTTGTGAAGCGGAACTGCAAAAGGCAGGTGTGCGCACTCTTACTTTCTCTTCCGGCAGTCTGGCAGGAATTTCTGAAAATCCGCCGAGCCGCGTAACCCCTGACAGTCCTGCCTACGTAATTTATACCTCTGGCACTTCCGGAAAGATGAAGGGGGTAGTGGTGCCACATCGGGCGCTGATGAATTACGTGCGCTGGAGTGTTCAGGCTTACCGCTTTGATCAAGGTATGGGAGCACCTGTGTTTTCTCCGCTTACCTTCGATTTAACCATTACCGCCTTATTGCCGTCTCTCATAACGGGCAAGACTCTGTACTTATTTGTGGAGCAAAACGGTATTGATGGATGGATCTCTGATCTGGAGAAGCTGAGCGGTCTCTCGGCCATCAAGCTCACTCCGGCACATCTTCACATGTTGAATGAGAAATTAAGTGCGGAGAAGGTTACTAGATTGTCCAATTGCCTGGTGATCGGCGGCGAAAACCTCCATGTCGAACTGGTGGATTTTTGGAAAGAAAATGCGCCGCATACCAGGCTCATCAATGAATACGGCCCTACCGAAGCCACAGTTGGTTGTTGCATTCACGAAGTCATGGCAGAGACATGGGATGATTTTGCCACAGTGCCAATCGGGAAGCCGATCGCGAACACGCGTCTCTACATTCTTGATCCCGAAATGGAACTGCTGGCGATTGGAATAGCAGGAGAACTTTATATTGGCGGGGCAGGCCTGGCGCGCGGGTACTGCGGGCAGCCTCAGCTAACCGCGGAAAGGTTTGTGCCCGACGCCTTCAGCGCTGTTCCGGGAGCAAGATTATACCGGACAGGGGACCTGGTGCGGCGATTGCCCAATGGCGGCTTCGATTGTCTTGGCCGTATGGACGATCAGGTCAAGGTTCGAGGGTTCCGCGTGGAACTCTCTGAAATCGACGATGTTGTGCGAAGCCATCCTTCTGTGATCGACACTGCGATTCTGGCAGTAGAACAAGGTGCGCCACCTACAACTCAGTTGCTCGCCTTCGTGGTTACCGCCCCGCATTCCGATTTGACGGAAATTGAGTTGAGAGCGTTTGTGGAAGAGCGATTGCCCGACTACATGGTTCCGGGCATTGAATTTGTTCTGCGCATTCCTTTAACCGACAACGGCAAAGTAGATCGTAAGTTGTTGCTGGAAGGCAGAACGAACACATTCGTGAGCGCAGAGAGTCCGGTCAGCGAGCTGGAGCGTGTGATCGCGGGCATTTTTTGTCATGTGCTGGAGTTGAAGAGTTTCGGGCCGGAAGAAAATTTCTTTGTACGTGGAGGACATTCGCTGGCGGCAACGCAAGTCGTGGCCCGTCTCTCCACAGTTTGCAACGCCGATGTTCCGCTGGAACTGCTGTTCGAGTATCCAGTGCTGTCTAATTTCGCCAAGGAGCTGGATTTACATTTGAAATCCGCAACCGGCAGCAAGCCAGAACCTATCCGTCGGGCGGACCGGAGCGGTCCGCTGCCGCTGTCCTATGCCCAGGAGCGACTCTGGTTTGTGGAGCAGTTGCAGCCGGGCGGGGCAGCATACAACATGCCGATTACACTGCGCCTGCGTGGCCCTCTGGATGGAGGAGCTTTGGAGCAGGCCTTCAGCAAGATAGTGCAGCGGCACGAGATCCTGCGCACCACC
>DATEJX010000371.1:0-13196 GCA_035277785.1 Candidatus Angelobacter sp. | reverse complement strand
GTGCTCACGCTGGCGTGGTCGTCCATCAGCGCCTATGTTGCCAGCAGCACTCATATTGAAGATGTGCAGGCGCAGCAGGAGAGGCGCATTGCGGATCTCGAGTCACAGGTGCGCAATGACCTGGCCACCCGGCGCGAGATCCAGGATTTCAAAACTGAAACCGTCTCCCGCTTTGACCGCATTGAGGGCCTGCTTACCCGCGAGATTGAATTTCAGCACGGCAAGAGAAGGTAGGGGGCTATGATCCAACGAAATGGAAGTTTTCAGGGCAGTTTATCTCTGGGACTGCTTTTGGGGCTTGCGGGGCGAGGAGGCCTTTAGGCCTTCCACCTTCATGAATACTGTTGGCGCTCACGGGGTGGAGCAGGGCTTTAGCCCTGCGGTAGGGCTGCTACAATTCCTCCGGCTTTAGCCGCTGAGGTTACCGTTTGGGAATCCCACATCGCGGAAGAACCACCCGAATCCACATACTTCATCACTGGAAATGTGATGGAAAAGAGAAGCTTGTTCCAGGTGGAAAAGATCGCCCGGTTGTTCATTGAAGTCATGTACGAGTACCGAAGCATGAAGAAATATCAGCTGCATGAGTCGTGGTGATGCCGAACCATATTCACCTGATCCTTACTCCGACAGGAATCACACTGGAGCGCTCGATGCAGTTGGTCAAAGGCGGCTTTTCATTTCAGTTGAACAAGGCCCTCAGAAGGAAAAGAGACCCATGGCAGCCAAGCTTCTTCGACCGCAGGATCAGAGACTCTCTTGAATATCAAAAATACAAAGATTACATCTGGCAGAATCCGGTGAAGAGGGGTCTGGCGCGAACTCCAGAAGAATATCCTTACAGCTCGGCCAACCCTGCATTCAAATTAGATCCGGTACCTCAGCGGCTAAAGCCGCTTGTCTCTAGAGCTTTACCGCAGGGCTAAAGCCCTGCTCCACCCCGTGACTGCGATCAGCATTCATGAGGGTAAAAGGCTAAAGCCCTGCTCCACCCGTGACAGCGATCAGCATTCAAGAGGGCAAGGGGGCCAGAGCCCTGCCCTTTGCGATATACATTAAGTAACGCATCTGAACGGAGGCAAAGGATGAGGCGAGTTCGCGTTGAGGGCTTCACCATCTCGCTCGACGGATACGGAGCAGGTCCGAATCAAGACATCAACAATCCGCTCGGGGTTGGCGGGACGGAACTACACCAGTGGCTACGCCCAACTCGCACATTCCAGCGGTCCTTGTTCGGCAAGGACGGCGGCACCACCGGGGTTGACGATGATTTCGCTGCCCGTGGGTTTCAGAATTTTGGGGCCTGGATTCTGGGGAGGAACATGTTCGGGCCCGTTCGTGGGGACTGGCGCGACACAGACTGGAAAGGCTGGTGGGGAGACAATCCGCCGCATCACGCTCCAACCTTCATCCTGACCCATCATGCTCGTCCCTCCATTGAGATGGAAGGCGGCACGACGTTCCACTTCATCACAGGAGGCATTCGCGAGGCGCTCGACCGTGCACGCGAGGCCGCTGCTGGAAAAGACGTGCGGATCGGCGGCGGGGCGGAAACAATCCGGCAGTATCTACGTGAAGGCCTCATCGATGAACTGCACATTGCTGTCTCGCCGGTCCTGCTCGGCCGGGGAGAACCGCTGTTCCAAGGGATTGACTTGCGGGCTCTGGGATACGAATGCGTTGAATTCGTAGCGTCAGAGAAGGCCACGCATGCCGTCCTGCGGAGGCAAGGGCACACGGGCGCCTAATAACCGAAACTCTTCTGGGCATGGGCAGCCATGCTGAAAGAACCATTGAGAGATGTCAACGGGAAAGGCGCGCAGCTAACCAGTTGCTGCCTTACTCAATTGCGATCTGGTCTCTATTGTCCTTTCAGAAATGCGATTAAGGATCCAAAGTCGTAATTGATCCCAAATTGACCGCGAACATCCTGGGCATTCAGAAGCTCAGTTTTGTTAGACCATTTCACGGCAAGGGGGATTGATATAGTTTTCTGCAGCTGAATCGTCGCCTTAGCTTGCACAATTCCGAGCCACCCGGATGTTCCCAAAAATTGTTGCGCGTCAGGTGGAAGCACGATGTTTGTCCCGGGTGCAAGATTTGCGGAGGTGATGTTTAGCACAGACGGATCCCATTGATACTGGCCGTACCCAGCGAATGAAACAACAACAGGAGGTGCGGATTTGTTACCGATCGCCTGGTCATATTGAGCTGAGAGTTGAGCATCTTTCAACCGACCATAAGCTGCCCCGCTGGGTACCGTGGCATAAACCGAAACAGCGAGATTCGCGGTCACCTGTGCTCCTGTCTTCCACGATTCAGCAGCTATCAGCCGTACATCGTGAGTGTAAGGCTGGTTTGCGGGACGAGAAAACGTGTATTCCGCGGTAAGAATCGGAGTGCCGCGTGCTGCATCGATGACTTGCTGGTTCAATTGCTTAAAGGTCGAGAGCGACGCCGAAGCGGCCAGAACCAGAGAATCGAAATTTTTCGGCGCATTGCTGCGACAACGTGCAACGAATCTTTCCAGATAACTCTCATAGTCCAAGACGAGTTGCCTTGCATTCCGCGCCTTGTAGTCAGCCTCCAGTTCCGTAACGATTTCCTTTTGTAAGGCGGCAAATACAGCATCGTTAGGGTCTCCCACCCCGGCGGCGGTCGCCAGGGCCCCGATCGCCGTGGCAAGGTCATTGCCAGTGCTTTGGAGAGTTGTCAATTGTTTATTAAATGCGTCGTTCCAGGCACCTTGAAATTTTGAGGATGCCGGATCGAGCGAATGCCAAAAGTTCCATCGCGCAGTGATGGAAGACAGCCGCGAGCTGGACGTGGGCACTATCACGGAGCCAAGGGGCGGCGTTCCGCTGGTAGCCGCGCCATTCGTCGTGGCCGTTGTGCTTTTCGATTGGTCTACGGTGAAAGCGGCAATAATGTTTGTCGTCCGCAGTGGATTGACACAGTTTGAAGAACAAATCTTTTCTTCAAAGAGACTCCCAGTCGTCATCAGGTGAAACGCATTCCAGGGGTTTCCATCCAGGACTACGCTGCTTCCGTTGACCGTGCTGGCAAAAGCACCGGTTTCCGAAGCCAGTGATAACAGTCCGCTCGCTCCTGGTTTCGCAACCATGTCAGTTGATGCGGCTGCAGTTTGTGTCGCCCCTTTCTGTTTATCGAGCCGCGCCGATTCCCAGGCAAGCAAGGCGGCTGCATAAGCTTTTGCCTCGTCGTTCACGGCAGCAGTGGGCGTCACAGCCTGAATCCAAAGCGACGGCGACGTGTCTGGACGGATTAGCGTGACAGTCACTCCTTGCACCGCTGCAGGCCCGGTATTTAGAGTGCCATCAGCATTCAAAGCATCCGCCGGCAATGCATTGAAGAACTGCTGCAATTGAGAGCAGAATGTGGCTGCATAAAGCTGCCCAGTACAGTCCACTTTCAGCTTGGATGGAGCAGGCGCCGGTGATGGACGAGGCGTCGATGATGGGGCACGGGGCGGTGATGGAGGTTCTGTTTGAGGTTTCTGGCCAACAGCCGGCGTCGAAAATGCGACTACCACCATTGCAAATACCAACACGAATTTCATTGTAAGAAGGCGTCCGTTCACTTGTTGTCTCCTAACTCCGTTCTAAGTGCCGATAATTGTCAGGCTGCGGGCGAAGCCAGCATTTGTCCCCGTCTGGACGACTGAGAGAATTGGATTGAGACTTGGGTCGCCTCCACAGTCTTCAACCACCGTGGCAGCTTCGACAACGCCCGACTGACCGAACACCATCACCAATGTTGATGTTCCTTGCAGAACCGTAAAAGAAAAAGCATTGCCGGCGACAGTATGTACGACCGGATCGCCGACTTTCGGCGTGGTCACGGCACTGACCAACCTTGCGCCTCCTTTTGGGGAATTGATTTTTATGGTGATATTACTGTCCTTCGGCGCAGAGAAGGTGGCTACGCCGGCGGGTTTTAAGGAGCAAGCCATGTGGATTCCTTTTCTAAAGAAAATCGGGATTCAGTGTCTCTTGAACAAGAGCTACAAGAGCTAAATCCTGGCTACCGGGTTTTGCCCATCGAGGCAAGAGAACGTGAATCTGTGAGACTTCCCTTTACGCAGGCCAAGTGAAAATGTTGTAGTTCATTCATTTCGCCTCGCATGTGGGCCATGCTCGATAGTGGCACAACCCTGCTTTGCGTTACATGTGATCTGCGGTTCTGCTGTTGCCAAGTAAGGAACTACCCCTTAGCTGGACTAGCGCGCACCGCTCTTGAATTCCGCAGCCGAGCGAAATATCTCGTAAGCTTGCAGGCCCGCAACCTCGACCCTCAAACGAAACCAAAGGGACCACACCATGAAACGAACTCTTTTGGAACGATTTATGGGAAAAGTATCCGAGGAGCCGAACACCGGATGCTGGCTATGGAGTGGATACATTGAGCCGGGCGGCTACGGAATGATGTGGATGCCGGGAAACCGGCAGAAGAGCGCGCACAGAGTTTCATGGGAGCTGCACAAGGGCGACATTCCGGCAGGCTCGTTTGTCTGCCACAGCTGCGATACGCGGAACTGCGTGAACCCGAAACATCTTTTCCTCTGTAATGCGGCGGAGAACGCTGCCGATATGAAAGCCAAGGGACGAAGCCGCTTCGGCGAGAGAAATGTCTCAGTAAAGCTGAAGGCAGAAGAAGTGTTGGAGATCAGGCGCTTGATCGATGAAGGCAGCCTGAGCATTGGCGCGATTGCGGCGCGGTTCAAGGTCTCAAGGTCACTGGTGTACGCGATCCGGCAGAGGAAAGTTTGGCGCGGAAGGGATGGCGTGGAGTTTGTCGCACAGCAAAGGTATGGAACAGATGAATTGCGATTAATGGAGGTGATGATGGCAGATTTTGAACCCGCTTTTGATTTCGTCATGAACCATGAAGACCCCCAGCGCTCAGGCAAAGTCACTGAAGATGCCGGCGGCCGCACGCGCTTTGGCATTGCCCAGAAGTTTCATCCTGAACTGAAGCCGGAATTCTTCTCTGCGCCGGTGGACGAAGCGCTGAAGCAGGCGGAAGAAATTCTGCGTCGCGATTACTGGGAGCCTATGCGCCTGAGCGAGGTCCACAACCAGAACGTGGCCAACAAGATTTTTGATATGGCGGTGAACATGGGCGTGCACCAGGCAGGAGTTTACGCGCAACGTGCCGCCAACGGATTGATTACTGCCCAGGTGGCGCTGCCTTCAGCGAATGGCTCTGCAAAGGATATTGGAGTGGGCCGTAATCCTTACGCTGATCTGCGCCCGCTGGTTCCCATGTTTCGTCTGGAAGAAGACGGAGTGCTGGGTGAGAAATCCCTGGCCGCGATCAACTCATTCGACCCGATTGCCTACTATCAGCTTCTATGCGACCTCAGCCGCCAGCATTACATCCATGTGGCGTCCATCACCCCGGCCCAGAGCGCAAACCTGCAAGGCTGGCTGAAAAGGGCGGCGGCTTAAGCAGAGCTCACCGCAAAGGACGCGAAGGGCGCAACGGAAAAGAGAGATCAATAAAATGAATTTCCTGTTAATGCCTCTTAAGCCAGGTCGACAACAAAGCCCAAATGAGAACGAAGAGGAGCACGATTATGGCGACGAGTGTGATCGGAGACTTGGGCTCCGTGTAACGTGTGCCTCCAGGCATGAGCCCTAATATACGGCAATTCGGCTTGAATCAATGACGATGGCGACGGCGTGACTGATGCGTCGGGTTATCATTTTGGCGCGAGAACACGCTTATCAGCCGATATTTTGGTAATGCACAGGAGCATCATGAGAAGGTTTGTTGCTGCAATTACTCTCCTACTGCAAATGGCTATTTGTGCCTTTCCACAATCCGCCATACCTGGCGAAATTCGATTACTGCCCGGTTACCAGCACCGGGCCCTGCAAGGCATTGACTCACGGGTGGGAGAAATCTGGAAAATCGGCGGCTTGCGCATACGGTACGACATAGGCGCGATGGCTGGTGACTACACGGAATGCAAATCCTGCGGCTGGACTAAAGGGGAGCTTTGGCGAAAAGAACAGATCGTAAATGGGCAAAAAATGATTTGCGTCTTCACGGCTTCAAAGCAGTTGGTCATTTCATTTCCCGCTTCACATGCCAATTTCTACGCTACGGTGACCACGCCGGAACAAGAGGCGGATATGCTCTTGATGTTGTTTACATTTCGCGGGATGAGCCAATAACGTTGTTTTTAGTGCCGGTGTCACCCTGACGAAAGGCCGTCGCACGGCGCTTGCTCATGTGATAAGAGATAAACAGGGATCTCCTTGTCGCAACTAAGCATCGAGCCAACCTAATGGCCAAAGCCTAAAGGCTGATTCGGCCAACTACCAAATTCGAACTACCAAAACAGAGGTGAAAAAACTCCATGGACCTAAAAACCTGGTTCAAAGGTCTTGCTGTGTTTGTGGCCAGCTCGCTGATCACCAGCGTGGCCGCAAGCTCGCTGGATCCTTCTGCATTCAATTTATCCCGCGCCGGACTGGCCCGAGTGGGCGCACTCGCGGCAGTGATCGGCGCGAAGGCTGTATATCTGTATATGAAGCAGTCGCCATTGCCCGGCGGCAATCCTGCGGTTGACTGGACAAAAATTATGCGCGTCTTTGCCGTTGCACTGCTGTTGCCTCTGCTGATGACGACTTCCGGTTGCTACAACTCATGGGAGCAGAGCACTTACGCAACGCTGGCCGCGGGCAAAGCCGTGATTGATTGCGCGGTGGCCGGCTACAACCACTTTGACGCCGACATTCGCCACGCCTGCAGCGCCAACCCGGATGATCCCAGCTTTGTTCCGGCAAATTTCTATCTGCCGCAGACGCGCGAGGCGCAACAGGCCATTGAGAAAGCTCGGCAGGTGCAGACCGCGTGCGTGGAAGCCTTTGCCGGATACGCCGTTGCCAAAGTTGCGAAAGACAGCTCCGCCAGCATTGTTGAGAAACAGGCCGCGGTAGATTCTTATCTGGCGCAGTTGCCGGCTCTGCTGGATGCGGTGAGGAGCTTCTTGCCGCAGACAGTGAAACCTGCCGGCAGCGCTGCGGCCGCCGGAACTCAAGTGGATGAGGGAAGTCCTGAGCGCAGCGGATCAGGCGCGCAGATGGAAAAACCTCAACATCCTCTGAGCGGATTACTGATGCCAAGCACCACAGGCAAAATCGCTGTCGACACACGTGCAGATTCAGATTGGTTGAAGGCGGTGCGCGCGCTTGCTGCCGATCGTGCGAGATTGGCTGTGCCGCAGAATTCAAAAACTGCATTGCCTGTGGAGGTGCAACTTGGCCAGTAACTTCAATGCGGACACCGCTAAGCAGGTCCTTGGCGCGGTGACAACATTTGCCGTTGAACTTGAACAGATCATTGCCGCGGCAGGCGTGGGCGGAAGCTTCAATGCGCCGCAGGTAGAACAACTGACCGCTCTTTTCGGCAACCTGGCGGGTGTAGTGATCCAGGCGGTTCACGACGCCTCTGGTCAGCAACTCACTCCCGAAAGTGTGCTTGCGTTGATGCCGACGACAGCGACGTTGCAAGCGCCGGTGGAATGACATTGAGTGATCCCTCAACATTCATGCAGCGTGTCAGTTAGTGGATGCTCTGAATTCCTGACGTGTCATGCTGAGCGGAGCGCCTCGATGTACCTAATGGAACTAGTCTGTCCGGCGCGTAGTCGAAGGATCTATGAATTGTTCCGAAGTCATAGTGCGAATGCGCACTCAAGCCGTTGTATACGTTTAGGAAGTGTAGGGCTCGAGAGGCTGTTGGCGTCTAAACCGCAACTAAGTCGAATCCTATTGACCTGCGAATGCCTTGGGGGATCTCATGAAGAATCAATTTTCGCGCACGTAATTACTGCCCAAATCCCAGTGCGGTACACCATATATTCGCCCATCTTAGGCCGCAAAGCCCTATATTTTGTTGTAGCGAAAGAAACACGAATACAGCTAAAATTCCTGCATCCCAAGTAAGCCGGGGAAGAGGCTCCCCGCCATCGGGTCCCGGCAAAGTTCAGGAAGGGCACTGATGAGGTTCAAAGCGGTTACACCGGCTCAATTTCGTACGTTGTGCTTTGAGGATGCTGCACAGCGCTGGCTGGAGATAAAGAAACTGCATACCAGGAAACCAAGAACGATTGAAATGTATGAGTGGTACATCCGCAACCTGAGCAAGGTGTTTGGCGGGTTGTTGCTCTCGCAAATCCATATTGGGCACGTGCTTGAATACCAGCAGGAGCGCCGGCTGTCTGCCGGTCCGTCTTGTGTGAACCATGAGATCAACACGCTCTCGCAGATCCTGCGCCACGCCGATCTGTGGGACCTGATCAGGAAAAATTACAGGCCTCTCCCGTTGCCCAACTGGACTCCGCCGAAAGTACTGACAGCCGAGGAAGAAGAAAGATTCTTTCGCGTGGTGGCGGAGAGGCCGGATTGGCGCGTTGCTTACTGGGCGGTTTCGCTGACCAACAATACATCTGCCATGGGAATTGAACTGCGCTCACTGCAACTGCAGCACGTGAAACTGGACCATGAGCCGCCCACGATTCATATTCCTGATGGCAAGGTGAAAAATGAATTTCGCGCGCGTGTGGTGCCGCTGAACTCGGTGGCGGCCAAGCAGGCGCGGAGGATCGTGGACCGGGCACGCAAGTTGGGATCGTGGCGTCCGGAACACTACATCTTTCCGTTTCGCATTAAAGCTGGAGTTTATGATGTGACGCGGCCGGCGTCGCCTTATTTCATCCGCTCCGCGTTCCGTTCCATGCGCCGCGTGACGGGACTCGACTGGCTGCAGCCGCGCAACTTCAGGAACCAGATCATCACCAAGCTTTTTGAATCGGGGACACCAGATGAAACCATTATGTCCATCGCGGGACATCAGTCGATCCGGATGTCCAGGTACTACTCGCGGATCCGCATCTCCGCCAAGGCGGAGGCGCTGCGGGCGATTTGTCCGGCGCCAGGACATACGGTGCAGGCGTAAACATCGAAGAGCTGGGTGCAGGCCATGTCGTGAGAACAGAAGTGCTTGTGGGGGATGATCGGCGCCTGGCGATGCGGTGCGGCGCAAATATCGAAGCGTTGCTGGGCGAGTCCTTGGCCTAGAACAGAAGTGCTCTGGACGATAATCGGCTCCCGGCAATGCAGTCTGGCGTAAATGATCGAAAGGTTGCGAGGAGAGCCTTGGTTGAGGACAGAAAGGTGATCTGCTTGGTGGAAGGAATCACTTAGCTCCGCTGCCTTTCCTTCGTGGGCCCTTGCCTTGCTCAAGGTGTTAAAGAATGCACAACATTCTGCACAACAAAATGAATTCGCAAGCAAAAGTACCAAACTCACTCAAGGCGGGCGCAACATTCGAGCCACCGGGCGCAGCAGCTTTCCTCGAGCAGGAAACCACAACTCAGTGTGTCGTTTGCGACTGCCTTGTTCTGGTAGGCTAAACTTGATCAACACGGACGAAAATGTTATGAGACGCCATTTTGACCTACAGCAACACGTCTGCGACCCTCAGCCTATTTGTTTGACCCCCTGCCTTCTAAGCAGAGGGTCGCAATGGATGAACACTCAACGAGTTAACTGGTTTTGATGGTCATCAAATTATCTCTCCAAGTGGACTCGGAGACTATGGAATCCTTGGGAACTTAATGATTCGGGGGCTCTGGCTGGTGGCCAAATTAGCAATTGGTCGGGTGATGACGGGATCGGATAATCCGGAGTTTGTCTGAACGGGCCGCGGGCGGAAGTACAGTCGCTACTGGTCATGCGGATACTTGCACCATTTTGATAAAGCTTGGAAGTAGACGAACCATTGGAGTTTCTTGAGCTGCCCATCAATGTGCTTTCTCTTAAAGAGTGTTTAAAAACGAGGAATCTGTTGCGAGAGATCGTCTCCTGAGTTAATCTGGAACTGAAAATGCGCCGAGAGCAGGTCATTCGTCTAAAGCTCATACGCATCCAAGTAAACAGATGCAGCGCGTCCCTGTGAAATCTCGCACTATAACCAGCATCGGCTACGTTCCTGAAGAGCGAGTGCTGGAGTTGGAATTTCGCCAAAGTGGCAAAATCTACCAGTACTTCGACGTGCCCGCTACAGAGTATACTGCCTTCCTCGCCGCTGATTCCAAGGGTACCTATCTCAATTGTGATTTCAAGTTTCGGCATTACCGCTATCGCCGCAGTCTACCCACAACCGAGTAATCTGTTTCAAGAAACGCTACTAGCTGCTTACTTTACTGTGGACAGCCAGACGCGACTTGCTTCTGTCTCCCTGCTGCTTCTCGTCAATTCTGTCTTCAATGTACGCTCACGAAAAAAGTTTTAATTACCAGTTTAAACATCTCTCAATCTGTTGGAATTTGGACTTAGCAGATGTTCTCCACGATCAGCAACAACAGCGTAAATTCCGACGCGAATCAAGCCCGTGCAGCGCGAGGTTAAGCCGCCCCGCCGAAGCTAAAGAACAGGAGATTACATAGGGCGAAACACCTGTCTGCCATGGCGAGAGAAAGGAATTAGGGGGACTAACTCGGACTTCTCCGTGGAAGACTTTCATCAGCCTAAGTGCGTCGAGATATTGGAGACTCCTCCAGAGGTAATCAGTCAAACCTATTGCTGACTACGCATGTGCCATTGTTTGGCGAGCAATTCGGCGCAGCTTCCTTTTTTTCCACTGAGACATAACAATCGCCAATGCAGCTACAACCAGCAGGGGAGAGAACAGAGCCTGCCAGGGAATAAATCTAGGAACGGGTTCGGTGCCATCGCCGTTGAGCACAAAAGCTGCCCAGAAACGTGGATCGTTCAGTGCTGTGCCGGAGCGAAGGAATTCCAGCTTAGTCAAGCGGAGCGCTTCCGCTTTGGATTTATGCTTCTTAAGCAAGAAGAAATAAAATGTCTTCATGAAGTCCGCAGTAGCCTGATCCGGGACACGCCATAATGTGGTCAATGCTGACTGGGAGCCTGCTGCAAGCAGAGCACGGCTAAAGGCCTGAATACCTTCGCCGGGGATGAGCCGGCCACGTTCTGTATCGCAAGCAGATAACGTTGCCAGGCTCACGCCACGCAAGTCCAGGTCGTACAGCTCTTTCAGAAATATAAAATTATCTGGCTGGCCAGGTTCGTCCGGCGAGAACAAGAGCCGCGATCGTTCCGGGTTATCCATATCAGCAATGGCGTGTGTACTTACGTGCAACAGAGGAGCGCCACTGCCAGCGGAATCAAAGAACTTCTTCTTTTGATCTAAGTTATTCAAATACAGATTCGCACGCCCTGAGCTCATGGCAGCAATGCTGCGAATTTCATCTCGCGAACTGGGCAAGGACTGCAGATTCTCGCCGCTGCGAGAAGCCAGCAGAGAACTCTCCCCGTTGCCGACTACAGCAGGATCGCCAAAAGCCACCAGCTCTCTCTCCCAAGGCAGGCGGAAGGAACGCTTATGTTCCAAAGCTCCGCGCAGCAGCAGCACCGCGCTGGGCATATAAGTGAGGTCATGGTGCTCGATCAACGGCGTACCAGAAGCATCCTTGATCAAATCGAACGGTAGAAGGCTCAGGAAGGCATCAGGCACAATCACCAGATGCGTGTACTTGCCCTGAGTCAACGGCTGAATTCCTGGCGGAAGCAGTGCGGTAATTTTGCTGAACTCACTTTGCCAATTCTGTTTCAAGCTATCCGGAAGAGCAGACACAAGCTGTCCGAATGCATCCATTTCCTCTGGGGAAAGATGTTTGTGCGCGATGCCCGTAGAGTCGTGTGTCACCCAGATTGCTGCCAAGGCATCCGATCCGGTCCAGAACTCAATCAAGGCAGTGTCCGGGACAAGCCGCGCCTGAAGCGATCCCAGCGTGAGCGACGCAGACGTAATCTTCGAGCCGTAGAAACGATCCTGAAAGACCCTCGCGCGGCTGCGTTCCATGTACTCAAAAGCCTCGGGCACATCATCCCGCTCAACCAGCAGTTTGATCAGCGCATCGTAGACGTCGCGTTTGTCGGCAAGAAAATCTGTCTTCAAGCGGGTGAGTTGCAACTTGGACCGCAAACTTTCAATTTTCTCGATTGCCAGGCGGAATCTCTTCTCTGCCAAGTCCGCGTCGCCATTGTGTAAAGCAATCCTGCCCAGACCATACAAAGCCTTCCACTGTTCTTCCACGGTTCCAAGCTGAATGGCATATGCCTGAGCCGCTTGATAGTCTTTCTCCGCTTGAGGGAGGCGATTCATGCGATAAAACGTTTCTGCGCGGTACAGCAGCGCCTGCATTACTTCCCGCTGATTGCCGGTTTTCTGTGCCAATGCATGTGCGCGATCAAATGTGGCAAGCGCGTCCTGCAGCCGGCCCAAATCCAACGCGAGGACGATACCGATGTTTTTCAGCACTCCCAATTCGCCGTCAACGTCTTTCTGTACTGCGTACCAGTGTTCGGCATCGTGATAGTTCTTGAGCGCTTCCGGTCCATCTCCCAGGCGGCGATAAAGAATTCCCAGATTGGCCAGAACATGAGCGATCTCTCTGGGGGAAAGGTCCTGCGGTGAATTCAGTTCATTGTAGTAGATGCTGATTGCGCGTTGATCATTTCCCAGCCGTTGATACAGCGTAGCCAGATTCAGCCGTGTGAGCTTGCGCCACGCAGCGGCCCATTGCTGGGTGGAATTTTTTTCCACCAGCGCGGCGGAAAATTCATAAGTGCGCAGGGCCTCAGAATACTTTGCCTGGTAATAGTAGACATTCCCCAGATTGTTGAGCACGGTCACTTGCGTCAGCGCATCACCTTCCTGGCTGCTGAGCGTGAGCGCCTCTTCCAGGTCTGCTGCGGCTTCCTGGTAGTTGCCGGCATTAAGGTACGCGAGCCCCGCATCGTTGTGCGACTTGGCCTCACACTGCACATCCCTGAGCTTGCGGCAGACGTCCATGCTTTCACGCGCCAGTTCCACGGCATGGTCATATTGCCCGGCAGTATCGGCGATGTCCGCCAGATTGCTCAGTGCATCAGTTAGCTGCTGGCTTGGCCCCTTGGCGCGAAGCTCCGGCAACAATGACTCATAAATCTGAAGCGCTGCTTCTGTGTTGCCCTGGATCTTGAGCGAGTATGCCTTCTCCAGCCGTGATTGCACAGCCGCAGTGGCGTCGGTCTGCGAAAATGCAGCTGCAGCCCGCAACAGCAGGATCAGTGCGCACAGCGTCTTCAGGATGC
>DATEJX010000370.1:0-3373 GCA_035277785.1 Candidatus Angelobacter sp. | reverse complement strand
CCAACTCACCTTGTTGCCCTGTTTGCCGGCATCCTTCCATGCCATCAAGCAAAGCGCGCCTGGCATCCTGCAATTTCTTTTCGTTTCTCGCCTGCCGGGCTGACTGCAGAATTGCATCGATCTCACTGGACATAACGCCGATAGCTTAACAACTTTGGCGGGTCGAATCCATAACGCTGGCAATCCAAATAGGAATGTGGCTAGCCCGGTCGTCTTCTGGACCGCCCGGTTTATCGAATCCAAAGTGCTCCCTGCTTCGGTCACTTTCGTCACGAAATTTCATGAGAATCCACGCACATTTTGAAACTCCACAGCGGTGCTTGCATCTATTCGATAGGTACAGTTTTGGAGGATTACATGCAAATCACATTCGCGGATGGCACGAAGATTGAAGTCACGGAATCAGCCCTTGATGATTTCCTTCTTTATGACCTGAAGTGGGTGGAATTTGTCCATGGCAGCGCCCAGGTAGCTTCCAGAGCTCTCCACAACTCGCAGGCTGTAGCCGGTCGGCAGATTTCGAGCAGCGTCAAGCGTTGCCCTTCCGCGTCCCTGGGCGGTTGCTGACCAACTCAAGAACAGCTTCAATCAACGCATCAGGCGGCCATTGTTTAGAATAGTGTTTTGTCCATGAAGCCGCTGATCGCGAAGTTCATCATCTCTGCCGCCAATCCGAATGACTTCCCCCGCGAGGGACCGCCCGAATTCGCTTTCCTGGGACGCTCCAACGTCGGAAAGTCCAGCCTGATTAACTCTCTGCTCGGCCACAAATTGGCCCATGTCAGTTCCACACCCGGACGTACGCGGACCATCAACTTCATCGGCATTTACCCGAAGCCCGGGCAGCCCGAACCCGAGTTGATGCTGGTGGATTTGCCAGGATACGGCTATGCAAAAATCTCGCGCTCCATTTCCGCGGAGTGGCCCAAATTCATTGAGCCTTATCTGCAGGAGCGATCGACACTGCAGCTCGCCATCATTTTGGTGGATATCAACGTTCCTCCCCAGCCCTCCGATCAGCAGCTCATCCGTTTCCTTGAGCACACTGGCCGCTATTTTCTGGTGGTTGCCACAAAAAGTGACAAACTCTCCGGGAACAAGTTAAGGAGTGCGCTATCCTCCATGGCTCACGCTCATGGAATTGACTCAGTCCTTCCCTACTCTGCACGCACAGGCGCGGGACGAAGCGAGTTGTGGCACGCCATTCGAGATCGCGCCGATTCCGCGCAACAGGTCAGGCCTGCCTAGTCCATGGATCCATTTGCCCGCAAAATGTGGCGCGCAGGCATCGGATTCGCCATTAGCCTGCTGCTCCTGGTGGGCGGACTCAAGCTCTTTTCCATGCATGAGTGGCCTACTTGTCCGGATAGCGTCATTTCAGAAGCCGCCAGCCCCGGCAACAGATTTGTTGCAACCCTCCTCCAACGCCGCTGTGGGACAGACGCTCCGTTTTTCACTCGTGTGAATCTTCGTCCCGAAGGACCGCTCACACGCGGTTTTCTGTCCGGGCAGGTCGTGCAAGGAACTGTTTTTGTTGTGGAACAGGACGCAGCTGGTGCTGGCATCAGCGTAAGTTGGTCAGATCAGGACGCACTCACGGTGCGCTGTCCGCGCTGCGTTCCAGCACTTGTGCATCAGCATGATCAGCAATGGGGCCCTGTGACCATCCACTACCAGGTCCCCTGAATCCATACAGGTTCAGCATCAGGCTGTGTTTTCGGCAGCCCCATTCTTCCATTTAGCGCGCTCCCGCACTCGCATTGGTCGCATGCTGTTCCAGCCACGCCGTGAGATTTGGCTGCTGGTCTTGCTGAAAATGAATACAGCTGTTCATCTTCTCCACGGACTGCTTGAGGCTTCTGCTGGTCGCCGCAACTTTATGGTCGCTGAAAAACTGCTCCACTTCATTACGCATATCTGCGCTGCAGAAGTGCGAAGTGGCATTCACGATGGCGGCCCCACTGCCTGCGGTGAGCTTGCCGGCCACTTCTGACCAGTGCTGCCTGGTCCAGTCCCATGCCATTTTCTGGGCCGCAGGATTTTCCAATAACCGGCCCAGATATCCGGCTGCGTCCTGGCTGCGCGTTTCCGGGCCGATAATTCTTTCCATCCACTGTTCTGTCAGCTTGGGATCGCTGAACCGGTCGAGCCCGTGCGAGTAATCTGACAGCTGTTCAGGGCTTGATTTCGGATCACTCATTGCCGCCATGTACTGCTGAAACAAACTCGGATCGTTGCTCATGGCCGCCACTTCCAGTACGGTGCGCACCAGCGATGGATCAATGGCGCTTTCATCCTTTCTGTACTGCCCGGCCAGTTCCACAGAATGCCTGATCACGTCAGGATCTTCTCCGATTTCACCCAGAATGCTGATCAGCAGAGCACGCACTTCATGACGATCATCGGTCTCGCCCGGAGCCGGTGTCCAGCCGACTTTGGCAAACATAGGGCTGAAGTTGCTCCGAACCCAGGCAATGAAGGCAGGTTTGCTGGCCTCGGTAACAAGATGGTCGTGAGCCAGCCGAAGTCCCGCCAAATAGCTTTCTACAATCGCGCGCTCCTCATCCTGGTTGAGCGCTGAAACCAGATTCAAGTAGTCGGCAACGTTCTCCTGCCCGGATAAAACCAGCGCGCCTTCATCGTTCAACAAGGACAGCCGTTCAGCCGTACTCAATTCGGTTGTCGCCACAGACGTGAGCTTCTGCAGTGCATCGCCTTCGTAATGCGTCCGGTAATAGCCCATAGCGTTGGCGTTCACAAACAGCCAGGGTGAACACCCTCCTGCCACGGGAAGCACTGACTCCTTCTGTCCCACAATCTGGCAAAAAGGCCGGGCATTAGCGGCCTTCACGCACAATGGGACCATCCACGTGGTAGAGTTCACCGGAGCACCGGATGGATCCAGCCAGAAGCGAGTCTGCGACAGAGAGATTTCCGTCTTTGGCTGAGCAGGAGCAACGCGCCGGGCACGGTGCCGCCTGCGCGAACGGACCTTTGGCTCCGGAGGCGCCGCGACACAGGATGCCTTCACCGTAATCAAAGGCTCGCCCGCCTGCTCCACAAAGGTGGGCATGATCTTGTCCACAGGACGTCCTGAAACCGAGGCGATGGCGGTCCAGAAGTCCTCTGCGCTGGCGTTGCTATATTGAAACTTGCGCAGATAAGCATTCACGCCGCGACGGAATACATCCGGGCTCACATACGATTCCACCATCCGCAGCACCGCCGCGCCTTTCTGGTAGGAGATGGAATCAAAGAGTTCGTCGATTTCTTCCGGCGTCTCTGCCCGCGCGCGGATAGGATGTGTATTCCGCAAAGCATCCACCCGCAACGCCTCGTCACTGGCATTCACCCCGTCCAGCGCGGCATTCCA
>DATEJX010000369.1:0-6734 GCA_035277785.1 Candidatus Angelobacter sp. | reverse complement strand
CATTCGCCTGCATTCGCGACCAATTTCCTCTCCGATCCCCGCGCATCCGCGTTCATCAGGGTAAGAGTTGGGTTTTCCGATCACGGCGATCACGCGTGATGACGCCGATCCCCATGTCTCCGTGGCAGGTTTTGCTTGTGGCAATTGGCGTGGTCGGGCTAATACGTGGGAAGGAGCGAAAGGGAATCGCGAGGAGGCAGTTATTCCACTGCCGCCGGCTCTTCCGTCTTGATCGTAGAACCCAGCAGCCGCAGGCGCGGCTCGCGCTCTATGTTTTCAATCAGGGCACGCGTTACCCGGTCATCAATATCTGCCGCTGTACTCAGCTCAACCGGATAGCGGATCACCACCTCAAGGCCGCTGCCGGTAATGTGCAGATGGCTTTCCGGCGCGAATTCACGGATCCCGGCGGTGTTGAGCGCGCGTTCCATGCTGCGGCGCTGCAACTCCATCTTTTCCCGGTACTCGTCGTAGACATGATTCACCGCTTCCAGTAGACGCTTTTCCGCCGCCCGATAGTCCGTCTCCGGCCCCAGCGTTAGCGTGATCTCATGCCACAAGAAGCTGGTTCCCGGAATCTGCTTGAACAGCCCCGCATTCGCCTGGAAAACCACGGCGTTCGAAAATACCACTACTCTCCCGGTCGGCCTGGGCGTGGCCCCGCCGGTGACCTCCATCAGATGCAGCCGCACCAGGCCAATATCCACCACGTCGCCCGTAACACCGGAAACCTGCACTCGGTCTCCCACTCGCACTCCGTACTTGCCCACCAGAAAGAAGTATCCGGCAACGGAGAGGATCACGTTCTGCAACGCCACTGCAATTCCCGCCGTGAGCAGTCCAGCGAACGTCGTAACCGCGCCAAGTTCGCTGGCAAACGCAAGGCCGATCACAATGGCAATCACAATCCACAAGACGATCCGGCGCAGCAGCAGGAATTGATAGCGCCGCCGCGGCTCGGCGATGTAGCGATAGATGGCGCGGCGCCAAAGCTCGAAAACCCCCAGGATCACTCCCAGAATCACTGCCAGCACGCCCAGGCGCACCATCAGGCCCTTGATCTCCGCCCGATACTCGCTGTCCACAGCATTACGCCAGTTGGTCATGCTCCGCTTATAGAGATCGAGCAGGATGTTCTGCTTGCCCAGCGGCAGCACGCTCGCGGATAGCTGCTTGTACTCCTGCGTGAGCGACTGCAGGTCTTTTTGTTGCTGCAGAAGTGCCGCGGAATCTGTGGAATCCGGCTGTGCAGCCAGATTGTTGCCCTTTTGCGTAAGTTCCCGCACTTTGGCCAGCATCGGCGTGCGCAGGTCTTTTGAAGTCTGAGCCAGCCCATCTGTCAGGCGAATGTTGTCTTCCAGTGAGGTCAGCTTGCGCCGTACAGAAATAATGTCCTCAATCAAGGCCAGCATTCCCGTGGGCTCTTCCTTCCGTTCCTTCGCCGCTACTGAAAGATTATTGCTCGTGTTGGTTTGCGCCGGCCCATTATCAGTGGTTGTTCCTTTGGGATTTACCGATGCAACCGGCACCGTCTTCGCCAGCTCATCAATCCGCGCGGAAAGACTTCCTCCACCGGCTGCCCCGGAAGCTCCCGTGGCAAACTGCAGCATGCTGCGCAGCACATCACGACGCGCCTGAAACAGCTCAAGCTCGCTCTGCGTTTCAGCAATCAGCGCTTCCAGTTCCCGGCGGTTTTTCCCTGTGGCAGTAGCCAGCTTCTGCCGCTGCGTGTCAATTTCCTGCTGCGAAGTTTTCACCTGCTGGTCGGCTTTATTGGCTGCATCCGCCAGCCGCTGGTACTGTGAAGTCTTTCCCCCCTGTCCCGATGTGCTTGTGGGTGCTTCATTGTTCAGCGCCTGCGCGCGAGAGCGTGCATAGTCAAACGACAGCCGCACCACCTGATCGGCAATCTGCCGGTTGTCATTGAGGAACAGCACATCGCTTGGTTCCGTCGCCAATTGCTGCTGCACCGTGATTTGCCGGTACCACTCGATCGTCTGGTTGAGAAACGGAATGATCTCTTCACCGTTGGCAGCGGTGGCGTCAGAACCTGCGGAATTGTCTTGTGCCATCCCGGCAATGCCAAGCGCCAGGAAAGCCGCAATCAAGATGAGCAGAAAAAATGCGGTCTTGTTTTTGCGCTTTGAATGCATTCTCAAAATCAAGTCTTAATTGAAGCACGCGAGGCCAAAATCATACAACCTGCGATTGGAAACCAATAAGGCCGCTGTACCAAATAAAAATGGGTGTTCGATTGTTGAACACCCGTATCACTATTTCCCTTGAAATGAACTTGACGGAGACTTGGCTCCGCGACGTAGCTACTTCTTCTTTTTCTTCGCAGCTTTTTTCTTCGTTGCCATTCGTGAAGTTCCTCCTTGGAAAATTTGATTCCTTAGGCCGTTTTGAATCGAGCAGCCTAAATCTTGCGTGCATGCTGCCCTACACCCAAGATATTGCGGTACCGTTGACGCAATGTCAACAAAAAAATCTTACTTTCTGACGGTGGGGCCCTAACAAAAACGCCGGCTGTCTGTTGCAGCAGCCGGCGAGCGAGGGAATCGATGCTCAGAAGGTGAACTTCAGTCCCCCTTGGAATTGTCTGGGATTGAAGACCGTTCGAGGCGCCCCGACTGCGCCGCTGGGACCGCTAATGCCGTCGCCAAAGTGCGTTGGCGTCTGGCCGGGTATGAAATCCGGCGCGCCATACACTGAGAACACTTCGTCCACGTTGGTCTGGTTGAAGATATTGAACGCGTCGAATGAAAGCGCCAGCCGCTTGCGCTCGCTGAGATGGAATGTGCGCGAAAGGCGCATATCCACTGTCTTCAGCGTGTCGCCACGGTAGCTGTTGCGCGGCGAATTGCCTACGCGGTCCGTCACCGGGTTACCGTCATTGTTCGCGTCAAACCCCACAAACAACGTGAACGGACGCGCCGATTGCAGCGTGACGATGCTGCTCAACTCAAAGTAGCGCAGCAGGCCGTGATCGGGAGTGTTCGCCACAAAGTTGGCGACAAAGCGATGCCGCGCGTCCTGGTTGGAATTGGCGCGCTCCAGGTTGCGCTGCGCGTTTGACTGCGGCGTACTGACAAAGGTCACGAACGTGCCATCGTCCAGTGTGTGAGAGAGGGTGTAATTGGCGTCCAGTTTGAAATACTTGCTGGCCTTCTCAATCACCTGCAGCGTCACGCCGTGGTAAACGGAGTTGCCGCTGGAATCAGTGAAATAGAAAATTCCGTTCGTTCCGTTCGATCCTCCCGGAGGCGCAGGAATGTTGGGATCGTTGATGGCGAAGGCATAAATATCTTTGCCCGTACCCACTTCTTGTCCCACCGGCGGGCCAACATTCAGGTCAATGGGACGCACCAGATGATGACCCGCGACAAACAGGTATCCCAGGCCGAGCGTGAGCCCGTTCGCAACCTCTCGGTCAATTTCCAGGCTTGCCTGCTCCGAGTACGGCGGAATCAGGTTGCGGTCCACCATGGTTCCACCCTGCACGAACAGTGAGTTGTTGGGGAACGATCCGCTGTTGATCAGATTCTCAAATGCTGACGCCAGCAGCGGCGGTGGCACGGTTCCCGGAGGCAGCGGACCGCCCGGCGGCGGCGGGCAACCATTCAGCACGCACGGCGTAGGCAGGAACATGCTGTTCAGGATCCACTCGCCCGTTGTCTGGTTGTTGTTGGTGGGCAGTCCGGCAATCACCGGCGGCCGCTGCTGTGACGGAACAAAGAAGAACGTCAGATTGTAGCGGTCGTTGAAGATCCCGTACCCCGCGCGAACCACTGTCTTTGAATCAGGCGCCCATGCGAGCCCGACTCTGGGCTGGAATTCCTTGCGATATGGATTGATGAAGAAGCCGAGTCCGGTCTCCCAGTCGTAGCGCAGCCCGTAGTTAACGGTCAGAGTCGGCGTGAGCTTCCACTGGTCCTGCGCGAAGAACCCGAAATAGCTGTGGTTCAGGTTGAATGAGAAATTGTCGATTAGCGACGGCTGGAACGCGTTGGCCCATGTTGTGGGCAGGGAAGGGGAGGCAGCATTCGGATCGAATGGTCCGGGGCCAATAGGCGCCCCCCAGAAGAACGCGGCGATACAAGGCGCAACCAGTCCCACCAGCGGCGGCGGGCACGGAGTGCTTCCCCAACCCGCTTTGCCGGAGGCCAGCAGGTCATCAAGACTGGGGAAGATAACGCGCGCAGGCGTGAAGCCGGGGTTAATTACAAAGTTCTGCACGTAGTTCACATCTGCGCCGAACTTCATATAGTGCTTCCCGTGGATCACTGAGAAAGTATCTGAAAGCTGCGTCCGCTTTTCGTCGTAACGGTCAAACGCTCCAAAGTTATGGCCGAACAAGAGCACGTTCGGAACATCCAGGTTGGGTTGTCCGGTCACGCCGGGGAATCCATAATTGCGTTGCGCCCATTGCAACAGAGCATCATTGTTGCGATTGGGGCCCAGCTGAGTGTCCCAGGTGCCTACAATGGCCTGGTCACGGAGTAATCCGTTGCGGCCGCTGCTGGGCGCGCCAATGCCGCCACCGTCCAGCGTCTCACCTACAAGCATGTTCAGGTCCGTTCCGTCCTGGATGCTGTAACGGGCAGAGAGATGGTTTTTCTGGTTGAGTTGATAATCCAGTTTCACAAAGCCGTTGTCGATGTCGGCCGTCTTCTTTACGTTGAGATCTTCCGGAGCAATGCCAAAGCTCTGTTTCACGGCATTAATAGCAGCCAGATTCTGCACCAGAATGGCCGGGTAAGTGGGCGACTGCGCCCGGCGCTGCCCTTCATAGTTCACGAAAAAGAATGTCTTGTCCTTCTGCAGAGGCCCGCCGAGAGTTGCGCCAAACTGGTTTTGCTGCAGAGTGTCGAATCCCGGCTGCGTCAAAATCGACTTGGCATTGATCTCGTTGTTCTCAATGTATTCATAAAGAGAGCCATGAAGATCATTGGTGCCCGACTTGGTGACGATGTTTACAATGCCGCCCAGAGCCCGGCCGTATTCAGCGCCAAAGCTGTTGTTCACCACACGAAACTCGCTCACTGCTTCCTGCGAAGGCGTGGCCCGCTGGGAACCCGTGACCGCGGCAATGTTATCGGCTCCGTCCACAGTCACGCTGTTGCTCAAATCGCGCTGCCCGCCAAAAGAGATGCGCGTCACCGACGGATCGGTAAATGTCGATTGCAGGCTGATGCGGCCGGTAGTGACTCCCGGCGTGAGCAGGGCAAAGTCAGTGAAAAGGCGCCCGCTAATCGGAAGCGACTGGATCTGGTCTGTCTCAATCACCTGGCTCACTTCCGTACGGGTCGGCTCGATGACTGGCGCTTCTGTGCTAACAGTTACTTCTTCCGCTGCGGATGCCACTTTCAGCGTCACGTCCAGTGTGGCCACCTGGCCCACCCGCAGCGCGACTGCCTTCTCAGTAAACTTACCGAATCCCTTCGACTCAACGGTCACGTCGTAATTCCCCGGCGGCAGATTCGGAAGGATATAAAACCCAGTAGTCCCGGAAGTTGCGGTATACACGTGGTTGGTATCCAGGTTTCGCAGGCTGATTGCTGCTTTCACAATCACGCTGCCTGTCTGATCACGGACTGTTCCGTTCAACTGGGCGTCAGCGGCGCTGACCTGGCCGGCTGCTGGAAAAGTTGCGACGAGCACGAACATGGAGAGCAGGAAGGTGGCGCATACTCGAAGCTTCATGGTTTCCTCCGGGAATGGAAGGAAAAGTCTTTCGAACGTTCGTTCGCTCCACGCCCATAAGACAGCAGAGCGCGCAAAAACGGAAGGCTTTCGGTTCCGCCGGAATTCTCCATGCCCGGCAGGAACAAGTCAAGAGTATTTTAATGTCAAAATTATCGGGGCCCGAGGATGAGCCTTCCCTCTCACGGGTTTTTCAGGACCAGAGTGGGCTGATCGTACAACTGAATGCGCATGGTGAGAGACTTGCGCCCGTCAAACGCTTTCTGGTCCACCGGATAAGAGAAGATAGCAACGCCGGTGTAAGCTGTCTTCGGCGGGATCTTCAGTTCTTCCCGTAATGGATCGGCACTGGCCTGCTGCAGGACAGGGAAGGCTTTCATGTAAGTCGCGGAATCGCTGGACGGCGCGGCATGGTCTGTCAATTTCTTTCCGTCTGCCGTTTCCAGGTCTAGATCAACGTTCCTGACCCAAAGCTGGCGGTCGATTACATTGTTGACTTTCACCTGCACAGCCACCATGGTATTGCCCTGCTGGTCTGCAGATACCACCTTTGTAATCGAGCCGCTCATCACCGGCTGCTGACGGTTTGTGAAAGACACCACAGCAATGATCACGCCAATGACCGCGGCTGCAATCACCACCGGCACTATGGGCGGCAGCGTCCACTTGGCGCGATCAAATTCTTCTGTGATCGGCACGTGCCCGGGCGCGTATTGCGGAGCAGGAGCGGAGGCCTGCTGGCCCTTGTTGGGCGATTGCGAGGGATTTGCGTTTTCCGGCATGGCACAGTTCCTCTGACGAGAAGAAGAATACTCTTGTGGGATGCCGGAAGGCGAGCAGATGCTGTTTCCGCCGCCCTTCAGACCGCAGCCAGCACCGGCTTGCCCCGGCGCATGTTCCTGGCGAACTCAGCCGCAGGCAGCGTGTTCAGCACGTCTGCCCGAGTCAGCCAGGCGCGGCGAAGCTGCAACACGCCAAACCGAATCTTCTCCATGTGAGACGTGTGATGTGCGTCAGTATTGATGACG
>DATEJX010000368.1:0-4863 GCA_035277785.1 Candidatus Angelobacter sp. | reverse complement strand
GGCAGATCTATTCCCAGAGCCGTACGAATCTGGCTGATTACACGCGTTGCGGTGAGGGAATGTCCGCCGAGAGAAAAAAAGTTGTCCCTCACGCCAACGCTCTTCACCCCAAGCACCTTACTGAAGATGTTGCAAACTGCTTCTTCCTCAGGTGTACGTGGCGCAGTGTATGTTGCTCGCTGCCGATCCGGCGCCGGCAAAGCTCGACGGTTCAGCTTGTCATTGGGGGTGAGTGGCAGGTGGTCCAACATTACGAAAGCCGCTGGAACCATATAATCCGGCAATTGGGCTCTCAATCTTTGCCGTAGTTGCAGCAAGTCTGGAACATGACCATCTGCGGCGACGAGGTAAGCAACCAGTTCTTTACCCGTCCCACCCTCGTCACGGACAATAACGGCAGCCTGAGAAATTTCGGGCTCCGTTTTCAGCACCACTTCAATCTCACCAAGCTCGATGCGAAATCCACGTAGTTTGATCTGCTGGTCTGCCCGGCCAAGGAACTCAAGCGTTCCATTGTCACGCCACCTCGCCAGGTCGCCAGTGCGATACATGCGTGATCCACTACGCCCGCATGGATTGGCGAGGAAACGTTCAGCGGTGAAGTCCGCGCGGTTCAGGTATCCGCGCGCCAGTGCGTGCCCGGCAATGTAGAGGTCTCCTGCAACATTAATCGGTGTTGGCTCAAGACAATGATCCAGCACATAGACGCCGTAACCCGGCAAAGGCTTGCCGATAGTGACAATCTCAGAAGCCTCGTTTGATACGTCGCTGCTACTTAAACGGTGGATGTTCGACCAGATGGTCGCTTCAGTTGGGCCATACAGATTGAACACTTCACGATCCGTAGCATGCAAAAGCTGAGCTGCAAGCTGCTTTGGCAGCGCCTCTCCTCCGCTCAAGATGCGTAAATTTTTCAGGTAGCCCGCATTCTCGCGCAAAAGCATTTCCCAGTGGCTGGGAGTGGCTTGCATGGAATCCACATCAGAAGAAGCCAGCAAGCGGCCAAGCTGGGCAGCATCCCGCGCTTGTTCCTGGGATGCAAGAACTACCTGAGTTCCATGACATAGCGGAAGCAACAGCTCCAGAATTGAGATATCAAATCCGATCGTTGTAATCGCTAAATGTGACTGTCCCGGAGAGAAGATACCTTGGTCGAGCATCGCAGCAACAAACGCAGAAAGGGCTCCGTGAGAAACCACTACGCCTTTCGGCCGTCCAGTGGAGCCCGATGTATAAATCACGTAAGCAGGACTACCGGCTGTCACTGGCTGAAAGCAATCTTGCATCCACGGATGCGATCCACTCGCCGTTTCCAGCACGGAGGCGCATTCCGGAGAGGCAAGGCAGATTTCTTGAACGCTTGTGGGCAGAGTGAAATTGAGCGATTGCGTTGTGAGCACCGCAACCGGTGCTGCATCCGCCACCATATAGCTGAGGCGTTCTTCCGGAAAATAAGGATCAAGAGGCAGATACGCTGCGCCGCTTTTCAAGACGGCCAGAATTGCTACCAGCATCTCCGGGCTTCGTTCAATGCAAATCGCAATAATCCGTTCCGGGCCTGCACCTTGTCTCAGCAGAAAATGTGCCAGACGGTTTGCACGCTGGTTTAGTTCAGTGAATGTCAGCGATGTTTTGCCAAATCTCAACGCAATTGCTTCTGGAGTCCTGTCTGCCTGCCGCTCAAAGAGCGTTATGAAGAGCTCATGGAAGGAATCCGTCATTCCCGGATTGAGGTCGCAAATAATATACTGACGCTCCTCAGGACTGAGAAGCTGAAACGTGGTGATTCGCCGTTCGGGCGCGCACAACAGGGAATCCAACAGAGATATCAGATGATTGGCCAACCTATCGATGGTTCGCGCCTCAAAGATGTCAGTGTTGTATTCAAACATGAGGCTGAGTTGATCTTTCGATTCACCGAATGTGATCTGCAGATCCACCGGAGATGTCTTGCGGTCAATGCCGAAAACGGTGAACTCAAAGCCGGGAAGACCGATCTCACCTTGTGGCATCCCTTGCGTCGCCTGCACAGGACTTTCGGTGCTGATGTAGAGATACTCAACCTGATACAGAGGCATCCGGCTCATGTCTCGCTCTACCTTGAGCTTGTCAACCAAATGCCGGAACGGATACTCCTTGTGCGTGAAGGCATCGAGACATGTTGTCCTCACTCGCTCCAGCACCTCAAGAAAGGTTGGATTGCCGCAGAGATCGGCACGCAAAACTAGTGTGTTCAGCATGTAACCGATAAGGTTGGCTGTTTCTTCCGAGTCCCGGTCGGCTGAAACCGGAGTGCCTACAACAAAATCTTCCTGTCCCGTGTAACGCCATAAGAAAACGTTCAGCGCCGCCAGCAGCGTCATGAATGAAGATGTGCCGGCCTGCCGATTCATCGCACGCAGCCGGCGCAATGTCTCATTCGGAATATCAAAGGGGGATCGTGCTCCGCCGTGGGTTTGCACGGCAGGGCGGGCCCGATCGGCGGGCACTTCCAGAACATGCGGAACACCCTGAAGCTGTTTCAACCAGTACTCTTCCTGGTTTCGGAAATCGCTGGTCTGTTCCCAGTTGTCGCGCCACGCCGCCCAGTCAGCATATTGAACGGGCAGATCAGGCAAGGGATTGGGTAGTCCGTTTGAAAAAGCGTGAAACAGCCCCAGCAGCTCACTGTAGAAAACGTAGTAAGACCACCAGTCGGTCACAATGTGATGCAGAACTCCAACCATCACATAGTCATCATCCGCGATGCGCACAAGTGGTACCCGCGCGAGCGGCCCCTTTTCCAGGTCGAAAGGCTCTCGGATCAGCCGGGTCACAACTTCATGAGCAGCGGCTTCAGGATCAGGCTCACTGCGCACGTCGGTGACCGGCGCAGAGAGTTTCATGTCAGTAACAAACTGGAAAGGCTTGCCTCCGACCTCGCGGAAGACCGTACGCAGGATCTGATGACGCTGCGCAACAACGTTCAGGCACTTCTCGAAGAGTTGAACATCGAGCTTTCCTTTCAGACGAAAACCATTGCCTATGTTGTACGCAGATGTATTCGGTTCCAGTTGCTGGATAAACCACAGCGCTGTCTGGTCAGTGGATGCCGGCCAGGGACCGCTTCCCTGCAGACGCGGAATGCGCGCCTTGTCCTTTCTCTGCAGCTCGCGAGCCTTGAGCTCATAAAGCGCTCTCTGCTCCGGAGAAAGTCCGGCAATCCGTTCTGCCAGCGTCTTCTTATTTCTTTCAATCGTGGGGATTGGGCCCGTATCCTTAATGCTCATGTACTACTCTCCCTCACCCGGGGCGGCAACAACGGCTGCTTGCGGTTGCAGGCTCTCGCGGAGAGCGGCAAGCCTATGCAATCCCTCCATTGTTGTTTCGTAATCGAGACCAAAATCCAGCAGGCACGCCAGATCATTCACTCCGGCAGATGCCAGCTGTTCGATGAGTGCAGCGCATTTTTCGGGGGTGCCGAGAAGGGACGCATGGTCAAAATAACGCTCAAAAACCGTGTCAAGAAGCCCCTGCATTTCCGGAGCGGAAGGATCAACCACGTTGTCCCCCACCATCGGTCTGAACTGGTTGATGTAAGTCTGCAAATAGTTCTTCATAGGTCTTTCAACAATTGCGCGCACTTGTTCCTCATCGGTACCAATGTAGGTGTGCAACATCAAAGAAACAATTCCAGTCCGCGGATCATGCCCATTCTCCATACGGGCCCGGCGATATCGTTGAATGCTCTCTTTCAGTTCATCCAATGACGAGGAAAACGCGGTGAGGACATTGGCTCCCGCCTCACCGGCACGTATCCACGTCCGCTCAGAAGCCACGGTCACCCAGAAAGGTAAATCCGCTTGAACGGGGCGTGGCAAGGTTTTCACTGGAACTTTTTTGCCACCCACACCTGCAATTTCCACTTTTTCGCCGGCCCAGAGTCTTCGCACAAGAGAGATGTTCTGGAACATCAATTCACGGCGATTCTCGTAATTTTCGGGAGCAATAACATAGTCATGCTTATGCCAGCCGGTGGCGAATGAAATTCCCACCCGCCCTTGCGAAAGGTTATCGACGAGCGCCCAATCTTCAGCCACCCTGACTGGATTATGCAGAGGAAGCACCAGACTGCCGGCGCGAAGCTGCACGCGCTGAGTAATCATTGCCAGCGCAGCGCTCAGGACCGAGGGATTGGGATAAAGCCCGCCGAACTCTTGAAAGTGCCTTTCCGGAGTCCACACTGCGGCAAAGCCATTGGTATCTGCTAAACGCGCGCTGTCAAACAAGAGCCGGTACCGTTCATCTTCCGTGAGGTTGACATCGGCCGAAAAGAAAAACAGGCTGAATTCCACTTTGGCTGCCGCCTCTGAACTCGGTTTGAGCGTGTCGCTGCTCCTTTTACGGCCAAAAGAAACCGGCGTGGAATTTTGGACGTCACGGAGCTGCATGCGCCGGCGCAGCAACTCCTGTTGCTCCGGTGTAAGGTTTCCGATCCGGTCAGACAAGTTCGCCATGCTTATTCACTCCTCATTCCTTCCCTTTTCCGCCCAATTCTGCCCGCAGCTCGTCTTCTGACATGCTTTCAATTTCCGCGAGCAACGCCTCCAGTTCGTTACTATCCTCGTCCTGAACCTGAGTGCATGAGAGCTTCACAGCCAGCTGTGCAATTGTGGGGTTCTCAAAAAGATCTTTGAGAGCAGTTTTGCTTGAGAACGTCTGGTTGATGTTTTTCAACAGTTGCACAGCCATAAGCGAGTGCCCGCCGAGTTCAAAGAAATTGTCGTCCACGCCGATTTCGTCGAATCGAAAAGCGTCTTTCCATATCAGAACCAGCAGTTTCTCTACTTCATTGCGCGGTGGCACGTACGCACTGGATACATC
>DATEJX010000367.1:0-4932 GCA_035277785.1 Candidatus Angelobacter sp. | reverse complement strand
GATGCATTACCCGCCCTTCAGTGCGCTGGCCAACATCCTGGTGCGCAGTGACAAACTGGACCACGCGCTCACCTGGACTGGGCAGATCGGGAACTGGTTTGAATCCACGCGCAATGAAGGAGTGCGTGTGCTGGGACCATCGGTTGCGCCCATCATGCGCCTGAAGCGCGATTATCGTTATCACTTTATTGTGAAAGCCGATAGCCGCCAGAAGCTGAACCTGGCTTTGCGCAAAATGCTCGTGGTCCTGGATGAACACAAGATCCCGCGCACCAATGTAATTGTGGATGTGGACGCTCTCTCGTTGCTCTAGCGGGTCTCAGGTGGAGCAGGTTGCTGCTGCTTCTGCATGCGATTTTTGCGAATGCTTTCCAGCACGTTCTTCAAGCTGCTTTTTCGCAGTTGCTGTGTGTCATCGTCGCGTTCGCGAATGGCTGTTGGAGTGATGGAAAGAATGAGCATGAGCAGTGACAAGGCCGCGACCCATTTGCGTTTCTGGTTCATTGGCGGCGCCAAAGGTACATCAGGATGGCGTGCGCCGGTCATCCTCAATACAACTGCCCACAACAGCCAGCCGGCCCAGAAATACCAGCTCAGCAGCAGCAGGACAGCAATCGACAGCATGGATACACGACGATGCCATTGTGGTCGCACGGCAAAGACAATATGACCTCCGTCAAGCTGGCCGCCGGGAAGAAGGTTGAGAGCCGTGGCAAACATGCCAAACCACGCGGCGATTGCGACCGGGTGCAAATAGATATCATGCAACCCAAAATGCATGGCCAGCAGGTTTCCTCCTGCAGCCAGGAGCGAATGTGCCAGCGTGAAGATAAGAGGGAGTGCAAAGGCAAGATCAATTTGCGATGACGCGGGAGTCAATGGCTGTGACAGCATCAATCCCAAAAACAGCAAAGGGACGGCGACGACGAAGCCTGCGATGGGCCCGGCAACGCCAACGTCAAAAAGATCAGAGCGGCTGCGGATGGGAGACCTGATGCGGATGAAAGCTCCCAGTGTGCCAATCAGCGTGGGCGCCGGAATGAAGAAGGGAAGCGTGGCAAAGATGCGCCGGCGTACTGCCGTAACGAAATGTCCCATCTCATGCGCGCCCAGGATAGCCAGCAACGTAGCTGAAAAGGGGATTCCCAGCGCGAGACGATGCAGATCCTGAAGCACCCATGCCCAGGGCCAGTAATCAACATCCTGCGAAAGGTCGCTGGAGAACAGGGGCAGGTTGTGATTGAAATTGAACTGCATCCGCGCCCCAATGCAGAGCGTGGTGAAGATGGTGGCGAGAAAGAGCAGTGCATGCAACCAGTAACGCCGTTTGGGCGGCTGGATTACAACAACTCTGATTTCCTGGCGTTCAGGGTCGTAAATCTGGTATTCGAGCGAAGGGGAAGAATTGTCCGGCATTTAAAACTGATAAGCCCGCCTGACCTGCTTCAGTCGATGGACTGCAACTCCTTCCCGGGTTTGAACCGCACCGCTTTGCCGGGAGGAATATTCACTTCCGCGCCCGTGCGGGGGTTGCGTCCAATTCCGGTCTTGCGGGGACGCACATTGAACACGCCGAAGCCACGCAACTCAATTCGCTCACCCTGAGACAGCGCTTTCTTCATGCTGTCAAAGACGGTTTCCACGGCCAGCTCAGCCTTAGTCTTGGTGATGCCTGTCTTTGTTACTACTTCGTTAATGATATCGAGCTTGATCACTTGGTCAGCTCTCCTCAAAGCTGTGCAAGGGGGCGTAAATTACAGATATTATGGGACTTCTATGGGGTTGTCAATGAGCAATGCATTCGGCGCTTACCGGCCGCAAGCTTTCGGTTTGCCGGAATGCATTAACACAAATCTTGAGGCTTTCCGCAGATTCGCAAGGAGTAGAAACGTGGCCATAAAGCGTCTGGCGCAAACACTCGGAACCATTGATTACTTCGTCGTGGGTTTCGGGGCAATGATCGGCGTGGGCTGGCTTGTCGTCATGGACGACTGGCTGCAACGCGGCGGCCCCATCGGCGCGATTCTGGGTTTTTTTCTTGGCGCCTCGCTGCTATTGCCGGTGGGATATGTCTATAGCCGGCTGGTCATCGCCATTCCTGATGCCGGCGGAGAAGTGGCTTACACATCCAGGGTGTTCAATGGCAGTGTCAGCTTTCTGAGCGGCTGGATGATGGTGCTGGCCTACTTTGTGGTTTGTCCCTGGGAAGGTGTGGCGATTGGCAGCGTCTGCTCTTACATTTTTCCACAGCTCACATCATTTCAACTTTACCGCGTGGCCGGGCAGCCGGTTTTTCTGCCGCAGTTAGTCATAGGCGTGGCGCTGACCGCAGCGCTTACCTGGATCAACTACCGTGGCGTGAGGATGAGCGCAAGCTTCCAGCGCATCACCACATTTGGGTTGCTGGGATTGTTTGCGGTGTTTGCCGGCGGTGGCTTGCTGCATGGCAAGAGTGAAAATCTATCGCCCGGCTTTTCCCATGCGCCGTGGTTATCAATCCTGCTGGTCCTGCAGATTGTTCCTTATTTCATGACAGGCTTTGAATCAGTGGGGAAGTGCGCGGAGGAATCAAGCCCGAAATTCCAGAGCCACAATTTCTATCGCGCAATTATAGGATCCCTCGTGATCGGCGGCCTTTTTTATTGCCTGATCATTTTCGTGGTCGGATACGCATATCCCTGGCAGCGCCTGGTTACGCATTCATTTGCAACTGCTTACGCGCTGCAGCAAGTGGTGGCAGGCCAGTGGATTGTGGACCTTGTGCTGGTTGCGGCATTGTTCGCGCTCTTGAAGTGCTTCAACGCGAATTTTCTTGCTACCAGCCGCTTGATTTTTGCCATGGGCAGGCGGGGCATGCTGGATGGAAGGCTAGCCGCTATTCATCCAGACAAGCAAACGCCTGCCAATGCCGTAGTGCTTACAGGCGTCTTGACAGTGCTGGGAGTTTTCCTGGGGAAGGCTATTTTGATTCCTATAACTGAGGTTGGAGGCCTTGCGTCGGCTTGCGGCTGGTTCGTCTCATGCCTGGTGCTGTTCAGGATTGATCAGGCGTTCTGGCCGCGTACTGTGGCGCTTGCCGGCGCAGTGGTGTCACTGGGGCTGATCTCCATGAAGGTGCTGCCGATGGTTCCGGGACATTTTTCGTTATGGGAATGGCTTGCTCTGGCTTTGTGGCTGGGGTTGGGATTCGCGGTAAAACAGAAAAACCGGCAGGAGCCGGTTTCTGAAACATCGACTGCAACTATGTGAGAACGAAAACTTCCGAATCAAGAAGCTCTCTTCTGACAAAGCGCAACAGATTATGGTTTGTTGTTGACCTCACCAGCTTTGTAGATATAGCGAATGGAGGGTTTGTAAATCAACAGATTCCCACCGTTGGTGCGGACCACCTTGATGCAGCTCTTGTCGTACCACTCGATGAGGCCCTGGACCTGTTCTCCGTCTTTGAGCACCACGACAACCGGAGTCTTGCTCTGGATCTGTTTCTGGTAATAATAATTTTCCGCGTGCGTTGTTTCGGAAGCTCCGTTACGGCGCGGGCCATTGGAATGCATGCGGTCGGTGCGTTCCAGACGCTCACGGCGTTCGGAAACAGGTTCGGTGCGAGGTGGAGGAGTGCTTAACGATGGCCGAATGAGTTTGCGGCTTATAAATTCTTCTTCGGTATGTTCTGGGGCCTGACGTGCTGCGGTAGCGTCCATTGAGTCTTTCATAGCTGTTTGCTCCCGTTTCCCACAGCGCGGGAACCATGTCGGCAAAAATTCGAACCATAGCGTACCGACGGGGACCGAGCTGATCCCATGAATGTATTGGGAATCGCAGTGCGGGTTGTTGGCTGTTAACGTATCACAGCCCATGCCAGAGTTTCAATGGACTGAAAGGTCATTGTCCATGCAACGTGTTTAGTTTCATGAAGAAACCGTTTTGGTGAGATGATGAACGCGAGTTTCGCTTTACCGCTCAAGCGAAAGAGCAAACGCGTCGAGTGACAATGGCCGCAAGACGTTCCTGCGCATTCCGCTCTGCACCTGCCCGAGCTGCTGCGAAGCCGCTGCGATCCAGGAGAAATCAACACCTGCACTTAAGGATTTGAGCTCTGCCGTGATGTCAGTATTGCGCACCAGTTCAGGCGCCCCATTGGTGAGAGCCAGCAGGTCTTTGAGCAGCCCGTAAATGGCGGACAGAAGCTGATCAGTTTTCTCCTTGCCCTCGCCGCCTCCGCGATAAGTTTCAGTGGTTCGAAACAGGTCAGAATGTTCTCCTGCGCGAATGGCTGTGGTAAGCAGGGCAAGAGCGTCTTTGCGCGACGCCATGTATTGCTCCAGATCCAGGGACCGTGCGCGTCCTATTCCGCCGCCACTTAAGCGCGCCGCAAGCTGGCGCTGCCGCGTGTTCCATTCGGGGCGATGCTGTGCAAGATAAGCATCAATTTGTTCCAGCGGCAGAGCACTCAAGGTAAAGCTGACGCAACGGGAGCGGATGGTCGGCAGGAGTTCGCCGGGATTGCGCGCCAGCAAAAAAATGGTAGCGAACTCGGGCGGCTCCTCCAGCACCTTCAGCAATGCATTTGCCGCCTCTTTCATGAACGCCGCATCACTGAAGATGAAAACCCGGCGTTTGGCTTCAGCAGGTTTGTAACGAATGGTTTCGTTTACATGTCGCACCTGGTCTACCTTGATCATCATCTGTGGTGGATCGGGAGGAATGACCAGCACATCAGGATGCGGTTGGACGAAAATGCGAGTCTCGCGTTTATCGGTTTCGCGCAGGCCTTCGCGTGCCTCCACCGCCTCAGCACAACGCGCTTCCAGGTCAGCGGCTTCTTCAATCTTCCGGCAGTTTTCGCATACTCCGCAATAGTCGGGCAGGTCATCAGTTTTGCGGGGGTTCAGGCAAGTCATGGTGCGCGCCAGCATCAGTGCAAGCGTGTAT
>DATEJX010000366.1:0-10100 GCA_035277785.1 Candidatus Angelobacter sp. | reverse complement strand
CGGTCGGATGTGGGGTCTGGTACTGGTTTGCTGTGCGCTACAGCCGCCGCCGGGCCGCTGAAGTTGCGCGCTGGGTTGAATCCGCGCTGGCTGGAGAAGGACGCGTAAGCGGCATCCGCTGGGTCACAGCATCACGCTTCCAATTGCCTTTGCGGCTGGCCCAGGGCATGTTTCGCCGTGCCAGCATGCTGGTGGAAATGTCTCCCTGCGAGTTTCCTTTGCACTGGCTGCTGGGCAAGATCAATTCCAAGCCGGAAATCCTTACCTTCCAGGCCGATCTGGATATGCCCCCGGTCTTCTCCATGCACGTCCAGAATTTCCGCTGGTTTGCGCGCAGCAGCAGAAAAACACCCCGGCGCAACAGCGGATGGACGTTCGAGAGAACCACGCCTCTGGTGGTCAGCACGCGGTCCAACTGGCAGAAGGAAGTTTCATCGGCCATTGGATCTCTGGCCCAGGGACGCAGCCATGATTTTCTCAGCATTACCTTTCAGCGCCGCTCACCGCATTTCTCAGTGACCCTTCCGCTTGAGGCAATCGCACCAGAGTCGCCTACCCGGACCTGCATCTTTGAGAGCATGCGTGAGCTGGCGAGCAACTCCTCCGCCAGTTTGTTTTAAACCCTTAAACCTTCACTTCAAGAAGGTCTGGACCAGCACACTCAGAAGCAGCGACACGGGCATAATCATGATTCCTGCTTTCAGGAACTCCGTGGCCGTGATCTCAACGCCTTCACGCCGAAGCGCAATCAGCCATAGGATCGTCGCCAATGATCCTGTCACGGAAAGGTTGGGTCCAAGATCCACTCCCAACAGAACCGCATGACTCGGACTGGGGAGATTTCCCAGATGCTGCAAGGCCGCACCGCTAGCCAATGCAACGGGAAGGTTGTTCATCAGGTTGGAAATGATCGCTACACCGAACGCCGAACTCAGGTCCGCCACGGCGTGCGGTTTGGGCAAAAGCCATGCAATTCCCCCTTCAGCCACCTGAAGCAGCCCCGCCTGGCTCATGGCTTCAACAATCACAAAAAGTCCTGCCACAAGAAACAGGACGCTCCAGGTCACATCTCGGGCGACCTTCATAGGGACCGATCTGTCCTTCACTGCCACAAAAGCCACCGTAGCTACTCCCGCCAGTGCAGTCGGGAATCCCAGATCTGCGCCATATGCTGATCTGATAATCAAAGCAATGGCAGAAAGGACCAGCCCGGCGACGGCGAGGCGGCCGCGTCCAGTTAGCCCAACCGGAGAACTTCGCGGCTCATAGTGCTGTTGCAGGTCCCGTCGCGACAAGAACCGCAGAAGGAGATACGTTGCGACAATCGCGATCAGCGACGGCACAAGAAAGATCCTTACCCAAACGCCCAGAGGCGGCAGTTGCCGTCCATAGATCACAAGATTGGCAGGGTTGGAGATGGGCAGAAGGAAACTCGCAGCATTGGCGATGAACGCGCAGATGAAAAGATAAGGCTTGGGAGAAACCTGGGCGCGTCGTACAGTCGCCAGAACGGCCGGAGTAAGCACAACGGCCGTTGCATCATTCGAGAGCAAAGCTGTCACAACCGTACCGGTCAGATAAATCAGCAGGAAGAGCCGAGCAGACGAGCCGCCGGCATGCCGCATAGCAACGTCTGCAATCCAGTCAAACACACCTTCATCCCGCGCCAACTCTGCCAGCACCATCATGCCGAACAGGAACAGGTAAATGTCCACGCCCTTGAGCACAGCGCTCAAGGCCGTGTCAGGCGAAAGCAGTCGTGCTATCACCAGTACGGCTGCGCCGCTGCATACCCAGACATATTCCGGAATGCCGCGCGGACGCAGCAGCATGCAGACGATGCTGGCTAGTGAGATGAGCCAGATAAACAGGCTATGCAGGTGCAAGAAGGCGTGAGTCTCCCGAAATCAAATTATCACGGAGGTTGTCAGATTCATTCCGAAGAGAGAGAAAACAAGCCTCTAAACCTCAAAAACGCGGTAGGGCTTGCCGCCATTGTGCGCAAGCAAAAGAGACAACGCCACGTTGTGAACGGGCACACCTGCCGTGGTCTTACCGTCCGGCTTCCCGTGATGCGCGTGGCCGTGGAGAGCCAGGACCGCGCCGTGCCGATCAATCACCTCTGAAAGCCGCGAGCTGCCCAAATAAGGCCATATTTCCAGGGGCTCTCCATTCACAGTCTCTGAAATCGGGGCATAGTGAGTAACGATCACTATTTTCGGAGTTCGCAACATGGACAAAGCTCGTTCGAGCTTCATGGTTTCATCAACAGAGGCTTGAACAAACGCCTTGACCTCCTTTTCTCCGAAAGCCGTGAGCACGCCACGTCCAAAACCGCCGATGAAACCTTTTGCGCCGGCAAAGCCGACGCCATCGCGCTCATAGCTGCTGCCATCCAGCACTTTGATTCCTTCCGCCGTCATCAGCCGCATGAGTTCCTGTTCCTGGTTGGACTCATAATCATGGTTCCCCAGCACTGCGACGATAGGTATCCTGAGACGGACCAGCGCATTCAGGAGCGAGTGCATTTCTTCCGGCTTGCCGTAATTGGTGAGATCACCCGCAATCACCAGCACGTCTGCTTCGTCACGAACGCGTGAAAGCGGTTCGCGAATGCGGTCGTAACTCTGGGGAGAAAAATGGATGTCGGCAGTAGCTGCGATTCTCATGCTTTCATGCTCACGCGGCTTCTTCTGAGTGGGGGTTGATGCTCACCGCCTTCCAGCGGTGTTCATCCAGAATGTTGCGTTTTCCCCACTCCATCACGTCAATGGCGAACATCTTTTCATCAATCAGGCTGCCGCGAAACTCAATCCCTATATTTGGATGCTTTAACTCCACTTTGAAGCGATGAAGCAGTTCGTCCCAGATCTCCTGCGGCACATATTCCGTGTGGGCCGGATAAACGTACTGATAGAGCACCAGGCACCATAACAGCATCTGCCAGTGCTCTCCCATTAAATTCATTAGCCTCTGCCAGTCAAATTTGCCTCGGGTCCCGTAGATCACATGGCAAATGTCGGCGCCGTCAAAGCGTTCCCTGCGTGTGACAAAAACTTTGGAGGCAATCAGCTCTTCCGGGGCCAGTACACGAACTGACAAATCAAATACGTGCGAGCGGCTGGCCCGCCTGATCCAGGAATAGTCCACCCGGACTACGCCGTTGCTCATCCCCGTAATCAGGTCCACAAAAAAGCCATTTCTGTGGGCCTTGGCCAGCCAGATGGGATCGAGCACCTCAGTCTGAAATCTGTCCTTCTCCAACACCTTCAGTGCACGACCAACCTCTTCTGCCGGAAGAAAGAAATCCAGGTCTTTGGTATCACGCCATATCCCGGTGTGCTCATGCAACGCAAAAGCCCCTGAGATTACAAAGGGGACTTGGTTGGCCTCCATCAGTTGAATCACTTCGCGAAACAGTGATTCCTGCTCTGCCGCAAAACAAGGCGGCTGAGAAGAACTTACCGGCAGCGGTTTGTCCTGCTCATTTGACATTTCTGCTTAGATGGCTAAAGTTTGCTTCCATGTTGTTGATAATTGCGAAAATGCAAAGCGAGTCCGGCAACTCTGTTACAGCCGGTTCAGGTGTAGCATCTAACGGATAGCGGCTTGGCTGGATCAGAATCACCAGTCACTTTGGAGGCAGGAGCACAGCTTGGCAAAACAGGAATCGATGGTCGAGATCGAGGGCAGGCAGATCAAGCTCTCCAACCTTGATAAGATCCTTTACCCCAAAGCTGGATTCACCAAAGGGCAAGTGATCGACTACTACGCTCGCATCGCGCCCGCTCTCATTCCCCATCTTGCAGGACGTCCTCTGACCTTGAAGCGATACCCCGAAGGCGTGGAAGGTCTGCATTTTTACGAGAAGAACTGCCCCAGCTACCGTCCCGACTGGATGAAGACCGCCAAGGTCTGGAGCCCCGGTAATAACCGGTTTATGTATTACTGCGTGGTGGAAGACCTGCCAACACTGATCTGGCTGGCCAATCTGGCCGATTTGGAACTGCACGTTTCCCTTTCACGCGCGCCGGAGATGCAGCAGCCTACGGTGATTGCCTTTGATCTGGATCCCGGAGCACCCGCCAACATCGTGCAGTGTTGCCAGGTAGCCGTCTGGGTCCGGGACATCTTTGCCGGCTTTGGCCTGGAATCATTCCCTAAGACTTCCGGCTCCAAGGGCCTGCAGGTCTACGTGCCTCTGAACTCCAAAGTCACCTACGAAGAGACCAAACCATTCGCCCGGGCCATTGCGCGGCTTCTGGAAGACTCGCATCGTGATCTGGTGGTTTCCGACATGAAGAAGTCTCTGCGTTCCAACAAAGTCTTTGTCGACTGGAGCCAGAATGACGACTACAAAACAACGGTATGCGTCTACTCGTTGCGCGCGAAAGACCAGCCCACGGTCTCGACGCCGGTTACCTGGAAAGAAGTTGAGAATTGTCTGAAAAAAGCCGACCCTGAACTGCTGGTCTTTACCTCCGAGCAGACACTGAAGCGAGTAGAAAAATTTGGCGATCTTTTCGAGCCAGTCTTAAAGCTTACGCAAAAGTTGCCGAAGCTGGATGAACTGAGAGGACTGGGCGCACCAGCGGAGATGCCATTGCGCCCGACCAAAGCAAGAACGGAAAGAGTTGCGGTGAGTGCGAAGTCACGCGCCCGCTCACCGCGCAAACGCAAGTGAAAATGAAGGCGATCAGGCAGGAACGCCTTCCACAGCCCAGAGTGGCGATTTCATGGGCACCACGCGCGTAAGGCGCAGGCCTGCTTCTGCAAACAGTTTGCGGAATTCATCTTCCGTGCGCTCGCGTCCGCCGGGAAAAACAAACATCTCCAGGTCAATGAATTTGCCCAGGTGGGGCTCATTCCCTGCAGGCAGCACGCTTTCCACCAGAACGATTTTCGCGTTCGGCTTGCCAGCGAGAGCCCTGCGGCAATTCCTGAGGATGAGCACCGCCTTCTCATCATCCCAATCATGAATGATGTGCTTCATGATGATGGCATCCGCCCCCGTGGGCACTTCAGCAAAGAAGTCTGCAGAGCGGAACTCACAGCGATGCGCCAGCGCGAGATTTTCCGGTACCTGCTTTGCACCTTCAATTACGTGCTCCATGTCAATAAGTACGCCGCGCATTTCCGGGTGCTTGTTCATGACGGCCCGCAACAGTGCTCCGTGGCCGCCGGCCACGTCCATGAGCGTGTGAATGCCTGTGAAATCGTAGGCTTCCAACAGGGCTGGAGTGACCATCTCGCTCATGCAGGTCATGGCGTTGTTGAACAGCTCTGATAACTCCGGCTGCCCGGGCAGATATTCGAAAACCGGCTTTCCGTGAATGTGATCAAAGGTGATCTCACCGGTTTTTACCGAATGCAGAAGCTCAGCATACGTGCGGAAATGGAAAGGGCTGCTAATCCACAGTGCCATGTTGCGGATTGAGTTGGGCACATCAGAGCGCAGCGGTTCGGCGGTGGGCGTCAGGGCAAACGTCCGCGGTGATGTCTCAGTGAATACGCCAAGGCTGGCCAGCACACGCAATACACGATAAAGCCGATCTTCATTAGCTCCGGCAGCAGAGGCCAGTTGCTGCACTGGCTTGGGACCGTTCGCCAGCAGATCCGCAATTTTGAGTTTGGCCGCTACTTGTATGCAGGCAGAGGCCATATAACCAGTGCAGAGTTGAAAGACTAATTCCGCGGGATCAGACTTACGCGCAGTTTCCGTAGAGGCAGCAGGCATAGAAGCAACAGACATCACTTTCTCCTTGTAAGAGGTACATGGTAGGACGCAAATACTCTTTTCTTCTTATACACCCGGAGAAAGTCTCTCAAACACATCAGCATGTCGTTTCGCGGGGCCCTCGAGAACAATCAATAGAGGAGCTAGAGCTAAGATTCGGATTACGGTTAGCGGAGCAACGCCCGCACAACCAAGGAGGCGCGTTACCACTTTTCTTGAGGCGCTTTCGTCGATAGAAGCCAGATGTCAGATACTCGCTATTCTTAGGGCTTTTCAATTTGTTTCCGCACCCTGAAGAACCTGGTTTGGTTTCATCCAGTACGCGAAAATGGCTCCAAACAGCAGCAGCCCGATACTTCCTGCAAATGGCAGGTTCCAGTCACCAGTCTTCTGAATCACGTACCCTGCCACCAGTGGCGAGACGGCGGCAGCCAGGGCCGAGCCCACGTTCATTAGGCCGCTGGCAGAACCCGAGTAGCGGGGAGCAATATCCATGGGCATGGCCCAGAACGGACCAATGGTGAATTCTGCGAAGAAGAACGCAGCGCTAAGGCATATGGCAACAACGTTGAGGCTGTGAGAGCGCAAAACGGGAATCATGAAAATAAGTGACAGTACAAACCCCAGAATCACCGGGTCACGCCGGGCCTTGTTGCTGTCGCCGGTCTTCTTATAGATGCGGTCGCTCACCACGCCTCCCAGGGTGTCGCCCACCACACCGGCGAGAAACACGCCGCTTGAGAAAAGCGCCGAATTTTTGAGATTCAGTTTGTAACCATGCAGGAAGAAAGATGGCAGCCAGGTGAGATACAGCCAGAGCGTCCAGCCATAGCAGAAATACACGACCGTCACCGGCCACATTCGCCCAGTCAGCCGACCCCAAGGTACCGGCTCTTTGATTTTTCGCTGGCGCGCTAAGTAGTCAGGTAATACTCCAAGTTCCTGCCGGCTAATGCCTGGGTGCTCGGCCGGATTATCTCGAAAATAAAACCACCAGACCACAGACCAAAGCAGGCTTACCAGTCCCAGCACAACAAAGGACATCCTCCACGAGCTGATTTTGATAAGCCATGCGACCAGCGGTGGCGTAAGGAAATTGCCCAGGCGAGCGAACGCATGAGTGAGTCCCTGCGAAAACCCGCGCTTGTCCGGAGGAAACCAGTCTGAGAGAGCCCGCGTGGCTGTGGGAAAAGTCGCACCTTCACCCAGTCCGAGAATCACGCGGGCCGCCAGCATGGCTGCGAAGCTGCCCACCAAGCCTGTTAGCACAGTGGCTGCAGCCCAGATTATGCCGCACACCGTCAACGCCCGGCGTGCGCCAAAGCGATCACTGACCCAGCCACCCGAGACTTGCAGGCAAAGATATGCCCATCCAAATGCAGAAAATACCCAGCCCAGCTGGTAAGTGTTGAGATGAAGGTCTTTCTGGAAGACGGGCCCGGCAGTATTTACGTTGATTCGGTCAATATAAGTGAGCGCGTACATCAGGCATAACAGCCAGAGCACGCTGTTGGTGGCGGAGAAGACCCTTCTTGAGTCTCTACCAGACGTCGAGTCGCCACTCAAAGCAGTCGCCATCTCAAACCCCGAATCATCAGCAATGGAAGGCAGCAAGTGTATCTCCATGGCGCAATCCAGGGGGGAACCGCCGCATTCTCTTTCGTTCGTCGAGAGGGCGAGCGTTGTCAGCGGCGAACAACTCTTAACCGGTAAATACTTGATTCTTAAGTACTTGGGATTAATACATTTAATGCCGCTTTCAAGAATTTCTAATCGGAGCAAGCGATGCTTGCGCTCGAGGCTGACGTATCAGCAAGGGCGTTGGTACGGTTTCGGCAAGGTTCCCCCACTTCCCGCATACCGCGTCTCTTCTTGCCGGTACAGTTGCAGTTCAAAAAACCTGAAGTTAAGGGCAGCCCGTTTTGCCGTGCCGGCCATGAACCGGTCCGGATTATTTGCACGCCATACGAACAAGGAGCGCAGTCCATGAGTTTTATCTTTCTTCCGGGAGATGCATCGAAAGCCCGCGTGAAAGAAGCCGAAAACGCCCGCAAAAACCGGGCGGAGATCCTTAAAGCATATTCTCACGGCCAGATTTCACGACGTGACCTCGTTAAATGGGGTCTAATCACAAGCGCAGGCGCATTGGCGCCCATCAGCGGTTTGAACCCATTCATTAAGAGCGCTTACGCGGACAGTAGCAGCATCCCCACCGGCGCACCACGCAGCCCACTTTTTGGAGCACAGGAATTCTCTCAGCCGATGCCCCGCTTCGACGTACTGCGGCGCGGAACAAACCCGCTTACCGGCGATCTTGACCCGGTTCCTACGGCCCAATCCAACCAGACAATGATTCCTGTCGCCGCTGAGCTTGGCGGCGGTATGGGACCCTGCGAAGGGCGTCCTCCGGGGCCAATCTGGGCGCATCAGCTTTTCAATCAGTATCCGCCGCAGGTATGCGTGGAAGCCAGCCAGATGGGCGCGACCACGAATACAGTGTACAACCCGAGCGTTGATTCGAGCCTGAACTCAGGTATCGATCCCACACAGTCAATTCCGCTTGTGTTCCATCCCGATATGCCGGTGCAGGACCCGAAATCGGTCTGGACCTTCAATGGCACCATTCCTCCCAAGCTGGTCCAGGGACGTTATGGCGAGCCCATCCTGTTCCGCCATCACAACAAGCTGCCTGCTGATGTCACACAGAACAACGGCTTCGGGCGTCACACAATTTCAACCCACGAGCACAACGGTCACCACGGAGCGGAGAATGACGGTTTCACTGGCGCATTCTTCTTCCCTGGCCAGTTCTATGACTATCACTGGCCCATCGTTCTTGCCGGATGCACCAGCATCAACACGGATGCGACTGATCCTCGCGCCGGCAGTCCCGCGGACAGCGGCGGCATCAACAAGGTTGCCGGTGACTGGCATGAAACCATGTCAACCCATTGGTTCCACGATCACATGTTCAGCTTTACTTCGCAGAACGTGTACAAGGGCAATGCTGCGATGTTCAATATCTACAGCGCCCTTGATCGTGGCAATGAAGAAATCAATGACGGCGTAAACCTGCGGCTGCCCTCGGGTACTGCAAAGAGCTGGGGCAACCTGGATTATGACGTGAACCTGATGCTTTCGGACAAGGCCTTTGATCAGAGCGGCCAGCTGTTCATGGACATCTTCGACTTCGATGGCTTCCTGGGCGACGTAATGACCGTCAACCTGGCTTACAAGCCCTATTTCGAAGTGGAACGTCGCAAGTACCGTTTCCGCATCCTGAACGCCAGCGTTTCACGCTTCTTCAAGGTGGCGCTGAGCGATGGTTCAACCATGATTCAGATTGCCAATGACGGCAACCTGTTCCCCAGCCCCGTTTCTCTCACACAGCTTGACGAGCAGGGCATCGCAGAGCGGTATGACATTGTGATTGACTTCTCCCGCTACGGCATTGGGGACAAAGTCTGGATGGTCAACCTCTGCGAACATCAGGACGGCAAAAAGCCAGCCGCAGATCTGACATTGGCACAAGCCTTGTCCGGACAGTCAGCTGATCCTTGTGTGGGCAAGTTCCTTGAGTTCCGCATCGTTCGTGATCCCATCAGGGCTGACCTGAGTCAGGTACCCGATATCATGATTCCGAACCCGGATCTTTCCGCAGTTCCGATTTCAGCACAGCGCGTGTTTCAATTCGGCTCCGGTGCGTCGCAAACCATTAACAATTCCGATACCTCCTTTACGGGCCCGTGGGGCGTTGCAACCAATGGTGGCCAGATGCTGAATGCCAGCTTTGGTCGCGTCTCTGCGGCTCCGCAGTACGGCACCCGCGAAGTCTGGACTCTAATCAACGGTGGCGGCGGTTGGGACCACCCAATCCATATCCACTTTGAAGAAGGTCAGGTCCTGGCACGTAACGGCAGCGCAGCGAATGTGCCGGCATGGGAAAAGGGTCGTAAAGACGTATATCGTCTGCGACCGGGTGGAAGCATCACCCTCACCATGCAGTTCCGTGATTGGGGCGGGATGTTCATGGAGCACTGCCATAACACGGTCCACGAAGACAATGCCATGTTGCTGCGTTGGGAAATCAATGGCGGCGGCGCTCCGTTCCTCGCGCCACTGCCAACTCCAATCTGCACTCCGCAGGGCGTCACGTTTATTCCTCCGGACGAGGTTCTCGCCAGCGCCTTCACAGGCGGCACCGGCGGGAATGGCGGAGCCGGTAATGGTGGCGGCGGTAAAGGCAAGGGCGGCGGCGGTGGAAATGATGGCGGCGGAGATGCCGGCGTTCGCGGAACTGGTGGCGGCGGAGGCACACGCGGCGGCAGCGGTTCGGGTGGCGGCAGCGGTTCGGGCGGCGGCA
>DATEJX010000365.1:0-16293 GCA_035277785.1 Candidatus Angelobacter sp. | reverse complement strand
TTGCAGGGACGCTACTACGATCTCTATACGCGGCAGCATGGCGTGGAAACCAACCTGTTCCTCGCTCCCGGCGAGGGCGACAAAGTGGAAGAGCAAAACGGCACAGGCCGTGCCGCCAGCAGTGGAGTGCCGGACGCAGTGAGCCTGATCCGCGGGCAGGGTTCGTTCTAACGAGGGTCTACGAAATGGGCTGGCTTGATTGAAACTTTTGCCAGACACGTGATTGTGCGGTTCTTTTCCTGAGACGTGATGGAGCCAATCCCGTGACAACCCTCTCGCAAACTGGGCTAGGCCTCTCATGAACGGGCACAACCATCGGACCCTTCCACTGTGGGATAATCATCTGTTTTGCCTGATGGCCTTGCGCCATGCCGGGAACCAGGGCCAAAGGAGGCTTTTTGGACTTCCAACTTACTGATGAACAATTACAGCTCAAGAAATCTCTGCGTGAGTTTGCGGAGCGCGAGATCCTGCCCAACGTCATGAAATGGGATGAGGCCGGACAATTCCCCATGGAAATCGTCAAAGAACTGGGCAGGATGGGCGTGCTCGGGACGATTTTTCCGACAGAGTATGGCGGAGCCGGGTTGGGGTACGTGGAGTACGTCATCGCCATTGAGGAGATTTCCCGGGTGGATGGCTCTGTGGGAATTATTGTTGCAGCCCACAACTCACTATGCAGCAATCATATTTATCTTGCAGGCAACGAGGAGCAGCGACGCAAGTACACTCCCAGACTCGCCAGCGGAGAATTCATCGGAGCATGGGGATTGACGGAGCCGGGCTCAGGCTCAGATGCCGGCGGAGCGCGTATGAGCGCCATGCGCAAAGGCAAGAAAGGTGGCGGCTGGCTACTGAACGGAACAAAAACGTTCATCACGAACGGCAGCTATGCCGACGTTGCGGTGGTGATTGCAGTTACTGACCGCACGGCACACACGCACGGGCTTTCGGCATTCATCGTGGAGAAAGGCACAAAGGGCTTCCGAGCAGGCAAAAAGGAAAACAAACTCGGGCTCCGCGCAAGCGATACTGCGGAGTTGATTTTTGAAGACTGCTGGGTGCCGGAAGAAGCGCTGGTGGGCAAGGAGGGCGACGGCTTCATTGATGCTATGCGAGTCCTTGATGGAGGGCGGATTTCCATCGCCGCGCTTGGGCTGGGAATGGCCCAGGGCGCATATGAAGCCGCGCTTAAATATTCCAAGCAGCGCCAGCAGTTCGGGAAAGCGATTAGCGAGTTCCAAGCCATACAGTGGAAGCTTGCGGACATGGCCACCGAGATCGACGCCGCGCGCTTGCTCACCATGCGGGCTGCCAGCATGAAGGATGCCGGGATGAAGACCACCCTGGAATCGTCCATGGCCAAGCTCTATGCCGGTGAGATCGCGGTGAAGTGTGCCAATGAGTCAGTGCAGATCCATGGCGGCTACGGCTTCATCAAAGACTATCCGGCGGAGAAGTTTTACCGTGATGTGAAATTGTGCACGATTGGGGAAGGCACCAGCGAGATCCAACGGCTGGTGATTGCGCGGCAACTGTTGAAGGACTGATTCACTCGAAAGATTGTAGAGCCAGAAATCAGGAATGGCAGATTCCATTCAATCCTGGGTTGAACGAATACGAGCTGGAGAAGTCCGCGCTCTGGCGCGTGCCATCAGCATGATTGAGGATGCTCGCCCGGAATCTGCTCTGCTGTTGAAAGCCCTGTTCCCTTTCAGCGGCCATGCGCGCGTGATCGGCATCACCGGCGCTCCGGGCGCCGGGAAGAGCACGCTGGTTGACCAGTTGGCCCGGGAATATCGCAAGCAGGAGCACACGGTGGGCATCATCGCCGTGGATCCCACCAGCCCCTACACCGGCGGCGCCATTCTGGGCGACCGCATACGGATGCAGGCGCACCATGCCGACGCGGGGATTTACATTCGCAGCATGGCGACGCGCGGTTTTCTGGGCGGACTGGCTCGAGCTACCAATGATGTGGCCACAGTGCTCGATGCCAGCGGAAAAGACGTGGTCCTGATTGAAACTGTCGGAGTAGGACAGGACGAAATCGATATCGTGCGCCTGGCGGATGTCACGGTGGTGATCCTGGTGCCGGGGATGGGCGACGATGTGCAAACCATCAAAGCCGGCATCATGGAAATTGCCGACATTTTCGTGATTAACAAAAGTGATCGCGAGGGTGCCGAGCGGGTGGAACGAGAGATTCGCGCCATGCAGACACTCTCGATTCGCAAAGACACATGGACGCCGCCGATTGTGAAGACCGTCGCCAGCGAAGGCAAAGGCATTGCTGATCTGGCTGCGGCTATCGTTAACTACCAAACTTTCCTCCGAAACAAAGACCTGCTGCTCAAGAAAAAGATCAGCAACTGGCGGGAGCGGATCGTCGAGATGTTGCGCGAAGAGCTGCTGCAGCGTCTGTTGAGCGATAGCCTGCCGGAAGGTGAGTTGGCGCGCCTCGCGGCAGACGTGGCTGAACATCGCCGCGATCCGTATTCGCTGGTGGAGGAAGTGGTAAGCAACTTCAGTTGTGAGAAGAAGGCTTAGTAGTACTTGGTACTTGGTATTTGGTGGATGGCAGGAGCCCAAACACCGAATACCAAATACCAATTACCGAGTTTCCTATGCACACCATTGATCATCTCGGAATCGCCGTCAAATCGCTGGCGCAGGCACGCAAATTTTACGAACAGCTAGGGCTGGAAATAACCGGGGAAGAAACTGTGCCGCATGAGAAGGTACGAGTGGCCATGATTCCTCTGGGTGACAGCCGCATTGAGCTGCTGGAACCTACCAGCCCGGATTCTGCAATCGCCAAGTTTCTGGAAAAGCGCGGAGAAGGCCTGCACCACGTGGCATTGCATGTTCCTGATCTGACGCATGTGGTGGAGCAGCTCAAAGCTTCCGGAGCGCGGCTGATTTCCGATGAGATCAAGGTCGGCGCCGGTGGGCACCTTTATGTTTTTGTCCATCCCTCCAGCACAGGCGGAGTGCTGCTGGAGTTGGTGCAGGAAGTGCCTGCAGGCGTATGAGTCCAGCCACAAAGGACACGAAGGCGCATAAACGCCGTTCTGAACTTAAGACCTTTGTGCTCCTTTGTGTCCTTTGTGGTTTCAAGAAATGTTGATCCTTGGAATCGATACTTCCGGCAAATCTGGCGGAGTCACACTGGCTGAAGCCGGTAACAGCGAGTTCCGCGCACTGGCCTCGGCCGCGATTGAGGGTGGAACATTTTCAGCGCAGCTTGTTCCCACGGTGGCTGCTCTACTCAACAAAACCAGGTTAGGCATCCGAGACGTTGATGGTCTGGCAGCAGTCTCAGGGCCGGGATCTTTTACCGGTCTGCGAGTTGGCCTGAGCGCTGTTAAGGGCTTGGCGGAAGTGCTGCACAAGCCGATCGCAACAGTGTCTCTGCTGGAAGCCCTGGCAGCTTCTTCTCAGGAGAATGGAAAGATAATCGCTGCTCTGGACGCCGGACGCTCAGAAGTTTTTTACGGCTTGTACGAAATGGAAAACGGTAATTTGGCATGCCTGAATGAGCAACTGCTGTCCGGAGACGACTTCGCTGAACAGGCAACAAAGCCGGGCATCGCGCTCACGCTTACGAGCGACCCGGCGCTTGCCGAAAAGCTCGCTGCCGGTGGCTTGCAAGCACATTTGACCGAACGTCCGGACAGCGGCTTGATTGCCCAGATCGGCGCTCGCAAACTGATGGCGGGGAAAACCGTATCTGTCGAGGCGCTGGACGCCAATTATCTTCGGCGCTCCGACGCGGAGATCTTTTTCAAGGGCAGCCGCTGATGGCTGCGGTTCGCCAGGCAGTTTCGGCTGACTTACCGGGAATCATTGAAATCGCCAGTGCCTCGCAGGCCAGTGCACACTGGCCGGTGCAGGAGTATGAGAAGGTGTTTGCAGCAGATGCAAAGCGGGATCGCATTCTGCTTGTAATTGAGCGCGATGAGCAGGTGCGGGGCTTCATGATGGGGCATTCCACGGGTCCTGACTGGGAAATTGAAAATTTTGTGATCCGGCCAGATTGGCAGAGGAGGGGTTTGGGAACGCAACTGCTTTGTGGATTTCTTGATCTGGTCCGGCAATGCGCAAGTGCGCAGGCGGTGTACCTGGAGGTAAGGGAATCCAATGTTGCTGCCCGTAAGTTATACGAAAAAATGGGGTTCCTTCAAGTCGGCCGGAGGAAAGATTATTATCATCAGCCGCCAGAGGATGCCCTGATTTACAAAATTTCTTTTTAGAATGTGGGCTCAATTTCCGTTGAAGCGGCTCTGGTGGTGTGTTAACGTTTGGTGAAAGAACACGCAGGAGGTTCTTCCGAATGGTCGACTCCGTTCGCGAACAGCTTCTTGCCAGCCACGAGGAATTTCGGCGGCTGGCACAAGAGCACGCTCAACACTCCCTCCGTCTTAACTCGCTGATCGAAAAGCGTTACCTCTCCGAGGAAGAAAAACTCGAAGAAACCCGTTTAAAGAAAATGAAGCTGCGTCTGAAAGACCAGATGCACATGATCGAGCAGGAGTATCAACGAGGGCAGATCCAGGTAGCATAGACCCAGGCATTTCACTACAACTGACCTCTCTTCGCGGAGCAGATGTGTTTCGGGAAGAGAGGTTTGTTTTTGGGACCTTAGCCCCGCGGACTGCCGCTATAATCGGAGCATGGTTCGGGACGGGATCTTCTACGCCTTAGGAATGTTCGTTGTTGCTGCCCTGCTATGGTGGCTGACTGTCCCGGCTTTCGCAGTCATTCCGCTGCTCCTGGCAGCGTTCTTTTTGTGGTTTTTTCGTGATCCCGAAAGAACAATTCCCTCGGAAGCAGGTCTCATTGTCTCCCCGGCAGACGGAAAAGTGACGGATGTTTCTCCCACTCAGCTGAACGGCAGGCCATGCACGCGGATCAGCATTTTCTTAAATGTGTTTGACGTGCACGTGAACCGCACGCCCATTGCTGGCGTGGTGCGCGAAGTGGTGTACCAGAAGGGCAGGTTCGGTAACGCCATGGACGCGGTTTCAGCCGAAGCCAACGAGCAGACCATCGTGACCGTGGAAGGCGAAGGAATGGTACTGGTATTCAAACAGATAGCCGGGTTGCTGGCGAGACGAATCGTCTTCAACCAGAAACCCGGAGACAGTCTGGTCAGAGGACAGCGAGTGGGACTCATCAAGTTTGCTTCGCGTACAGATGTCATTTTCCCATCGCCGAACCAGCTCAGTGTGAAGGTGGGCGACCGGGTTAAAGGCGGTTCCACAATCCTGGCGCGCGTGTCAGTCTCTCAGCAACCCGCGTCCGCGCGTGAAGAGTCGGAGGCGTTGCGATGAAACCACCATCGACGCGACGGTGGGATGATCAGCTGTCGCCTGGCCAGTTGCGCCGCATGCGTAAGGGCATGTACATTTTGCCGTCGTTGTTCACGGCCGCAAACATGGGCGCCGGGTACTTTGCCATTTACAACACTCTGCTCGGTAGCCAGGCGGAGGCCGGCTACTTTGATATCGCAGCCAAAGCCATTGGTATTGCAGTGGTGGCGGACGGGTTAGATGGATTCGTCGCGCGTCTCACCGGCACCACCAGTGATTTCGGACGGGAATTTGATTCTCTGGCTGACGCCATCACCTTTGGTGTTGCTCCCGCTTTACTGGCGTTGATGTGGGGCTTCCGCTGGTTTGTGCTGGCTGATTTTGAAACGGGTCCAATGGTGGAGTGGGTCAGGCATCTGGGTTTATTTGCCTCCTTCCTGTTTCTGGTGGCGGGTGCAAGCCGGCTTGCGCGATTCAATATTCAAGTCAACCCACAACCTTCCAATCCGGGCCGGCCGGGAAAGAAGTACTTTGTCGGCATGCCAATTCCGGCTGGGGCCGGTGTCATTGCGTCAACAGTGCACCTCAATTCGGGCCATCCCATCAATTTCTGGTGGTTGGCCCTGGTCTGGACAGCAATGCTGGTGGTTGTGGCTTTCCTCATGGTGAGCACATGGAGGTTTTACAGCTTCAAAGACCTCAAGCTGCGAAGCCGCCATCCGTTTCAACTGGTTGTGCTGCTTGGCGGGTTGATTTATCTGGTCGTGTTGTTTTCCGGGCCGGTTTTGTTCGCCATTGCAATCACGTATATGCTTAGCGGGGTGATGTCGCGACTTTCATTTGTATTCCGGCGACGGCCAAGCCAGCCGGCGCCCCCACCGCTGGAAGAAGCTCCTCAAACACGATGAAGAGTGATTCACAAAACCTGTTTCGAGTGGCCATTGTGGGCGCCGCCACGCTCAAAGGCAAAGAACTTAAGGAAGTACTGGAAGACCGCAATTTCCCGGCAGCTGATATCCGTCTACTGGACGACAATGAATCGCTTGGACAGCTGGACAGCGTGCAGGATGAGATCTCTTTTGTTCAACCTGTGACGCGCGACCAGTTTGACAATGTTGATTTTGCATTCTTTGCCTCAGAGGAGAATTTCACCCGGCAAAACTGGAAGCTGGCCCGTCAGGCAGGCAGCGCGATTGTGGACCTCTCTTATGCGATGGAAAATGAGACTGCCGTTCCAGTGACGGCGCCCTGGATTCAGCGCGAACTTGGCCAGTACACACCGTTGAATTTGGATTCGAATGCAATCGTCATCGCACATCCTGCGTCAATTACTCTTGCGTTGCTGCTGTTACGGGCGCGCAAAGCGGGCACAATCATCCGCGCGGTTGCCACATTGTTTGAGCCTGTCTCGGAGCAGGGGCGCCGCGGCATGGACGAGTTGCACGAGCAAACAGTGAACCTGCTGTCATTCCAGCAGATGCCAACCGGAGTGTTCGACTCGCAGGTGGCGTTCAACATGATCGGCCGTTACGGACCGACGGCGCAGCAATCGTTGGAGAGCTCTGAACGCAGAATCCTGAATCACCTGCGCCGGCTCATTGACGGCCACGCACCCATGCCTTCCCTCGCGCTGGTGCAGGCTCCCGTCTTTCATGCACATACCTTCTCCATTTATATCGAACTTGAAAAGAGTATTTCAGCTGGTGACTTTGCTCGTGCGCTGGCAGGCGAGCATGTGCAGATAGCTCGTACACCAGAAGATCAGCCCAGCAATGTAAACGTGGCCGGGAAGGACGAGATTTTGGTAACAGTGCACCGTGATCCAGCCCATGAGAATGGTTTCTGGCTTTGGGCCGCCGTGGACAATCTTCGACTGGCTGCTCTCACGGCGGTTGATTGCGCCAACGTACTTGCCGCAGTCCGCCCGCACGGGAAGGTGCAGTGATCTCCGGCAGCAGACTGCGGGCCCTTCTTCTTTTCTGTGCGGCTCTCCTATCAGTCACAGGCTGTGGTTACCATGCGGTGGGACGGAGTTCCCGGCTGCCAGAGAACGTGAAAGTATTGGCAGTCCCGGTGTTTGTGAACCAGACACAAACGTATCGCATCGAGCAGATTCTCACTCGTGACGTGGTGCGCGAATTGTTAGCAAGAACGCACTATCGGGTGGTCACGGAGGCGTACGCCTCGCCCGACGCTACTCTGACTGGAACTGTGCTTTCCGCGCAGGCAAACCCTCTTACTTACGATGCCCAGAGCGGGCGAATCTCCAGCGCCATGGTCACCGTGACCATGAAAGTGTCGTTGGTGGATCGCTCGGGCCATGTGCTATTTGAAAACCAGACCTACAGTTTCCGCCAGCAATACCAGCTGTCGCGCGAGGTGACCAGTTTCTTTGAGGAAGGCACCCCGGCGCTGCAGCGGCTATCTCAGGACTTTGCCCGCACGCTGGTGAGTGACATTCTGGAGGGCTTCTGATGCCCGGCTCTCCACCCCCGGGAAAAAGCGGCAATGCGGGTCGCAGTTTTGCGCCTTCAGAGAAGTTCGTCTCAGAGGTCACTGCCAACAAGCTGCGTCCGGCTTACGTTTTTATTGGTGATGAAGTTTTCTTTCGCGACCAGTGCCGCCAGGCCCTGTTGGAACACCTGGTCCCACCCGATCTGCGCGATTTCAGCCTGCACGACCTTGATCTATCTGACGTAAGCATCGCGGAGGTGCTCGACCGCGCGCGCACGCCTTCTCTGATGGCCCCGTTCCAGGTGTTTTTTATACGAGGTGTGAAGAACCTCTACGGCCGAGGTTCGCACGCCGAGGAGTTTGCGGCGATTGAAGCCTATGTGAAAGATCCAAACCCCGCAGCAGTGCTCATCTTTATCGCCGATCATCTCAGCATTCCGGCTGATGTCCGCCGCATGGAGCTGCAGGACAAGGACCGTTATGAACGCATTCATGAGACGTTGGGACAGTTCTGCGGAATGGTTGAACTGGCGCGCGTAGAAGAGAGCGATGGCATGCGCTGGATTATCAGCCACGCGGAAAAGGAAGGCGTCAAGGTAGACCAGGATGCCGCGCGAGAGTTGATGGATTCGCTGGGCGCGGACATGATGATGGTCAGCCGCGAACTTGAAAAGCTCACTCTTTACGTGGGGGAGAAGAAGCAAATCACTCTGGGCGACGTGGAGACGATGGTGCTCTCTGCTAAACAGCGTTCGCTTTATGAGCTCACTGACGCGATTTCTTCCCGGGACCGGGCACGAGCGCTCGCCGTGCTTGATGCCCTGCTCTCATCCAGCGAAGGCGATGATGCAGCCATTGGTCATCTCTACATGCTCTCACGTACCTTCCGCCAGATGCTGGTGATCATCGAAAAGAACGTTCGCGATTCGCGCACCATCTGGCAGGCGCTTTGGCAGGGCTTTCGCGTACCGCCTTTTGCGGCCGATGATCTGATCCGTCAGGCGCGACGCTACAAATCGCGCCGTGAACTTACTCGCGCTCTAAAACTTATCGCTCGAGCAGACATGGGCCTGCGTTCAAATCCACCAAGCAAACGCATGGTGCTGGAACAACTGGTGATTCAGCTGGCGGAAGAGCCTAAGGCAGTCGCGAGCGAGTGGCAGCAGGAACAACTGGGAGTGTAAGGAAGCCGTACACTTCAGAGCAGGCCAGCCAACTTGCACCAGTACAGCATGTGGTCGAACCAAATCGATCTTTCCTCTCGTTTTATTTCCCGGCTGATGGTTCCGGAATTCGGAAAAAGAGAATCTTCCTGGAGACCCGGTCGGTTCTTGTTTGAATGGACTTTAATAGTTGACGTCTGTCAGGCGCGGCCAGGCTCAACAGGCCTCCGAAGAAAGTAGACGAGGAAAGGAGAATTGAACAATGATGAGAAAAATGCTGCTTACGGTATCTTTGGCCGTGGTGCTATCGGCTGTTTGCGTTTCTGCTTCCCAACTGGCAACGCCGGCAGCGGCAGGCACCGCTTGCGGAAGTCCATGCACCAGGTCAACGATCTGTGTGCACCCCTGCTTCTGCTATATCGGGGTGGAGGGAGGAACCACTGGCGTATGCCAGCCTGAGGGGCCGGCTCCAGCGCCGCCCAAAGCCAACGCTGTTTCGGCAAATCCGGCCAGATAACAAGTAACGAGTTTCGCTTGATGAAAGGAAGTTGTGAGTTATCGCAGCTTCCTTTTCCCGCTCGAATGCAATCCAAATTTGCCACGATTTTTTTGAGAGTTAAAGGCGCCGATCTTACGACAGGGCGGATGTTTCTGAACAGTTGATGCCCTCACCCGAACTACTTAACCCGCAGCAATCCATTCCGATTTGGTGTTCTTCATTGTGGTGTGATGTGTCTCACAGCCTGTGTGACAGTGCGAGTCGGATTCTGTAACGGCAGGTAACGTTATCTGAGTAACGTTACCGGGCTAGAGCATCAAAGGAGAGCTTCTAAGGTCTTTGAGTGATTCGTAAGAAGGCTGAGGCCTAGAAGAATGGCACGCCATGAACACGATCGTAAATAAGTTTGTAGAAGCGCATGACCGCTATATGGAACTGGACCGGATCCGGACGGAGTGCTCCAGTCCCGCTGAACGCGAATCCCTGCACATTGCCATACTGAAGGCTTACCTGGAAGTGCAGTTCCACGCCAAGCAGATTGCCGGACTGCAGTTTGCCGACGGCATGGACTTTGCCGAAGTCAACTAAAAGCCTGCCCATCATCTACTCTGTTCTTGCCTTGGACACCTCTGTGCGTATAATCTGCGTCTAAATACAAACGCCACTCCTGTCATTGGCACAGGGCACATCAAGACCCCTGTAAAGTGGGTCGGTGCGTCGTCTGTTAATTTAGTTTTGCGGAGCAGGATATATGCCCCTGGCACGCATTCTTACCCGTTTCCCGGAACAGGCGGACGCTCTTTCCCAGGAGCTGCGCCAGCACGGTTATACCGTTGAATTCTCAAGCCCTGAACTGGCTGGCAAATCTCCAGCAGACCTGGAAATCGACTTTGAAATCTGCGCAGAACCTGACGCGCTGAGCCGCGCCTCTGAGCTGGCGGACCGGATCCACGCCGATGTCGCGGTTTCACCCGGAGTCCTGGATCAGCCGGTGCGTGAGCGGGTGGAAGAAACGCAAGTTGAACAAGTTGAGCCGGCGCACAGGCCGGACAACGTGCTCCCATTTGTCAATCCAGCCCAGGCACGTGAACCGGAAATAGCGCAGGAGCAGCAGCAAGAATCGGTACCCGAACCAGTGGCGCACGAAGTGATTACTCCGGAGAGCAGCCCGGTTCAGGAGCAGGTCTGGGAACCTGAGCCAATGCCGCCTGCGGCAGAAGTGGAGTTGCCGGCCAACATACTGGCTGAACCCGCTGAACCAGCCACTGAACCTCACGCTCCGGTGTATTCGGAGACCAACACAGCCTTTGATGATGAGATTGATCTTGTCCGGGCAGCTGCCCCTGCCGATCATGAAGGAGAGAGCGCAACCGAACTGTTGGCCCGGGTCGGAGAGAAGTCCGCGACGATGCTGCACGCAGCGGGAGAAGCGGGGCGGGAAGCATGGGGAAGCCTTCGCAGAGGGGCAAAAGCCTTTCAAGGCCATGCGCGCGAGTGGATGCAGCGCGGACGCGAGCAAGTGAATCTCCGCAGGGAAGAATTCAAAATGCAGCGTGACCAGAAGGCGCAGGAGCAGGAAAGACTCCGTGCGCTGGAACAGGAACGCGCTGCTGAACTTGAGGCGGCGCGCGAAGCTGCGGCGGTTCGCCTGCAGGAACTCTTACGCGAACGAGGCGGCCTCACGGAAGCGCAACCCGTTCCTCCCCAGAAACCGCCCGCACCCGCACCCTTGCCACTGGCCGCAGAGACGGATAATGCGCCGGCGGGATTGTTTGGCCGCAGGATAAGGATTCCTTTCAGCCGCACATACCGGCCGCAACTGGAAGCGGTGCTGATGGGCGTGGCGGCAGCTTGCTGCTTCTTTGTACTTGGACTGGCAGTGGCATCTTTCCATGCACGTCCGGCAATCTCTAACAGCATTCAACAGCCCAGCCAGGCTCAGCCGGGGTATCAGGGGGTAACGGTTAAAGGCGGCGGTGTTACGGTGCAAGGTGTCACCCCCACGGCCTCGCCGCAAAAGTTGAACTCGGCTGCGAGGCCAAGCCCTGGGGCAAGTGCGCAGTCAGAGGAGAAACCGTCTGCAACTCGCGCCAGTGATGTGACCGTGCGAAACATGCCAGCCCCTCACAGGCAAACAGCGCGACGCTCCGGGAATAGCGAGCACATTGGAGATGACGTGGTGATCCGCCACTTTGGTACGCCGGTAAGCGCGCCCGCGCAAACCGCGCCTCGGGCGGAGCTAAAGCATTATTCCGACCTGGACAACTGATTGCCTTTCCAGAAATACGAAGAGACGCGGTGTTCCGCGTCTCTTTTATTTTAGGGTGAAGTCAGGCGGAAGCTATTTCGCGGCCATGATCTTCGAAACCAGCTGCGAGTAATCAGTCTTCTCCACGCCGTAGACCTGCTTGTTGAATTCGTCCACCTTCTGCGAGTAATTCATTGAGCAGAACTTGGGTCCGCACATGGAGCAGAACTTGGCTTCCTTGTAGTAGTCATCGGCCAGCGTTTCGTCATGCATGGAACGAGCAGTTTCAGGATCGAGAGAGAGCGCGAACTGCTTTTCCCAGTCGAAGGTATAGCGGGCGTAGCTGAGAGCGTTGTCGCGGTCCTGAGCGCCGGGGCGATGACGAGCGATATCGGCTGCATGCGCGGCGATCTTGTACGCGATGATGCCGTCCTTAACGTCCTTCTCGTTCGGCAGCCCGAGGTGCTCTTTAGGCGTGACATAGCAGAGCATGGCTGCACCGTGCCAGCCGATCATGGCCGCGCCAATGGCTGAAGTGATGTGGTCGTAACCGGGAGCAATGTCCGTGACCAGAGGCCCGAGTGTATAGAAGGGAGCGGCGTGGCACCATTCCACTTCTTTATCCACCTGCTCTTTGATCTTATCCAGCGGGACGTGGCCCGGTCCTTCAATCATGACCTGGACGTCGTGCTCCCAGGCTTTTTGGGTGAGCTCTCCCAAAGTTCGAAGCTCGGCGAATTGCGCGTCGTCGCTGGCGTCGGCAATGCATCCGGGACGAAGCCCGTCACCCAGCGAGTAGGACACGTCATACTTCTTCATGATTTTGCTGATGTCGTCAAAGCGCTCGTAGAGAAAATTCTGCTTGTGGTGGTGGGCCATCCACTGCGCTAGGATTGCGCCGCCGCGGCTGACGATGCCGGTGATCCGCTTTGACACAAGAGGGAGGTATTGAACCAGAACGCCAGCATGGATCGTCATGTAATCGACGCCCTGGGCTGCCTGCTCTTCAATGACCTCAAGCATCAGGTCAGCACTGAGATCTTCAATTCGCTTTACTCGCGAGACGGCTTCATAAATTGGCACCGTGCCTATCGGCACAGGAGAGTGCCGCAGAATCTCTTCTCGAATCTCATGAATGCCGCCGCCGGTGGAAAGGTCCATTACGGTGTCAGCGCCAAAGTGCACCGCCGTATGGAGCTTGCGCAGCTCTTCATCCACATTCGACGTGATGGCAGAGTTACCGATGTTCGCATTGATCTTGCACAGCGAAGCCACGCCAATGGCCATTGGTTCCAGTTCGGGGTGGTTGATGTTCGCCGGAATAATCATCCGCCCGGCAGCCACCTCATCGCGAACCACCAGCGGAGACAGCTTTTCCCGTTCCGCTACATACATCATCTCTTCTGTTATCAGCCCTTTGCGGGCATAATGCATCTGGGAGAAGTTCTCATCGCCGCTTCTGGCAGCTTCTTCCCGGCGGCGGATAATCCATTCTTCCCTGGGCTTGGCGGGCTTCTGGACTGTAGTGTGGCCGTTTTGTGCGCTCATGGAATCCCCTTATTTTCTGACCATAAATTATACGCGCCACGCCTTACCCCGACAGCAGCCGTCCCCCGTCCGAAACCATGTACACTCTTTTTGCTATCCTCTTGCTGGTCAGGGACTTCCGTGTGACGTATCTCACACCACTTGTGTGTACCCCCTTGACCCCCGCCCAGACCGGGGCTACCCTTTGATTGTTATGTCGCAGAAAAGCAAATATGTGAGGTTTGGAGCGGCCATCACCATCATTGTGCTGGCTTTAGGATATGTCGCTTATACCGGAGTTCAGGAAAACAAGTCCTATTATTTTACTTTGACTGAGTTGCAGAAGATGCACGACCAGGCGTACAACAAGCACCTGCGTGTTTCAGGATACGTGCAGCCTGGTTCCATCAAACGCAACGGCACGCATGTTGATTTCGTTCTATCTGAAAACGGAAACGTCATGCCCGTAAGTTATAAGGGCACCGAGCCTCCACCGGATACATTTAAAGACAACTCACAAGCGCTTGCCATTGGCGACCTGGGAAGAGATGGGGTCTTCCACGCCACTGAGCTGCAGGCAAAGTGCGCGTCAAAGTACGCCGCGCAACAGGACGGCGCCTCTGCTCAGCCGGCGCCCAAGAGCTATTGAGGTCCCCCGCTGAACTCCGCTGCGCCTCCCGTCCAGGTTGAAAACGTCTCCAAGATTTATGGCCGCACGGCAGCGGTGCGCCAGCTTTCGCTTGAGCTTGATGCCGGAAGGTTCTACGTTCTCCGCGGTGAGAACGGCGCAGGCAAATCCACTCTTCTGCGCATGATCGCGGGACTGAGCGAGCCCACGGAAGGTCGCATCCTTGTTTATGGCCTCAAGAACAAAGAGGCATTCCCGCATATGGGATATATGGCCCACGCTCCGCTTCTTTATGACGAGCTTTCTGGAATGGAGAACCTGCGCTTCTTCGCTGAACTCTACGGCATCACCTCCGACGAGCCCCTGATCCATGCGATGCAGCGCGTCGGGCTCGACCCCAATCTCAAGCGCCATATCGGTCAGTACTCCCAGGGTATGCGACAGCGCCTGTCTCTTGCCCGGGCCATTTTTCACTCTCCACGACTGCTCCTTCTCGACGAGCCTTTTTCCAACGTGGATCCGGACTCCGCCCTCCAGATTGCCAGATTGCTCGCTGCCATGCGCGATGAGGGCAACACTATCATTCTGGTCACCCACCAGGTGGGGTTGCTTTCCAGTTTGGCTGATGAATACGTGCTCATGTCTCACGGCCAGCTTGCGGACCGCGGCAGCCTGAAGGTGCACGCATGAGCCTGGGCATCGCCAAACTTACTTCTGTGAACGTACGCAAGGACCTGCGGCTGGAGTGGCGCTCGCGCGACGTCTTCAACTCCATGCTCTTTTTTGCCCTGCTGGTGGTGGTCGTTTTCAGCTATGTGTTTGACGCCTCGGCCGAAGAGTCGCGCCGCATGATGGGCGGCCTGATCTGGATCGCTTTCCTCTTCTCCACCACCATGGCGCTGAACCAGTCCTGGGCGCGCGAGCTGCGCAATGGAGTGCTGGATGCCTATCGTGTCTCGCCTGCGCCGCCGGAAGCGCTGTTCCTGGGTAAGTGTCTCGGTAACTTTATCTTCGTTCTCTTACTCGAATGTCTTATGACCCCGCTGTTTGTGATTTTTTACAATCTGCGGGCTCTCGGAAACGTCTGGCTGCTCTTGCCCATCTTCCTTCTCGGGACGTGGGCACTAGTGGTGAACGGGACGTTTTTTGCCGTGATGTCCATCCGCACCCGCAGCCGAGAGCTCATGCTCCCTTTGCTGCTGCTGCCAATCTCCATCCCGGCAGTGCTCATGATGGTCACGGCCACAAGCTCGGTCCTTACTGGCGAAGGCTCGCCGGTGCCGCAAATAAAATTCCTGGCGGGATTCTGCGCGGTTTTTACCACGGTCAGCTTCCTGCTTTTTGATACGGTGTTGAACGCAGAATGAAAAACCGCGTATTTTTCCTCTTGCTTGCTGTTACTGCCGGGCTCCTCGCCTGGGGCACTTACCAGGCGCTCTATGTGGCGCCGGCTGAAGCCACCATGGGCGATGCTCAGCGCATTTTCTACTATCACGTGCCCGCCGCGACAGCGGCATCGCTGCTTTTCTGGGTCAACTTTGTCGCGTCAATCTGGTACCTTTGGAAGCGCAGCTCTGTGGCCGATGCCATTGCCGTGGCTGGCGCCGAAGTCGGCGTAGTGTTCTTTTCCGTGGTGCTCATCAGCGGTCCCATCTGGGCACGGTATGCATGGGGCACCTTCTGGGTTTGGGATGCCCGACTCACCACGAGCCTTATCCTTTGGCTGCTCTACGTCAGCTACCTGATTCTGCGCAAGTCGTCGGAGCTTGGCTCGACCTCAGTGCTGGCGGCATCCCTTGCTGTTTTCGCGGCCATGGATATGCCTATCGTTTACATGTCCAACCGCTGGTTCCGCACCAATCATCCCCAGCCCATGATCGGAACGCCCAACCTCAATCATGACATGCAGAACGTTCTGCTGTGGAACATGCTCGCCTTCTGCATGTTCGCCATAGTAATCGCCTGGTTCCGCTTTGAGCTCGAACGCACCAGCCAGACCATCAACCAACTCCACATCCGCAGGGCCTCCCGCGGCGTCAGCATGGCCATGATCATGCCCGCGCCCGCCATCTTCTTGTCTGCCAAGCCTGCCATGTTGTTGTTAGCGAAGAAGGCAATGCTGTTCGGCGGCATCATCCTGCTGCTGCTCCAGAGCGATGCAGCTGACCTTGCTCATGAAAAGCTGGTGCAGCACCACTACATGGTCGCCGGATATGTTGCGGTCTGGACCATCTACATCGGCTATCTGCTGCTCCTGATGAACAAGCTTAGAAAGCTGCAGCAGGAAGAAAGGGAACTGCGCGCAAGCTAGACGCCATGCAAAAGAAAATGTTCTGGCTCCTGTTTTTTACGCTTGGCCTTATTCTCGACTTCAGCGTCCCGATCCTGTGGAGCCTCATTTTGACTCTGCCTTTACTCGTCCTCTGCTGGTGGATTGCCTTTCGCAGTGGATGGTTTGA
>DATEJX010000364.1:0-2294 GCA_035277785.1 Candidatus Angelobacter sp. | reverse complement strand
ACATCCTTGGCTGCCTGGATAAGCCCACGTCCGGACAATACCTGCTGGAAGGCACAGCGGTGGCCCAACTCGGTAAGCGGGAACTTGCGGCCATTCGCAACCGCAAAATTGGTTTTGTGTTCCAGGGTTTCAATCTTTTGGCTCGCACCACCGCGCTTGAAAACGTGGAACTACCTACACTTTATGCGCGCATGAGCAAGGAAGAACGTCATCAGCGCGCTCGCGAAGCACTGGGGATGGTTGGCCTGAGTGACCGCACCGGGCATTTCCCCTCTCAGCTTTCCGGCGGGCAGCAGCAGAGAGTGGCGATTGCGCGCGCTCTCGTGAATCGTCCCTCGATCCTCCTGGCTGACGAGCCCACTGGGAATCTCGACAGCCGCACTTCCGTTGAAGTCATGGAGATTTTGCAGTCTCTCAACCAGCAGGGGCTCACGATTGTGCTGGTAACCCATGAGCATGACATTGCCCAGTTCACAAGACGCAGCATCGTTTTCCGCGACGGCAAAATCCGTCGCGATGAGCCCATAGCGCAGCCCGCGCGGGCCTCTGAAGTGCTGAAGACCATGCCGGCACTTGAGGATTAGGAATTCGTGGACCTGATTGCCACATTGCGGATGGCTTTGCGAGCGCTGGCGCGCAACAAGATGCGTTCCAGCCTCACCATGCTGGGCATCGTGATCGGAGTGGCAGCGGTGATTGCCATGGTGGGCATCGGCCAGGGCGCCGATCAGACCATGCAGCAACAGATCGCAAACCTGGGCTCCAACATGCTTTTTGTTTCGTCGGGCTCACGCAGCCTGGGTGGCCTTCATCTGGGATGGGGATCCACCAAGACGCTGGTCCGTGAAGATGTAGCTGCCATGTTGAAGGAATGTCCCGCAGTAGATTCGGCGGCGCCGGGGACGCAAAGTACAGCTCAGGTAGTATTCGGAAATGACAATTGGGGAACACGCATCACTGGTAGCACGCCGGAATATTTTTCTATTCGAAAGTGGGATTTTCAAAGTGGAGCGCCTTTCACGGATGACGATGTTGTAACCGCTGCTAACGTCGCGGTGATTGGCGAGACCGTTCGCAAGAACCTTTTTGGCGTGTTGAATCCTGTGGGACAAACCATCCGCATCAACAACCTGCCGTTTACCGTAATTGGTGTGCTGGAGGCGAAGGGGCAGTCGCCGGCCATGAATGAAGACCAGGATGACACCATCATCATGCCCCTTACCACCTTGCAGAAAAAAATTACCGGAGACACCTGGCTGCGTTTTGTCATGGTATCAGCGAAATCGCGCTCGGCCAGCTACGCTGCACAGCAGCAGATTGAATCGCTACTGCGCGACCGCCATCGAATTCGCGCAGGTGATCCGGACGACTTCACCGTCCGCAACCTGGCCGATATGGCCGACCTTGCCTCAGAAGCCAGCAAAGTAATGACAGCGTTGCTGGGATCAATTGCAGGAATCTGCCTGTTCGTGGGCGGGATCATCATCATGAACGTGATGCTCATTTCGGTGACTGAGCGCACGCGGGAAATTGGACTACGGATGGCCATCGGGGCAACTGAAAGCGATGTGCAGCGTCAGTTCCTGGTTGAAGCGCTCCTGATGAGCCTGCTGGGCGGAGCAATAGGCATCATCTTAGGCGTTGGATTGTCATACGGAATTGCTGTGGGCTTTGGCTGGCCGATCCTGATTTCGACCGGCGCTGTCGCCGGCGCCGTGCTGGTTTCAGTGGCGGTTGGAGTTTTCTTTGGATATTATCCGGCGCAGAAGGCCGCGCGCCTTGATCCTATTGAAGCGTTGCGCTACGAATGAGCGCGAACAACGTCTTATGACATTTCCAACCATATTCCGTGAAGCGCTGGTGGCGCTGCGGCGCAACCGGGTGCGCAGCTTGCTGACCATGCTGGGCATCATCATGGGAGTGGCGGCATTCATTTGCGTTGTGGCTGTGGGAGATGCAGGCTCCAGCCGGGTTGAGGACCAGCTCAACAATGTCGGCGACAACCTGATCTGGGTGGAAGCCGGCAGCCGCGCCCGCAGCGGTGTTCGTATCGGCAGCCGCGGCATAAAGACTTTGACCGTGGGTGATGTGAAAGCGGTTCTTGAGCAGATTCCCGGAATCAAGAAAGGCTCGCCTAATGTAGATGGGCACCTCCAGGTGGTTTACGGCAACCAGAACTGGGGGACACAGTACCGCGGCGTGAGTCCTGATTATTTCGAGATCAGAAAATGGCCCCTTCGGCTGGGATCAGCATTCACTGAAGATGATCTCGAAAGGAACGCTGCAGTTTGCGT
>DATEJX010000363.1:0-17930 GCA_035277785.1 Candidatus Angelobacter sp. | reverse complement strand
CAGATCATAAATCCGTGCAAGGCCAGATTGGGCTTTGCCACGAAACGCCGGCAGAAAGCAACCCATCAGAAGATTCTCTTCCACTGACATGCCGGGCCAGAGTTGCCTTCCTTCCGGAACCAGGCAGATGTGATTCTTTACCCGCTCCCTCGCAGGAAGAGCAGTAATGTCCCTGCCTGAAAGGAGGATGCGGCCACTCTTGACGGGAAGAACTCCGGCAATCGCATTCAGGGTAGTGGTTTTCCCGGCGCCATTCGATCCAATAATGCAGGTGACTTTACCCGTTGCGACTGAAAACGAGATTCCCCACAGAACCTGCACCGCGCCGTAGCGTACCTCGAGCTTATCCACCACCAGAAGTTTGTCTGGCGCCGATTCAGGCACGTGGAGTTCCTCCGATGGAGGATTTACCGAGATACGCTTCAATTACAGCTTCATTATTCTGGATTTCTTCCGGCTTTCCCTCGGCGAGTTTCTGGCCAAAGTTAAGCACGGTAATGTGGTCGCAGATTGACATGATCGCCTTCATGTCATGCTCCACATACATGATGGTTGCGCCGTTTTCGCGGATACGCTTGATGAGATCGAGCATAATTCTGGTTTCAGAGTGATTCAAACCGCCGCAGATCTCGTCCAGCAGGATCAGATCCGGAGCGGTCGCCAGAGCACGCGCGACTTCAAGCCGTTTTTGCTCGCCCAGGGAAAGTTCTGAAGCCATGCGGTGCGCTTTCCGGTCCAGACCCACCAATTTGAGGCTTTCCATTGCGTGTTCTCGCGCCGCGGCACTGCGATTCACCGCCCGCCGCCCGTAGTGCACCGCCAATTGGACGTTCTCCAGAACTGTCATCAGGCGAAAAGGCCGGACAATCTGGTGCGTGCGCGCCATTCCTTTCTTTACCAGCGCCGCTGAACCCATTCCGGTCACGTCAGAACCGCGAAAACTTACCTTGCCGGTGGTTGGCTTGTGAGCACCCGTGATCACACTGAACAGGGTAGTTTTGCCGGCGCCATTGGGCCCAATAAAACCGCATATATGCTTTTCCGGCACCTCAAAGCTCACGTCCTTCAAGGCCGCTACGCCCCCAAAGTATTTCGTCAGGGTCTTTACTTCCAGAATCTTCACGTCGTCTCCAGAAGAACCGCGTCAGCCTGCGCAAGAGTCCGATCAGGCCATCCGGTTCCAGCAATACAATTACAATGAGGACCGAGCCATACAAAAGAAGATGAATATTAGGGAAGTGGACCACAAGCTCCTCTTCCACAATACCGAAGATAATTCCTCCCAGCACCGGCCCCCAAACAGTGCCAATTCCCCCGATCACGGGTATCAATAGAATATAGATGCTGGTTTGAAAGGCGAACACGTCGCCGGGGTAGATGAAGGCGTGGTACCGTGCGTAGAGTCCGCCGGCAAGTCCTGTCATCCCTGCCGCTACGGCATGGATCCACAGCTTGGAAAGATAGTGGTTTACTCCTACCGCCGCTGCTGCGTCCTGGTCCTGCTTAATGGCACGAAGAGCGAGTCCGAACTTGCTGTGAACGATGAGTGATGAAATTGCCAGGGCAACAGCCATCAGCACAATCGCACAGTAATAGTGCTCAATCTGGTTGAATGCTCTTTTCTCCAGGATCCGGTAACCGCTGGCGCCTCCCGTGATATCGAGATTGTTCATGATGACCCGGGTGGCTTCTCCAACTCCGATCGTGGCGATGGCAAAATACGGTCCTCGCAGCCGGAAAGTGGGCATGCCGACGAAGAAGGAGGCAAGAACAGCTATTGCGATTCCACCGAGAAAAGCAAAATACGGGCTCCTTCCACCATTGATCATTAAGGCTGTAACGTAAGCGCCCAGTCCATAAAACACAGCGAAGCCGAAAGAGACCTGGCCGGCAAGGCCGCCTACCAGGTTCCATGCGATACCGGCGATGATCCAGACTGCGGTGGTAAATAGCAGCCTGACTGTGTTCGAACTTGGATCGCTCAACGGCAGCAGGAGCAGGGCAAGCAAGATGACCCAGGGAAGCACGAAGGCGAAGCGTCTAACGCCAGCTAATGCCATGCGTTTATGTCACCTTCAATTTTCTTTGTAGCAGTCCGGCAATACCCTTCGGCATGATGATCAGCACCACCACCAGAAGAGCAAAGGAAATGGCCGGCTGGTAACTGGCAGGAAGAACCTGCACGCTGAATGTTTCCAGCAATGCCAGAACCAGCGCTCCAATGGCCACGCCCGAAACTGATTCCAGCCCGCCAAGAACGATGATCACGAATGACCGCAGGAGAAAAGGCCGGCCGAAATCAGCATTGAACGAATAAAGCATTGCCAGCAGGGCGCCGGCAAATCCGGCGAAGGCAGTACCCAGGCCAAAGGTAAGGCGTGCTGTTTTTTCATCGTCCACGCCCACGATTTTCGCCGCATACGGGTTCTGGATGAGCGAGCGCATCGAGCGGCCGAACCAACTCCGGTTGAAAACGAGCTGCAAAACAATCAGTGATACAACAGCAGCCGCAAACACTATCAGGCTCACCATGGGTATGGAGATCTCGCCTAATTGCACAGAAGCCAGGGTTCGCGGCGTAAGAATAGACGAATCTTCGTTGCCGAAGATCATGTAGCCCAGGTTTTGCAGAATCAACCAGAAGCCAAACATCAACAACAGTGATGAGAGAGTGGGCGTATCGGATTTGGGGAGCCAACGCACCAGCAGCCAGTGCACCGCCATTCCAAACAGAAAGAAAGCGGGAAGGGCGAATATCGCGCCCAGTACTGGATCGATGTGAAAGCGATCGAACAGTACGAAGGCGAAATATGCGCCCATCATGAGAAATCCGGCGTGAGCAAGATTCACAATCTTCATCACGCCGTAGATCACCGTCATTCCTACCGCCATGGCGGCATAAATTCCCGCCAGGAGCAGGGACTTGATGATCAGGTCTAAATAATCAATTGCAGTCATAGACGAAGGGGCCTGGGTTTACGGTCTTGGCGCGATCGGCGGCCCCGTGGCTGCGTCCTTCGGGTAAACGATATCCACTTTGTCTCCCGGCTTGTTCTGCGTCACCAGGAATGGGTAATCTGCCTGGCCGTTGGCGCCGAACTTGAGCACCTGTCCCGGCAGCAGCGAACCTTTGAGTTGCGCTTTAGCCAGTGCGTCGCGAATCTTGGAGCCGTCCGTAGAACCGGCAGCCTCAATGGCCTGAGCCAAGATGCGCATGGAATCATAAGCGGTTGCTGCATACCAGGAATCCGGAGGCCTGCCGTAAGCGGCTTTGTAATCATCCACGAACTTCTTTGCCTGCGGATACGGGAGTTTGTCTGACCACCAGAGTGCAGCAAGTATGTAGTCTGTCCCCGCGCCGAGCGCCTTGCGCGCATCAGATTCCGGCCCGCGCGCGCCGTAACTGATTACCTGGTGACGCAGGCCGGCCTGAAGGTACTGCCGTTGCATCGTGATGTAATCCTGCAGGTGCGCATCCGACAGAAAAATGTCTGCTTTTGAGGTTTTCACTTTCTGCAGCACACCGGAAAAATCAGTGCCCCCGAGTTCAAATTTCTCACTCAGGACTACCGTGAAGTAACCCGGATGCTGCTTGATCCAGTTATTGATGCCGTTGACGTAGTCAGCGCCATGGTCGGTGTTTTCCACCACCATTGCGATCTTGAGCCCTTTTTTGAGCTTGCCCTGATCCACCAGACTGCCAAGGAATTCGGCTGTTGTCTCCCCTAAAAGCAGAATGGGACTGAGAGCACCAAATGTGTATTTGTAACCACGGCTGAAGATGCTGGTGGCTGCGGCGCCGGCGGTGATCCATGGAATCTTGTAGCGGTCCGGCATCACTGATTCCGCTTCGCCCAGAGCAGTTGAGTAACCGCCGATGACGGCAGTCGCTTTGTCAGAGCTCATGACACGTTCGCACAGGGAAGCGGACTTTGCTGAATCAGATCCGTCATCATAGAAAACTTCTTTCACCTGAAGTTTCTTGCCTTTTACGGTAATTCCACCCTTGGCATTGATCTGCTTGATAGCGAGTTCGATGCCTTCTTTCTGGTAGAGCCCTGGTTTTGCTTCTCGTCCCGTTGTCGGCATCACGATGCCGATGGTGACGGAGTCTTGTGCCAGAGCTTGCAGAAGTCCGAAGGTCAAAAAGAAAAGGACTGAAATCATGAAACTGCGAAACTGAAGTGACGAACTCCTCATGCCAATCTCCTCTCGAGAGTACAAATCTCCTGATCTGAACGCATGACGCGTCTTGCGAGAACGGCTAAATCGGGCTCGTGAATAATATCCTTGCGAATGCCGTAAGAACAAGCGGTGATCCGCAGTGCTTAACTCTTAATCTCACAGGGAGACAGTGAAATGAGCTGTACCAAGGCTCCATCTACTCCACTCAGTGTAAGGGATTTCTGGGCTTTGCGAATTTCCCGCGCGCCCCCGGCAGGGGTCGATTGTGCGATTTGTGGGTCCTACCGCGAATGCTTTTTCCATTTGATTACCTGCCGGGTGTTTCTTCTTGACAATACGCATAATCCGAATACCCTTGTTGGCCAAATAAGCATGTGCCCCGGTTGCTATGAACCGGAGCGGAGGTATATGCCTGTTTGTTTCCCGGGGCTGTCCGGCTCGAGCCCGGGCGAAAGACAGTTATCTCGCTCGATTTCTGGCAGAGGATTTTCGAACATATGCGGTCTGGTGAACTCAAACCGGAGCCGGATCTCCAGGCAGGGAATCTCGTTTGCACAATCGGAATGGCGTGCGCAGCCGCCGCCGCAAGCTGTTAGAGTTAACCAAATCAAAAGGGGCAGGCCCTGGCCGGTCTGAATCCCCTCTTCCAGGAGGGCCGTTATGTCGAGCGTTCCCGTGCAGGTAACGTCATCCGACCAGATTTCAACTGGCAGAATCTGGATGGTGATTCTTGCTTCTGCCGTCGGCACCATGATTGAGTGGTACGACTTTTATATCTTCGGCAGCCTTGCGACCATCGTCGCGCCGCTGATTTATCCACCAGGAAATGCAACCTTCCAGTATCTGGCCTACTTGGCGACGTTCGCGGTCGGGTTCGTGGTGCGGCCGTTTGGCGCACTGTTCTTTGGCCGAATCGGAGATCTGGTGGGGCGCAAGTACGCTTTCATCGTCACGCTCAGCATCATGGGCGGAGCCACTGCTCTGATTGGCGTGCTGCCGACGTTTGCCACCGCAGGCTGGTTTTCCCCGATAGCGTTGATTGCGATCCGCATTCTTCAAGGTCTCGCGCTGGGAGGCGAGTATGGCGGTGCGGCTGTTTACGTGGCTGAGCACGTGCCGGACGGCAGACGCGGATTCTATACCAGTTTTATTCAGATCACGGCCACTCTGGGACTCTTTGTCTCGATTCTGGTGATCCTTGGCGCCCAGAGCTCTATGTCGCAGGATGCGTTCAAGAGTTGGGGCTGGCGCGTTCCATTTTTACTGTCTGCAGTTCTGGTGGCCATTTCGCTGTACATCCGCCTGAAGATGCAGGAATCTCCGATCTTTGCAACCATTAAGAGCGCGGGTATGAGTTCCCTCCAGCCGCTCAAAGATGCATTCACCAATTGGCCGAACGTGAAGCAAGTGGCTATTTCGCTCTTCGGCGCTACTGCAGGACAGGGCGTGGTTTGGTACACAGGTCAGTTTTTTGCGCTGTTTTACATGCAGGCGATTTTGAAGGTCAATCCGAAAACCGCAAATGAAGTCATCGTCTGGGCATTGTTGTTTGGCATGCCATTGTTCACGTTCTTCGGCTGGTTGTCAGATAAAATCGGACGAAAATGGATCATGATGGCGGGGTGCCTGCTTGCCGTAGTGACCTATCTTCCCATCTATCATGCGATGCACGATGCTGTTGGAAACAACATCGTGGCTGTCAAAGGCAGTAAAGCTCAGGCCACAGGGGCTACAGTGCTGAACCCGCAAACTCTCGATGCCGCAGGAAATCTGGTTCCGGCAAAAATCGCGCCCGCTCCAGATACCAAGAAACTGATATTCCTGGTCTGGATCCAAATGATCTGGGTCTGCATGGTATATGGTCCAATCGCCGCTTACCTGGTGGAAGCATTCCCCGCGAAGATCAGATACACGTCGCTTTCATTGCCGTATCACATAGGCAACGGTGTATTCGGAGGCTTATTGCCGCTCATTGGACTCTGGGTATCCGCGGCCACCGGCAATCTCTATGCCGGCCTGTGGTACCCGATGGGTATTGCGGGACTTACCTTCATTGTGGGATCGCTGCTGCTACGGGATACCAAGGGAGTTAAGATTTGGCAGGAGGCGGCCGCGACAGGAAGGCGCTAGCATCTACTTGTTATCTCAGGGTGCCGCGGGTGTACGATAAGTGTGTTTCGAACAGCGCGGGTGGCGCAACCACCGCCACCCGCGCATTATCGCGGCCCATTTCTTTGGCCCTTTTCCAGTTCGAAAACTCTGACTTCGAATAACGAAGAGGTCATTACCATGGCTGACGTTCGCTTGATGAAACCCACCGAACAAGAGACAGACCTGACTGAAGCACAGATTGCAGTCCATTGGCGAGAAGAACAGTACTACTACCCGAGCGCAAAATTCATTGGCCAATCCAATGTTTCCGATCCGGCTGTGAATGAACGCTTCGCGGAAAAAAATTTTCCTGAATGTTTTCGTGAATACGCTGACCTGTTGAGCTGGGATCAATACTGGCACACTACGCTCGACACCAGCGATGCGCCTTTTTGGGGTTGGTTTGTCGGTGGCAAATTGAATGTGGCCTACAACTGCATTGACCGCCATCTGGAAAAATACAGGAACAAAGCGGCCTTCATATTTGTCGGTGAGCCGGAAGAGGACCCGCCGCTGGCAATTACCTATCAGGATCTGTATTACCGCGTGAATGAGATGGCAGCGATGCTGCGCGATTTCTGCGGCCTCAAAACCGGAGATCGCGTAACCATTCACATGCCGGTTGTGCCGGAACTTCCAGTCACCATGCTTGCCTGCGCGCGTCTCGGCTTGATCCACTCAGTTGTATTCGGCGGGTTCAGCGGCGAGGCCTGCGGCATGCGCGCCGCCGATTCCGGAAGCCGGGTGCTGGTGACGATTGACGGCTACTACCGCAGCGGCCACATGACTGACCACAAGGAAAAAGCCGATCTTGCTGTGGATGTCTCGCAGAAAGAAGGGCAGAAGATTGAAAAGGTTCTGGTGTGGCGGCGAGAAGCGGGGAAGTATCACTCCGCCAAGCCCATGGTGCAGAACCGCGACTTTTTTGTTGACGAGTTACTGAGGAAATATCACGGGCAGATTGTGGAGCCGGTTTCCATGCCTTCAGAGGCCCCGCTGTTCCTCATGTACACCAGCGGCACTACGGGACGTCCCAAGGGCTGCCAGCATGGAACCGGCGGTTACCTTTCTTATGTGGCTGGGACTACCAAGTTTATTCAGGATGTCCATCCTGAAGATGTTTACTGGTGCATGGCCGATATCGGCTGGATCACCGGCCATTCCTATATCGTCTATGGTCCGCTGGCTCTTGCGGCTACCAGCGTTCTTTTTGAGGGTGTCCCGAATTACCCTGATGCCGGCCGACCGTGGCGGATCGCGCACCGGCTGAACGTGAACATCTTCCATACATCGCCTACAGCCATCCGCATGCTGCGCAAGGCAGGGCCGGATGAGCCCGCTAAGTACGAATATCATTTCAAGCACATGACCACGGTGGGAGAACCCATCGAGCCGGAAGTGTGGAAGTGGTATCACGAAGTAGTCGGCAAAAGCGAAGCCGTGATTGTGGATACGTGGTGGCAAACCGAGACCGGCGGCTTCTTGTGCAGCACCAAGCCTGCGATTGATCCCATGAAACCGGGCAGCGCCGGGCCGGCAGTTCCAGGCATATACCCCGTCATCTTCGACGAAGAAGGGAAAGAAGTGAAGCCGGGTTCAGGCAAGGCCGGCAATATTTGTATCCGCAATCCCTGGCCCGGGATCTTCCAGACCATCTGGGGCGATCGCGAGCGGTTTGTCCGGCAGTACTACCAGAAATATAACAAGGACAAGCAAAGCAAGGATTGGCATGACTGGCCTTATTTCGCCGGCGACGGCGCGGTGCAGGCTCCGGATGGATATTTCCGCATTCTGGGCCGCGTGGACGACGTGATCAATGTTGCCGGCCATCGCTTGGGAACAAAGGAACTCGAATCAGCCTGTCTCACGGTGCAAGAAGTGGCTGAGGCGGCAGTGATCCCGGTGGCGGACGAAGTGAAAGGCAGGGTGCCTGAGGTATATGTGTCGCTAAAGCCGGGCGTTCCCAATTCCGCTGGAGTGGAAAAGAAAGTCACTGAATCGATTGAGACACAAATCGGTAAGATTGCGCGTCCTCGAAAAGTGCATGTTGTCCCGGACATGCCGAAGACACGTTCAGGTAAAATCATGCGGCGCGTGCTGGCTGCCATCTCCAACCAGATGGATACCGGTGACGTGACTACCCTGGCGAATCCCGACGTCGTGGAGCAGATACGTGTCATGGTGCAGGGAAATAAGAAGGTGGTCGTGAAGGACGCACCAGAAGACATCAAGAGGTTCGGGGAAGAGAAATAGGTTTTCGTCTAGCAGAACAGGAACTGCAGTAAGCCGTACAAATCACGGAACGGTTGTGCACGCTGAACTGAGGAGGCGTTAATGAAGGAAGAAGACAAGAAGAAGGGCAAGGGTGTATCGAGAAGAGACTTTTTCAAGTTAGCTGGTGCAAGTGGCATTACTGCCGGTGCGCTCGGTCCGGCATTCCTGTTCCCAGAGCGCGCTGCCGCGCAGCAGAAGACGCTGAAGATTGCGCAATGGAGCCACTTTGTTCCTGCCTATGACACCTGGTTTGACAACACTTTTTGCAAACAGTGGGGCCAGAAACACAACACCAATGTAATGGTGGACCACATCAACCTCAATGAATTGCCGGCGCGTGCCGCATCCGAGGTGTCTGCCAAGAAGGGGCATGATCTGTTCATGTTCCTCTCGCCGCCTGCGGCTTTTGAAGACCAGGTGATTGACATGTCACATGTCTATCAGGAGGTCGAGAAAAAGCATGGCAAGAAAATTGATCTGGCGCACAAGTCAACTTACAACCCGAAGACGAAAAAGTATTTTGCGTTTTCAGACTCCTACGTTCCTGATCCCGGGAACTACTACAAGGATTGGTGGGCGGAGGCGGGATTCCCGAATGGCCCCAACACTTACGATGACCTTCTGAATGGCGGGAAGAAGATCAAGGATAAATCCGGTCATCCCATCGGCATAGGCATGTCGCAGGAGTTGGACTCCAGCATGGCGCTGCGCGCGCTTCTCTGGTCCTTTGGCGGAGCGGAGCAGGATGAGCAAGGGAATGTGACCATCAATTCCAAGCAGACCATTGACGCGCTGAAATTCGGGAAGGAGCTCTTTCAGCAGACGATGACGCCTGAGATATTCAGTTGGGATCCGTCATCGAACAACCGCGCCATGGTTTCGGGCAAGACTTCATACATCGCAAATGCCATTTCAGTAACCAGGCAGACCGAGCGGGAGCACATGCCCACGGACAGTCACATCATGATCTGTAAAGCGCCGCAAGGCCCGGTACGCCGGATTGCTGCAGAACACGTGATGGATTGCTACGTGACCTGGAACTTCTCTGAGAACAAGGAAGGGGCCCAACAATTCCTGATCGATTACATTGATGGGTTCCACGATGGCTTCACTGCCGGCCAGTTCTACAACTTCCCATGCTTCCCCAAGACGGTGCCGAACCTGAAGCAGGAAATCGCCAATGATCCTCGTGCGACTCCGCCGAACAAGTATGCCGTTCTGGGAGATGTGCTGACCTGGGCGACGAACGTGGGCTACCCGGGGTACGCGACTGCGGCCATTGACCAGGCATTCCGCGCCTGGATCATTCCCACCATGTTTGCTAAAGTCGCGCGCGGCGATGAAACGCCTGAGAACGCGGCCAAAGCGGCCGAGCAAGAGTACAAGCGTATTTTTGGACGATCCAAGTAACACGGGGGATGGATGGCTGTTGTTCAAACACGTAACCTGACCAAAGTATTCAAACAAGGAGAGCAAGGAGCAGTAAACGATGTAAATCTCGAGGGCCACGAAGGGGAGTTCCTGGTTTTCCTGGGACCTTCGGGTTCCGGCAAGACTACTCTCCTTCGCATGATCGCCGGCCTGGAAACACCCACGGCCGGCGAGATCCTGATCGGCGGGCGCGTGGTGAATGATCTTTCACCGCGCGAACGCCGCATTGCCATGGTTTTCCAAAGCTACGCGCTTTACCCGCACCTCACGGTTTACAAGAACATTGCCTTTCCGCTGAAAGCTCAAAAAGTTCCCAAGCACACTCACAAAGAAAAGGTGGGGTGGGCAGCGTCTCTGCTCGGCATCAATCATCTGCTGCACCGGAAGCCTCGTGAGCTCTCCGGAGGTGAGCGCCAGAGAGTGGCTCTTGCGCGAGCCATCGTCCGCGAGCCATCGGTCTTTCTGCTTGATGAACCGCTATCGAATCTTGACGCCAAGCTCCGGGCCAGCGCGCGCGAGGAACTGGAGCGGTTCCATCGCCGTATCGGCACCACCACCATTTACGTCACGCATGACCAGGTGGAAGCAATGGCCATGGGAGATCGGATTGTTGTGCTGCACAAAGGCTATGTGCGGCAGATCGGCAGTCCCACTGAGGTTTATGACGATCCTGCCGATACGTTTGTGGCAACATTCCTGGGCTCGCCACCTATGAACCTGATTGAGGACACGGACGTGATTGTCGGATTCCGGCCCGAGCACTTCAGGGTTGCTGAAGCCATTACGGACACGCACAAGGTGCCTCTCAAATTTCACGTAGAAAATATCGAATATCTTGGAGCGGACTGGATATTGTCGGGCCTTCTGGTGGGCGGTCGCTTTGACGGAAAGAAGGCTGTGTCGCGCCTGCTCTTTGGACACGAGTTTGAAATCGGCAAGACCTACGATTTCGCCGTGCCAGAACGTCGCCTGAAATTCTTCGATCGCAACACGGAAAAGAAAGTTCCGGCGAGGGCCATGGCATGGCAATAAATCCCGTACAGAATTCTGAAGCAACAGATGCGGAAGGGAACGGGACTGCTTCCGCTGCAGCGCCTCCTACAAAGCCTAAGTGGAGCAAGGTTAAATCAGCCGGAGCAGCACAAAGCCCGTTGCTGGGCGCTCTGATGTTTGCTCCTGCCGTTCTGTATCTGGCTCTGATCATTGGCGGCCCTTTTGTACTCGCAGTTCTTTACGCCTTCAGTGACGTACGAATCGGCAGCACCGGAATGCATTTCGTGGGGTTGGACAACTTCAGGAGCATTGTTCAAAGCCCTAGCTTCATCACTTCTCTGAAAAATTCATTCATCTTCACGTTTTTCTCGCAGGTGATTGTGATTGTGGGATCCACAATCTTGTCAATTGCGCTGGAAAAGAAGTTCCGGGGAAGAGGTTTGGTTCGCTTTCTGATTCTGCTGCCGTGGGTAGCACCTATTTCGCTTGGAGCGATTGGCTGGAAATGGATCCTCGACTCGCTGTATAGCGTGATTAACTGGGTCCTGGTTGCTGTTCATCTCTATAAGCCGTATAGCGCGCCCATGTGGCTGGGCGAACCCCATCTCGCTATGGCATCTGTGATCCTGGTGCATAGCTGGCGTCTGTTGCCATTTTCAACCGTAATCATGCTCGCCGGACTCACCGCTATACCAAAAGAAATTCCAGAGGCTGCGGCGATTGATGGCGCCGGCTTCTGGCGCACGCTGTTTCAAGTGAATATCCCCATGATGCTGCCGATCATTAACGTTGCAGTATTGTTCGGCATCATCTTCACCTTCACTGACATGACAGTGGTTTACATCCTCACCGCCGGAGGGCCGTTCGATTCCACTCAGGTATTGCCTTCATACGCGTACTTCACCGGCATTCTGGGAAGCGACCTGGCCGCCGGAGCAGCCGTATCGCTCTTCCTGGTGCCTTTGCTGGTTGTGATTGCCTACTTCATGTTGCGCGTCGCGCATCGGGCGGAGGTGGTGTGATGAACAAGCTCACTCCCCGCAAAGTCGGCGGCAAGGTGCTGCATTGGGCAATTCTGATTTTTTCCGTAGTGACGCTGGGTTTTCCGTTCTACTGGATGGTCATTACCACCTTCAAGCAAAACAGCGACCTGTATGACCTGAACAACAACCCTTTCATTTTTAACGCCAAGCCCACTCTCGAACATCTGAAATTCCTGTTCCAGCAGACGATGTACGTACGTTGGCTGGGAAATACCGCGCTGGTTGGCGTGATTGTAGTGGCGATTACACTGCTGCTTTCCATTCCGGCTGCGTATGCACTCACGCGACTCACTGGTCGCTGGGGACAACGATTGGGTGTGCTGATCTTCCTGACCTATCTGATCCCTCCCACTTTGCTCTTCATTCCGCTCTCGCGCGTGATCGCCACTCTTGGCCTTCAGGACACGATTTGGTCCCTGGTCGTGGTGTATCCCAGTTTTACCGTGCCGTTTTCCATTTGGCTGTTGATGGGATTTTTTAAGTCTATTCCCAGGGAATTGGAAGATGCAGCCATGGTGGACGGTCTTACGCGTTTCGGAGCATTCGTAAAAATGGTTGTACCGATTTCCACCTCCGGCATTTTAACCGTAGTAATCTTTACGTTCACACTGGTAACACAGGAATTTGTTTACGCGCTGACCTTCATCTCACCGGAGCAGAATCAGATGGTGGGTGTAGGGATTCCCATTTTTCTCATTCGAGGCGATGTGTACTACTGGGGTTCCCTGATGGCGGCCTGCCTTATTGCCAGTCTGCCGATTGCATTTCTCTACAATCTTTTCCTTGATCGCTTTATTGCCGGATTCACAGTGGGAGCCGTCAAAGGGTAAGCATCGTTGCTGACCATCCGCCGTTTTGTAAGGGCAAAACTTTTTTTAAAGGTAACACTTGACAGAATCGCCTCCACGGAGGAGAGTATTCCGCGCATTAGTTTGTCTGCAAAATCGTGACACGAACGGCCGGCTGCTGGAGCCAGCGTGCGTCCGGCGATCTGTTCATTTGTCGAACTTCAATTTAAATTTTCGAGGTTCAGGAGAATGTTTCAACAAATTCTGACGCCCACCGGGAGCATGTGGTCGACCATCCTGCTGGCGTTGATTCCTCTTGCTGCTCTGTTGTTCATGCTCGCTGTGCTTCGCATGACGGCATGGCTGGCCACCATTATTGCTGGAGCTATCACAATCCTCATTGCCATTTACGGCTGGCACGCGCCGGCGGGTCAGAGCTTACAATCCTACTTTTACGGCGGTCTTCAAGGCGCGTGGACCATTGACTGGATCACCTTCTGGGGCCTGATCATTTTCAACACTCTGGTGTTGACAGGTGACTTTGACCGGTTCAAGAGCTGGATGATCAATCAAGCCACCGTAGATGTGCGTATCCAGACGCTGATGCTGGCGTGGGCGTTCGGTGCGCTTCTGGAAGGGCTCGTCGGATTTGGATATCCGTGGGCAGTGGTAGTACCCATCCTGGTTGGACTCGGCATCGCCGATCTCGAAGCTATACGCGTGGCCGCTCTGGCCAACAATGCGCCTGTGTCGTACGGCGCTCTCGGGTCTCCGGTTCTGGCTCTGGCTGCGGTCACAGGATTGCCGATGCTTTCACTTTCGGCTTCGATTGGCGATATGGTCGCCATCCTGGCTCTTCTACCGCCTTTCGTTCTGATTTATTTGGTCAGTGGATGGGATGGACTGGTGGAAGCCTGGCCGCTGGCGCTGGTCGGATCGCTGTCTTACATCGTTGGACAGTGGCCGGTGGCGCACTATCTCGGCCCCTACCTGCCAGACTTGAGCGGCGCACTGGTTTCATTCTGGGTGCTGTTGCTGTTCGTGAAGGTTTGGCGACCGAAGAATATCCGTGCCTTCGGTGGCAAGATAATTTCTGAACAACAGGCACGAGCGGAGGCAGCGGCTCAGAGCAGCAGCTCAACCAGCGGTGGAAGTGTCTCGGGAAGCAAAGGCGGATCGCAGGACCTCGGCACAGGTGGCGCACTTCGCGCGTGGCTCCCCTACATCATTCTTATCATTGTGGTGGTGTTGTGGACTGGTCCCTGGTCACATTTGCCCGGCAAGTTTGCGCAAAAGTGGACCGTTTCTGCGGTTTCATCGGTCACTCACAAGCCGATAGCTTCAACCTTCAACTTCAACCCGTTGAGCGGTGGCACATCAATCCTTGCCTCATGGATCATTATTGTGCTTTTCCTGCGTCCAAGCGGCGAGATATTGAAGAAGGTATTCGCCAGAACTTTCAAGCAGATGTGGGGCGCATTGCTGGTGGCGTTCTTCATCTTCGCCGTCGCGTACATCTTTGTGTTCGCAGGAATCGCAAACTCCCTTGCGTTTGGATTCTCGAAAGTCGGCTGGCCATTTGTGATTCTGGCTCCTATCCTCGGCTGGATTGGAGTGGCGCTCTCAGGTAGTAATACTTCGACGAACGCCATGTTTGGTCCAATTCAGGCGGTCACCGGCAGGCTGCTCGGTTTGCCTGTCCTGCTTGGTCCTACCCTGAACTCACTGGGAGCCGAAGTCGGCAAGCCCATTGCTCCGCAGACAGCCAGTGTGGGCGTTTCCACCAGCCGTTTCGTGCGCAGTGAAGGTGAGGTCATCCGGCATAACATGGCATGGACGTTGATAGTGCTGGCTTACCTGATCCTTATCGGCTTGTTCTTCTACTTTGTCTTGCCGAATGCAATGAATCTGAAAGTGTAAGTTAAACTCTGTGATGTTTCTGAAAGCACCGCTGCCAAAGGCGGTGCTTTTTATTTGAGGGATCGCATGGTGAAGCCGAAACTTACCCTCGGCCAAACCGTTGGATATGAGTTTAGTTCTGGTACTTTTGCGCTTGCTGATGAGAGAATCCGGAACTACACACCTGCTAAAATACTTGCGACCACATTTCTACACGACGCGGAGAGGTGCGTGAGTGGTTGAAACGAGCCGCCTCGAAAGCGGCCATACCTTAACGGGTATCGGGGGTTCGAATCCCTCCCTCTCCGCCATGAAATTCACTCAGCAATTAACGCTCAGCATTCAGTACAGACCAAAGACTCAAAGCAGAACATGAGCGTTATTTCATGCGAATTGCTATTGTTTCTGATATCCACGGCAACCTCACTGCCCTAGAGGCGGTCATAGCAGATCTCCGCACGCAAGCGCCAGATCTGGTGCTCCAGGGAGGAGACTTGCCATATGGGGGCAGCAACGCCGCTGAAGTGATGGACCGGGTTGCTGAGTTGGGCTGGCCAGGGGTGGTAGGCAACACCGACGAGGTGCTTTGGAAGACAGACGGTATAAAGCGCATGCTGACCGAAGCTCCGAAGCTGAGCTCGCTGTTGAAGATGATCGAGGAGTGCGCCGTGGCGACAAGGGACTTGATCGGTGAGCCTCGTATGAAGCAGCTGCAATCTCTGCCGATGGAACTCAGACAGGGTGAGTTGGTGCTACTGCATGCCGCTCCCGGGGATCTGTGGAAGGCACCGACGGATCCAGCCGACGATGCGGCGCTGGAAAGTGTATATGGTTCGCTTGGCGCGAAAACGGTCGTTTATGGCCACATTCACAGGCCATTTATCCGCGAATTTTCCAACTTCACGGTCAGCAACAGCGGAAGTGTTGGAATGCCTTACGATGGCGATCCCAGGGCTTGTTATCTGCTGTTAACAGATGACCGACCAGAGATACGACGCGTGGAATATGACATTGAAAGCGAGATCAAGAGCCTCTTAGCCTCGAACTATCCTCACAAAGAATGGCTGGCGGAAGTAAGACGGCGAGGAGCGTACGTGCCGCCTACTCTATGATTCGTTACTCAATGCCCCTTACTTACTGCGCCGGTTCTTCAGCTAATTTTCTTCTTTCGGCAAAAAAGTTCTTGAGCAATTCAGAGCACTGGTCTAGAAGCACCCCGGAGACGACTTCAATCCGGTGGTTCAGTCGAGGATTGCTGGTAATGTCCAGCACTGAACCGGCGGCTCCAGCCTTTGGATCAGCAGCTCCGTAAACCAGGCGGGAAATCCGGGCGTGGACCATGGCTCCAGCGCACATGGCGCAGGGCTCAATCGTGCAGACCAGAGTGCAGCCGGGAAGGCGATGATTGCCCAACAACGCTGCTGCCTGACGAAGCGCAACCACTTCGGCGTGAGCAGTTGGATCATGGTCCATTAAATTCCGATTGAACCCGGTTGCTACAAGCTGTCCATCTCTGACCACCACGGCCCCGACCGGTACTTCGCCTGTCGCGAACGCAAGTTGCGCCTGCTCCAGCGCAAGCTGCATCCATGCCGCGTCGTCCGGCAAAGTGGAAGCGTGATTTCCTGGAGGGAAGAGCATTGTGGGCCAGAAGGTTGCTTCAGAAATTTTAACAGTTTCAGCTCTGCTTTAATGCGCTGGATGAGTCAACCCAACTCTATTTACTACTCTCTAACCCTACACGGTCTTAAGAATCGCGCAAGCGTACTGAGACCACTCGACGAGCCCGACGGGCAGTGATACATCGAAGGAGCACAGATATGAACAGGAAACTCTTATTGGCCGTAATGTTGGCCTCAGGCATGGCCTTCGCCCAGACAGGCAGCAGCACGTCCGCAACACCGGACCAGCAGCAGCCGTCCGCGCAGCAGCCATCCGCGCAACAGCCATCATCGACGGACCAATCGAGTCCGTCAACAACCTCACAAATGCCCTCCAGCCAGACAGCGCCAGGCACAGCGACGAGCAGTTCGACGTCAAGCTCAGGTCAACAGACCACGATGCGCGGCTGCCTGAAGCAGTCCGGAGGCAACTGGACTCTTGCTACGGATAACGGCCAGACGATCAACGTGAACGGCGACAACGGCACGTTGAAACCAAATGATGCGCACCAGGTGGAGATCACCGGAACTCAGGGATCTGACGGCTCTCTGCAAGTGAGTTCTGTAAACGTAATCTCTGACACATGCACCAACCAGCAGTCGGCTGGAAGCATGGGCGCGGGAGCCGCGAGCGGTGCAGCAGCGCCAAGCACCACTCAATCAACCACCACGAGCACCACGACCTCAACTACTGACCAGAGCAGCGGAAGCGCCACGCAGACTCCGTCCAGCACGACGCCTCCGGCCAGCAGCACGGCTCCGTCCAGCACGAATCCGCCGGATAACAGCCAGACGCCTTCCAGTTCTGCTAGCACGAGCAGCACGAACCAGGTAAACACCAATCCTTCGAGCACCGGAGTAGGCTCGCCGCAGAGCACGACCGATGCAAACTCGGGCGGTACTGCTTCTGTTCCGCCAAATTCAGCCACATCAGGCACGCAGCCACCGGCTGACCAGAGCACGACGAGCACATCAACCACCCCGCCAGCGGATCAGAGTGCTGCGGGCAGCGCATCAACCACCTCGCCCAGCTCTCAGCCTCCGGCGACGAATGATGCAAACGCGGGCAGTACAGCTTCTGTTCCGCCGAGTTCCAATGATCAGAGCGCGACCGGATCGGCAGCTACGACTCCAAGCACCACTGACCAGAGTGCAGCTTCAGGACAGTCCAGCACTACCACTCCTGGCGCCGCGAGTTCCACTGACCAGAATGCTACGAGCAGCGCCGCTGGCCAGAGCACGACTTCTTCTGACCAGAATGCCGCTTCCAGCACAGCCAGCCAGACGCCTTCAAGTGATCAGAATGCCGCCAGCGCTTCTGACCAGAATGCCAACGCAAGCGCAGGACAGAAGCTGCCTCAAACTGCTTCTCCGCTGCCCCTGTTAGGACTTTTGGGCATGGGCTCACTTGTAACCGGCTTTATCACTCGCAAGAGGAAATAAGCCACGCTTGAGCAGAGCAAAAGACACTACCCGGGATGAAGATTCCGGGTAGTTTTTTGCCT